>DATLQX010000048.1:0-29008 GCA_035534995.1 Chloroflexota bacterium | reverse complement strand
CTTGAGGAGCTCTACATCAACGTTGGGCCGCTGAACTACGAGTGGTATCAGTTCCACTTGCTCGCGGCGGCGAAAGCGCTGTACGACACGGGGGGCGTGGAGGCGGTGCGGCGATTATGGGAGACGTTCCGGTTGCCTGACGACCGCCTTGCCGGGCTGCTGGGGGAGCGGGTAGATCCCCGGTTGGCGCAGGTCCTCACAGACTGGCCTGGCGACCGTACCTAGTGGCCACGCTATCGGCCGACTCCCCAACACCCAGACCCCATGATGCTCTTTCCCCTGGTGCTCGGCGTGGGGGGACGACGCTCTCCCTCGCGGGCGCAAGCGGCGCGGGGACATAGGTCATGCCTGAACTTTCGCCAGGGCCCTGACTTTCAGTCGCCGCATGAACTGCTCAACGGCCAGGGTCTCGTTCAGCTCCGCCTCCTCCTCAGCCGTCAAGGACCGGCTGCCATTGGCATCGAGGAGACGACGCAGGCGCTCTTGCGCTGCCGGCGACGGATGAAACGCCAATATCTGCTTGGGAGTGGGGGTCGAGGTCAGGAATTCATCGACCTCATGCCAAATCTCGAACGCCTTGACTGCCACGGCAGCCCCTCCTGGATCTTGTTTTCGCTGTCCCCATTGTAGCGCAATCGCCCAGCCGAGTCGTCCCTTCACCTCAGGGAAATGAGAGGCGAGGGGACGACTCGGCTCTGGAGTACGCATGCCATGACCTGACTACCGAATCAGTGGCTCACCGACTTACAGCCCCTGCACCAGCGCCTCCCGCACCGACCGATTCACGGTGGCCGTGAGGAAGAACGATGCCTCGCGGAGCCGGCGTTGCGCCGGGTTGCCGCGGAGATGCGCCCGCCCGCCCTCGGCGGCGATCGCGATCTGGGCCAGCCGGAGTACGAAGGCGCTTACCACCACGCGAGTGGCTAGGAGGGCATCCAGCACCGTCTCCCCGCGATCGCCCTCGACAAAGCGATGGGTGAGCGAGTAAAAGCGATGCCGGTGCACGGTCCACTCCGCCTCCAGCGCTTCCAAACGGGACCGGAGCACGAAGCCGTCGGTATCGCGCTCCGCCGCCGCGCGCAGACCATCCAGGCAGCCGGCCCCGATTCCCAGGAGAAAGGCCATGGGGTTGCCCAGGGTGCCGCCGTGCTGGGATCGCCAGTACCCCTCTTGGTCATCGCCAATGACCGCTTCGTCGGCCACGAAGAGTCCCTCGCAGCGGACCGGGACCGTGCTGGCCGCTCGCATCACCACCATATCCTGTACCGGGCCGAATGAGATTCCCTCGGCGGGTACGAACGGCACCCAGAAGAACATCGGCAGCCCGTCCTCGTTCGTGGCCCCAAGGACCAAATGGGTCATCAGTCCGTAACCCGAGGCCCAGGGCACGCTGCCGTCGATGAAAAAGCCCCCGTCCGTCCGGCGGGCTCGTAATTGGGGGGAACCGGCCCGCCGGAGTTGCGAGGCGCCGATCCCCACCAGCAACTCGCCGGTAGCCAGGCGAGGCAACATAATAGGCGCGAGCGCCGATCCGCCGGCGGCGATCGAACCGCACACCCCCATATGCTGGGTGAAGAGAAAGGCGGTGGCGGCACAGGAGCGGCTCAGGGTTTCCAGCACCTCTAGGCATGTACTTGAGTCCGCTTCCAGGCCACCATAACGAACCGGAATACTGAGGCCCATCAGCCCCGCCTGGACCAGGGCGGCGAAGTTTTCGCGCGGCGGAGCGGCGCCCACGTCGGTTTCAGCTGCCCGCGGAGCCAGCACCTCCCGGCCCACGCGGGCCGCCAGTTCCACGATCGCCGCCAGATCATCCGGTCGCTCCAGCGCCGACTGGCGCCCTTCCACAATGGTCATGAATCTATCCTGCCGTACATCGGGAAACTCGTGAGGCAAATGATCATGCCCCTCCCTTACAGGCTACCATATGCCGGTCATGTCCTAGCGATGCGGTACATTGATCGCCGAGCACTGGTGACTATGGAGCCGGCATGGTCTGAAGGGATATACCCCGACCTCAGTCGGGTGGTAGCGCCGAGCCGACCTCAGTCGGGGGGATCAATGGATGCAGGGAGAGGCAAGGGAGATCAGAATGGAAGACGGAATCGCGGTGGTGTGGGATCTCGATGGCACGCTTGCCGACACCGAGCAAGCCCACTTTGTCGCCTGGAGCGCGCTCTGTCGCGCCCAGGGTCGCGACCTCACCTGGGAGCAATTCAAGCCTACCTTCGGCCTGGGAAACTCGGATATTCTTCACATGCTGCTGGGGACCGACCTGGATCGGGAGACCATCGACCGGCTTGGCGACCAGAAGGAAGCGCTGTTTCGCGCGGACACTGGCGGAGCGATCGCCATGATGCCGGGGGCTCGCGAACTGGTCCAGCATCTGGGCGAGCTGGGGATCCCGCAAGCGATCGGCAGTTCCGCTCCGCCCGAGAACATTGGCTTCGTGCTGGCCGCAGTCGGACTGGAGGCGCTCTTTCCCATTACGGTCTCCCGCTATCAGGTGGCCAACGGGAAACCGTTCCCCGATATATTCCTCCGAGCCGCCGCCGACTTGGGGGTGCCGCCCCATCACTGCGTGGTGCTTGAGGACGCGCCCGCCGGGGTGCGCGCGGCCAGGGCAGGGGGGATGCGTGCCGTGGCCCTGGCCAGCACCTGGCCGGAATCGGCCCTGAGCGAGGCTGACCTTATCGTGCGGGATCTAAGCGACTTGCTGTGGTCCCGCGAACACTGGGTGGATTTCGTGGATGGGACATGGCGACCCGACTAGGGAAGCGGCCTAAAGGCCACGCTAGCAGAGCAAATGAGCCTCCCCGGCATAAATGCCGGGCCTCAATCTGGTACAAGTGGTACAAGCCGGCATACGATAGAAGCTGCTCGCCGTGCTCGATTTGTGTGGCGCGGCGATCGCTGAACCGGATTTATCCGGCCCGTCGTCCGTTCCATGCGCTTTTAAGCGCAGGATCCGCCGCGAGCGGAGGACGCCTTTAAGCGCGGGATCCCGCAAGGGCGACCCTATTTCACCCCTGCATAGCTGGGATCGCCCAGGAAGGTAAGGTCCGATAGCGGCCAATAGCCGATGATCGCCCGCCCAATGATATTGCCGCGCGGCAGCAACCCCCAGGCGTGGGAATCGCTTGAGTTCTGGCGGTTATCTCCCAGCACGTACAAATAACCCTTGGGGACGATTTTGTCATCGTTGTAATCCGGGGGAGCGGCGATGTAGGGCTCGGTGAGTTGGTGCTTGTTCACGTAGACGTGGGCGTTTTTGACTACTACATGGTCGCCTGGCAGACCAATCACCCGCTTGATGTAATCCTCGGTCGGCGCCGGGGGAGCCTTGAAGACCACGATGTCTCCCCGCTGGGGCGAGGTAAACCAATAGCTCACCTTCTCCACCAAAATGTATTCATGGTTGTGCAGGGTGGGTTCCATGCTCTGGCCCTGGACGTTGAACGGCTGAACCGAGGCGCGAGCGGCGAAAAACAGAATAAGGGTGATGGCCAGGGTTTCAATGATCTCGACCAGGGCCGAACGGCCCTTCCGCGGCGCGGGGGTCTGAGTGAGCGGTAGCGTGCCGGGCGGTTGCATCATTGGCCCCTTGTACTCCCCAAGAGAGCGCGGCGACCGTGGCCGTCCGCGTGATTTACCGATACAGATGCCGAACGGATCGGCGTGGACCTGGTCCCTTCGGACAGAGAGACGGGCGATACACGATCGTATCCCCTGAATGGGCGCTCCGGGCAGGATTTGAACCCGCGACACCTGGTTCCGAAGACCAGTGCTCTAATCCACTGAGCTACCGGAGCACAATCGCAGTATACTTTGCTCAGGCCCATGGGTCCATCCTGAATAGCCCGTACGCGCTATGGCCGGCATGCTCATGTGGCCTTACGATAGGCAGAGGGCATGCGAGCACCCCGCGTACGGACTGGATTCGCTGGGCGCGACAATGTCGGAATGGCTGGGGGAATGCGTTACCATGACGCGGGATGTGTATCGCGTACTGATCGCCGATGACTCGGCGGTGATGCGCCGCCTCCTGTTGACCACCCTCGAATCGGAGGATGATCTCCGGGTGGTGGGAACCGCGCGAGACGGGGCCGAGGCGGTGCGGCTGTGCCACTCCCTCCGTCCGGACGTGGTGATCATGGACATCAACATGCCGGTGATGGATGGCCTGTTGGCGACCCAGAAGATCCTGGAGCAGGCGGCGATTCCCATCGTGATCCTCAGCGGTTATGTTGGTGATCCGTCGTCCCAGATGGCCTTCGACGCGATTCGCGTGGGAGCCCTGGCGGTGGTGGCCAAGCCAACCGGGCCCGACGAGCCCGAGTACCGCCGTATGCATGATGAGTTGGTGGCAGCGGTCCGCGGCATGGCCACGGTTAAGGTGGTGCCGCGGCGTCCTACCACACAGCGTAACGACCCGATTCAGCCCAGGGCGGCGCATTATACACCCACCTACGTGCGCGCGGTCGGCCTGGTAGCTTCGACCGGTGGTCCGGCGGCGCTCAGTTTCATTCTGCGGCGTCTACCCAGCAGCTTTCCCACCCCTATCCTGATCGTGCAACACATCACGCTTGGGTTCGTACCTGGGCTGGTGGATTGGTTGCGCGCCGACAGCAAGCTGGATGTAAGGATGGCCCAGGATGGGCAGATCCCTCAGCCCGGCCAGGCGCTCTTCGCGCCGGATGATTGCCATATGGTGATCGGTCCCGATGGGGCGATCGTGCTGAGCGACGAAGACCCGGTGGATGGTCTGCGTCCCTCCGGGAACGTCCTGTTCCGCTCCATGGCCCATGCCTATGGGGCGCAGGCGGTCGGGGTGGTGCTGACCGGCCTCGGCACCGATGGGGCAAATGGGTTGATGCACATCAAGCTCGCCGGCGGCCAGACCCTGGCCCAGGATGAGGATACGTCCATCGTCTACGGGATGCCGCGCGCGGCCGCGGCCCTGGGCGCGGTCCAGGAAGTGCTCCCTCTTGACCGGATTGTCGCCCACCTGCTGTCTATCGTAAATTAAGGGCGGCCACATGCTCGGGAAGGAGTAAAACCTCGTTGCCGGACCCTGGGCGTTCTGCTACGCTTGGGTTCTGTCCATTGGAGAAGGAGAGCGAATCCGTGCAGCCCGGCGCCCAGATCTGGCAACGCATGCTTGCCGAATTGCAGCAAGTGATGACCAAGCAGAACTACGCCGCGTGGCTTCAGAACACTCGTTGCGTGGGACTGGAAGGCTCCGTGCTCACGGTTGGGGTTCCCAGCACCTTTCACGCGGAGTTCCTGGAAAAGAAGGTTCCCCACCTGATCAAAAGCGCCTTGCAAGTTCTCGGCTATGAGAAGCTGAAACTGGCCTATGCCGTGATCGGCGAGGAGGCACATGACGGCACCGCCCGGCCCCGGATCGGGCAGCGTAATGGGAATGGCGCCGGCGTGACGGCAATCAGGGGTTCGCAAGGCAGAGGGACTGACGCACCGCCGGTAGGCAAGCTCGCCATACCGCAGTTGAATCCGCGGTATGTGTTTGAGACCTTCGTGCAGGGCGGGGGAAATCGGTTCGCCTATGCCGCCTGCGTCAGCGTGGCCGATAATCCGGCCAAACGCTTCAATCCCTTGTTCATCTATGGTCCGGTGGGCTTGGGGAAGACTCACCTCCTCCATGCGATCGGCCATCAGGCGTTGCGCGACCATCCGCACCTTTCGATCCTCTATATCACCTCCGAAACCTTTACCAACGAGATGATCGGGGCGATTCAGAAGTCTCGCACCGAGGAGTTCCGGAGCAAGTACCGCGAGGTGGATATTCTCCTGATCGACGACGTGCAATTTATCGCCGGAAAAGAGAGCACGCAGGAAGAGTTCTTCCATACCTTCAATTCCTTGCACGAGGCGCAGCGGCAGATCGTCATGAGCAGTGACCGCCATCCCAAGGCGATGACCACCCTGGAGGATCGTCTCCGCTCACGCTTTGAGTGGGGGTTGATCGCGGACGTGCAACCCCCGGATCTGGAGCATCGCATCGCGATCCTCCAGGCCAAGGCGGAGTTGCAACCGGTCCCGGTGCCGCGGAATGTGCTGGACTACATCGCGCGACACGTCCAGAGCAACGTGCGCGAACTGGAAGGAACGCTCCAGCGCGTGACTTACATGGCGGCCGTGCAGAACGTACCGATCACGATCGAGATGGCGACGGGCGCCCTGGATCCCATGCACGCGGGAGCCAAGCGCAACCAACCCAGCCTCGATCAGGTGCTGGAAGCAGTGCTCCGCTACTATCGGGTCGATCGGAAGGATATGCTCGGTCCCTCGCGCGAGCGCGCGATCTCGCTCCCTCGGCAGGTGGCGATGTATCTCCTGCGCGAGGAAACCAACGCCTCCACCCCCCGCATCGGTGAATATCTCGGGCGGCGAGACCACAGCACGATCATCCATGGAGTGGACAAGATCACCGACGAGCTCAAGAACGAAAACGTCCAGATCCGCAAGGACGTTACCTCAATTCGTAACGCCCTCTACGAAGCCTCCGAACGCTAGGCGCCAAACCGCGCCTTGCTGGCCGACATGCGCTCCTCCAGATGAGTGAGCCCAAGCTCGATGTCGCCGATTCGTTCCAGTTCGGGCGCCTGCTCGCCCTCCTTGGCCCGCCGATCCGCCAGGGCCGAATCAATGGTATCGCGCACGTTGCCAATCATCACGTCTATCCCCCGCTCCACCGAGGATCGGAACGCATCGAAGGTCTTGTGGACCTCCAGGAGCATATTCGGAAGGGCCTTGGCGGGCAGTTTGTGCAGTTCGGCTCGCGCCGTCTCCGCCATCTTTTCCTTCATATTCCGTTCCATCGTATTGCGCCGGTTCACCACTCCCAGGGCCACCGCGCTGGCCACGGTTCCGATCACGAACAGAGGGCTGGTGGCCCAACCAATCGCGGCCAGAAGGACGGTGGCGGCAAGCTGGAGCGCGATGATCCGCATGGCGCTTTGCAGCCAGCCGCTGCCGCCGCGGAGAACCACTCCGAAGTCGCCCAGCATCCCGCCGCCGTAGGAGAGAATAGTCTCCATCACCCGTTTGGGATCGCCCTGCAACTCGGATTCCTCGGGCAAGACGCCGCCCGATACCTGAATACGGATACGTTTGAGCGCCGCGTCGATGGTGGCGGCGTCTGGGCCGATGTCCTGCGTCAGTTGGTTCAGGCGCTCCTCCAGATCCTTGCCGGTCTGATCCGCCCAACCCTGCAGTTCACGCTCGATGTATTGGTTGATTCCCTCCGCCATCTCCTTGCGGATCCGCTGCGGATTCCATTGGGGCGAGATCTTGAGCGCCATGGCGGCCTCAAGCATGCCGTCCTCCATGGTGGCGACGCGCTGGCGGAAACTCAATTCGACCGACTTGCCGACCAACTGCTCCCCCGCCTCGATGGTCCGGATGATGCGCCGCTTATGGTCTTGCAGCTCCTCGAAGCGCGGCTGCACCTCGCGAACCCTTTGCTCGAGAGTGGCCAGATCCATTTCCATGGTGGCACGCCGGAAGGCTATCGCGTGGCGGGCGTCATCCACCGCCTGGCTTGCCTGGGCCAGGGGCCGTTCCAAGGCCACCCTGCCTCGTTCGCGGGCCAGAAAGCGCTCCAGTGCCCCTTCGAGCGCCGGGAGCCTTGAACGTTCGAGACCGGCCTGATCGCCGTCCAGCCTAGCGCGGAGAGCCGGTTTGGCGCTGACGAAGAACATGCGCTCACGGCCCAGATCGCGGCCATTTACCCGCGTGAGAGGCCCAAGCCGCTGCTCAGCCATGGCCGTAAGGTCCTTGGTGTCGCCCGCCGGATCGTCGGCGTCGTCGATCACCCGGTCGTATTGATTGATCGCGAAGAAAATATGGGTCAGGCCCTTGCCCAGAATATGCGTGTTGAGATACTCCAGTTCCGTCAGGCTGGCGAAGTTGGTGGCCGACAGTACGAAGATCGCGGCATCCGACTGGCGAATATACCCACTGGTGATCTCGGTACGCATGGCGGATTCGTTCAGGCCGGGCGAGTCCACGATTTCGACGTTGTTTTCGCAGAGCGGCGAGGGATAGTGAACCTCCACCATCTTGTAGGTAGCATGGCGACGATGGTTCTCTTCCTCATCGTTGGATAGGCTCAAGGTCTCCGCCAGAACCTCCGGGCTCACCTTTTGCGGCGCCCCATGGAACGGGATAAGCTCGATCTCCACGTCCGGGCCGTATTTAATCAGGGTCAGTAGGGCCGTGGTGGGGGTTACGTTGGCGGGCAGGAGATTGGCGCCCAGAAGGGCATTGATCAGGGTAGACTTTCCCCGCTTGAACTCCCCCAGAACCAGAACGCGGAAGACCCCGGCCTGCACCCGATCCGCCAACTCACCCAATTGGTCGGCGCCATCCTCCATCCCCAATCCCCGATTGAGCGCGGCCAGTTCGCGTAACTCGTCGACCACCTCGCCCCGTACCTCGGCGAAATCTCGATACCCTTCAACCTGTGCGGTCATCCTTATCCTCTCATTGGCGCCGGTCCTAACGATTCCGGCGCCCTGTATTGCTATTGTCGCATGCCTCAGTTCAGTAGCCTATCCAGGGATTGGAGGAGAGCCTCCACGCGCGCGCGACCGGCGCTGTCGTCCACCGTCTCGGCCAGCTTCGGCGGCACGAACGCCGCCGGCAAGCTACCGGGGACGAGCGCCTCGGTGGCGGCCGTGAAGGCCGGGGCGATTTGCCGCTCCAGAATGGCGGCCGCTTGCATGACGGACGCCTGCGCCGCCCGGACAAGAGCGCCGCGCTCATCCTGTTCTCTCATTTGACGAGTGAGCATTCTCAACATTGGACCCAGGGTCATCATCATGGTGGACATGATCGGACGGAGGGTGAGCCCGATCACGGTCAGAAAGGTGGTAAGTAGCAGGCTATCCTCAAGAAAGTCCGGGGCCACGAAAGGATGCAGGCCGGGGGCCGGGGCGCGAACGGTCAGCGCTAGAGCTGGGAGGTTCTCCAGGCCCGCTTCTCGTACCGCTTCCTGGGCATGAGCCACTACCTCGGGCTCGTGCTCCCGCAGAAAGGCCGTGAACTGCTCCTGAATATAGAAGGGAAGATAGCGGCGGATATCCTCGGGCTCCGCCTCGGCCGTCTCCTCGACCAGCCGATCTCGGAGGTCGATCGCGAACGCGCTGAGTTCCAGGCTGTATTGCTCGCCTACCTGGGTCAAGGCGCGACGGGCCAGAGCGGCCTTCTCACTCTCGACGACCGCCGGATCGAGAAGAGCCGTCTCCCCGACCGGATTCGGGGCCGGCTGCATGCGGGCGCGCAGCAGGCCGCCCAGCGAGCGCGCGCGCGCCGTGACCGACTCCTGGAGGATCTTTCCCCGTTCGGCGGCGCAGCCGGCCAGCAGCGCGCGCAACTCGGGATAGCCGGAACGGGCAAGAAGGCGCGTATCGCCCTGCTCGCGCGCTCGTAGGGCCGTACGCGCCGCATATGGCAGGAGTTCGGGTGGTAAGGGTAGAACCGGCCCCAGAAGGCGCGTGACCCGCTCTCGAACCGCTTCGCGCTGGCGCTCGCCCTCGAGGGCGTCGTCGCGATTGAGCACCACAACCAGGCGATGGTAGCCCGCCCCCAACAACTGCCGCTCCACGAACTCCTGTTCACTGGTGCCCAACGCCTGCGCGCTGTCCAGCACCAGAAGCACCACGTCGCATTGAGCTAGTACCGCGCGCACCGACTCGGCCAGGCGGCCACTCTCGGGATCGTTCAATCCGGGAGTATCGACCAGGACCAGACCCCGGAGATCGGGATTGGCCAGGGCTACCCGCGCGTAGGAGAGCGCGGCCGCGTCCTCGGCGTCCAGATCAAGCAATTCCTCGCGCGTGCTCTCGGCGGTCGAGCCATCGCCGTAGACCAACTCTACCCGTTCCTGAGCCCCGGCATGAAGATACACCGGGGGGAGGGTGGGGGCGCCCTGGCCCACCGGGAGCCATGGCTCGCCGATCAAGCTGTTGATCAAGGTCGATTTTCCCCGGTTGTGCTCCCCTACCACCGCCACCAGGAGTCGGCGCGAGCGGAGCCGCTCATCAAGGGCCGCGAAGGCGTGGACCAGATCCCGCGCCCCCCGACTGTCGGCCTCGCTCTGGAGCCGGTGTAAGGTATCGCGGAGCCCGGCCTCGGCTGAGAGGGTCGCGGACGGGGTCATAGCACTCTCACGAGCGCCTCGGTTTCCCGTTCGAGGTCATTCCGCTGCAGGAGATCCAGGGTCTCGGGGCGAGGGAGACCGGCGCAGCTATAGAACAACTCGGAGCGGGCAAACAGCCGCATCATCTTGATCCGCTTCACCACCAAAGGATGCGAGTAACTTAACTCCTGGCCGCGGACCGCGAACCGTTCCCGGGCCAAATCATCTCCCTGGCTGAGATAGGCATCGACATCCACTGATTGGGCCAGGGAGGCGAAGCCAAGGCGTAGCTTGATCAAGGCCCGAGCCCCCGCCTCGGTATCGCGGGCGCAAATGGCGCCCGCGCGGTCGGCGGTCACCTCGGCCCGGCGCTGCCAGGTGGCGATGGGGACTTTGGTGGCGAGCAAGGGGAACTTATAGAGGTCGGGATCTTTCCAGAACTTGCTAAAGAGTTGGTAGTGCAGCAAGTAGCCCAGGGTCAGGTAGGTCACATGCTGATTATGGATGTGGCCGCACTCGTGCCCGATTACGAACCGCAATTCGTCCTCGCTCATCTGGAGCGCCAGGAGCGAAGTGACGAAAATAAAGCTCTCCTTGTCGGTACCGAAGGTGAAGGCATTCATCCCCATGCCCCCTGGTCCAGGACCGATCAGCAGCCGCGGCACCGCGATCCCCAGCCGATCGGCGCAATCAGTCAACAAGGCGTAGAGCTCGGGAAACTGCCGGGGCGACGCCTGAACCGAATCGTGGATCAGGGTGCCGTAAAATACTTTCAGGTACGACTCTATCACCGCTTCCACGCTTCCATGCAGGCCAATCCGGTTGAGGATGCGCTGGGCGGTAGAATCGGTGGGGTGCGCGTACAAGGTAGGGTGCCCGGGAGGCCCGAGCGTATCTTGCGATTTGCGCACCGCGACGAAATCCGCGAAACTCGTAGCCATGGCTCGCCTCCCTCTCTAATCCAGAAGTATACCTGGGAGGTGGGTATGTGCCCACTTTCACTGAAAGGTCTCGGATGCCGCTCACCCGCGCCCAAATCCGTTGCGTCCTGACCATCGCCGGTTCTGACAGTGGAGGCGGGACGGGCCTGCAAGCCGATCTCAAGACCTTCCTCTGCCATCGCGTACACGGCGCCGTGGCCGTCACCTCGGTCACCGCGCAGGACACGACGCGGGTGAGCGCGGTGGAACGCCTCCCTGGCCATATGGTACGGGCCCAGATCGAGGCTGTCCTGGAGGACCTGGCGCCGGAAGCGGCCAAGACCGGCTACCTTGCCGGTCCCGAGGCAATGGCCGCGGTCCGCGATCTCCTGCCCCGGCTCCCGCCCCTGGTGGTCGATCCGGTATGCGTGGATCGGCTGGGCCGGCCTTTTCTCGACCCCGGCACCCTGGAAACCCTGCGAGCGGATCTGATTCCTCACGCGGTCTTGGTTACCCCGAATATCCATGAGGCGGCACTCCTGAGCGGGCGTGAGGTGCGAGAGCGTGGGGATATGCCGGCGACGGCGGAAGCCATCCTGAGCCGGGGAGCACGGGCGGTGCTGATCAAGGGCGGCAGGCTGGCCGGAGCACGCAGCCCCGATCTGTTAGTCACGACTGACGGGATTCGCGAATGGTTCGACGCGCCCCGCGTGAATACCACCGCGGTTCGGGGCGCGGGAGACACCCTTTCCGCCGCGATCGCCGCCCGCCTGGCCCAGGGCATGACGCTGCGTGATGCCGTATGGTCCGCCAAGACCTACGTCGGGTTATGCCTGGAGCAGGCAATGGAAATAGGACGAGGTCAAGGGCCGATTGGCCATGTGCCGGCACCATGAAGAGCTGTGCATGACCCCATTGCCCCCGAGAAGCAATCCGGAATTCCTAGTTGACAGGGACCTGGGCCTTTTGGTAGGATAGCCATTGAACAAACGTTCTATAGCACGGGAGGGAGCGCCGATGCCGCGCCAATCGGGAAAACTGATGCGTCAGCGCATCGAGCAAGCTATCGCGGATCTTACGGCGCTCAACGGCCGCCCACCGACCAATCGAGAGATTGGCACCGCGGTGGGGGTGAACTCCACGGGGCACATTGAATACCACCTGCGCTGCATGCGCGAGGAAGGGATCATTAGCCATGAGCCGCGGAAGAGCCGCGGAATCACCTTGCTGCGGCAAGTGGATGCCGTGGCGCCGCCGCCGACCTCGGTGCGGGTGCCGCTCCTTGGGCTGATCGCCGCCGGCGTGCCTTTCGAGGCAAACGAGCAGGTAGATGAATACATCGATTTGACCGAGGGATTCCCCACCGGAGCCGATATATTCGCCCTCCGCGTGAAGGGCACCTCCATGATTGACGATCACATTGACAATGGAGATATCGTGCTGGTGCGCCGGCAGTCCTACGCCGATAACGGGGACACCGTGGTGGCATTGCTCAGCAGCAACACCTCGGATCGAGGCGAGGCAACCCTCAAGCGCTTCTACCGCGAAAAAGGGGGAGTGATCCGTCTGCAGCCGCGCAATCCCGAGGTACAACCCATCTTGGTGGATGCCGATAAGCTGGCGATTCAGGGCAAGGTAGTGGCGGTTCTGCGCCAAATCTAGGGTCGGTTTTTCTCAGGGTGTCGCGCGCTTGTCGAAGATGTACACGCTCTGGTCTTGCTGCTTGGCGGCCTTTTTCAGTTCCGCCGCGATGGCGCTGGCTTCCCATTCGTCGGCGATGACCCGGCGATAGTTGGACACCACGGCAATCGAGACCGTGACCAGGGGGAACCGGTGGCTTTGGTTCTGCCGATCCGTCGCCACGACATAGCCGTGCTCGCGATCCTCGGGGTCATAGAGCAAGGGCATTTCCGCGTCAAACTGCTCGATAACTGACTGACAAATCCGCTCCGTCTCTTCCTCGCCGGCCCGGAAAATGGCCACGAAGTCATCGCCGCCGATGTGGCCGAGAAACGAGGATGGGTCGCCGTTGAGCACGACGCCGCGGAGAATAGCCGCCGTCCGCTTGATCAGTTCATTGCCCCGCAGGAAACCGTAGACGTCGTTGAACGACTTAAAATGGTCCACGTCCACGTACAAGACGTACAGGTCGCGGCGCGGATCGCGGAGCGCCTGACGGAGCCCACGCTGAATCTGCGTGTTACCCGGCAGCCCGGTCAGCTCGGAGAGCAAATTATCCTCGGCATGGCGCAGTTGCGTGCGGACACGCGCGAGGAGTTCCTTTACCGCGAACGGTTTTCCGATGTAATCATCGGCTCCCAGCGCCAACCCGGTCACCCGATCGTCCGTCTCATCCAGAGCGGAAAGAAAAATGACCGGGATGTTCGCGGTACGGGCGTGACTCTTCAGCTCGCGCAGCACCTCCCAGCCACGCATATCGGGCAACATGACGTCAAGGATGATCAGGTGCGGTTGATCCACGCCGGCCCGATCCAAGCCCTGGGCGCCATCGGAGGCGCTGATCACCTGAAAACCATCCAACTCAAGGGCGGCGGTCACCAGGTCGCGGATATTGGGATCGTCGTCGATGCAGAGGATGGTGTTATTCTGCATACTCGTCCCGTACTTCGTCCCCGTCCAACTCCTCGGATGCGTCCACCGCGAGCGGTTCCGATTCCAACGCCTCGGTCATCTGGCTCTCCGCTTCCTCGGCGACTCCTTCCGTCGCGCCCTCGGCCTCGAGCTGGGCGACCATGCAGGCCATGGAGACCACGGTGTCGTTCCCGTTGAGACTCATCACCCGTACACCCTCCGTATTTCGGCCTGTTTGGCGCACCATTTTCACAGGCTGCCGGATAACCTGACCAGCGGCGGACATCAAGACCATTTCCATATCGAGGTTCACCACGGCGGCGGCCACGATGGAGCCAATCTTCTCCACGTTCCTTAGTGTATACACGCCCTGGCCGTAACGTCCTTGCACGGGGTATTTGTCGAGGGCTGTTCGTTTGCCAATCCCGTTGGTCGTTACCACCAGTAAATCATGGTCTGGCCGGGCCAGGCCCATGGCCACCACTTTATCGTCCTCGCGGAGCCGGATCCCATAGACGCCGGCGGCGGTGCGACCCATCGAGCGCACATCGCTCTGCGGGAAGCGGATAGCTCGCCCGTCCGTGGTGACCAAAATCACATCCTCTTCCCCGGTCCCCGCCTCCACCCAGGCCAGTTCATCGTCGGGATCGACGGTGATCGCTTGCAGCCCAGTACGGCGCAGGCTGGTGAAGCTCTCCAGGGCCGTGCGCTTGATCACCCCCTGACGGGTAGCCAGGATCAGAAAGCCGCATTGCAGGCCGTTCTTGGGCATGACCAGGACGGCGGTCACGCCTTCATGCTGCTCCAGGCCGATCAAGTTATTCACCGGCACGCCGCGCGCCTGGCGTCCAGTGGCGGGTAGTTCATGCACCTTGAGCTGATACGCGCGTCCCCGGGTGGTAAAGAAGAGGAGGTTGTCGTGGGTATTGCAGGCGAGCAGGCGATTGACCTCGTCCTGGTCGCGCGCCACCATGCCCACGATCCCTTTACCGCCCCGCCGCTGCGGCCGATAGGTGCTGGCCAAAATCCGCTTGATGTACCCGCGAGTGGTCATGCTGACGATCACGTCCTCCGGAGCAACCAGATCGTCCTCGCTGAGCGAGCCCAACTCCTCGTGCACGATCACCGTCTTCCGGGCGTCGCCGTACTCGTCGCGCATGGTGGTCAGTTCGTCAACGATGATCGCGTCGATCCGGGCCGGATCACCCAGGATCGCCTCGAACTCCGCGATCCGCCGTTGGATCTCGGCCAACTCGTCACGGATCTTCTGTTGCTCCAGCGCCGCCAAACGGCTGAGTTGGAGGGCCAGGATCGCCTTGGCCTGGGTCTCGGTGAGGGCGAACTGGGTCTGGAGGGCCTGGCTGGCGGCATCACTCGAGGTGGCGGCGCGAATGGTACGGATTACCGCGTCCAGATGATTCAGCGCCGTGGCCAACCCCTCCAACACATGGGCGCGGGCGCGGGCCTTATCGAGATCGAACTCGGTACGCCGGCGCACCACCACCCGGCGATGATTCAGGTAATGGCGGAGGACCATTTCCAGGGTCAGTACCCGCGGCTGGTTGTCCACCAGGGCCAGCATATTGATCGAGATCGGCTCCTGAAGCTGGGTGTGCTTATAGAGTTGGTTGAGGACGTGCTGGACGTGGGCGTCGCGCTTCATCTCGATCACCAGGCGCATGCCGTCACGATCCGACTCATCACGGAGGTCGGCGATCCCCTCGATGTCGTGCTGCTGCACCAGCTCGGCGATCCGCTCCTGCAGGCGGGCCTTATTCACCTGATAGGGCAACTCGGTGACGATGATCGCGGTGCGGCCCGAGCGCACCTCCTCGATTTGATGGCGGCAGCGAAGGACGATCCGGCCGCGGCCGGTGGCGTAGGCGTTCGTGATCCCCTCCTGGCCGAGAATGATGCCGCCGGTAGGGAAATCCGGTCCCTTGATGATCTCGCTCAACTCCACCACGGTGGCCTCGGGGTGGCTGATCAGATAAATCAGACCATTGACCAACTCGGTTAAATTGTGGGGCGGGATATTGGTGGCCATGCCCACGGCGATCCCGGTGACCCCGTTCAAAAGCAATTGCGGCAGCTTGGCGGGCAGAACCGTGGGCTCCGTCTCATTCCCATCGTAATTCGGGATGAAGTCGACAGTGTTCTTGTCGATGTCGGCCAGCATCTCGTCGGTGATCGCCGCCATCCGGCACTCGGTATAGCGCATGGCCGCCGCCGCGTCACCGTCAACCGAGCCAAAGTTACCCTGGCCATCGATCAGACGGTAGCGCATGCTGAAATCCTGCGCCAGGCGGACCATGCTGTCGTAGACCGCCGTGTCGCTATGGGGGTGGTACTTGCCCAGCACCTCACCCACTACGGTGGCGCATTTACGATGATGGGTGGTGGAGCGTAAACCCAATTCATTCATCGCGTGCAAGATGCGCCGGTGAACCGGCTTCAGTCCGTCGCGTACATCGGGCAGGGCCCGCTGCACGATCACGCTCATCGCGTAATCAAGATACGCCTCGCGCATCTCGCTTTCGATCTGCACCTCGCGCACGCTGCCGAAGTCCGCTACCATGCAGTGGCGCCTTTCCTGTATTGCCGTGGGTTCAAGGGGACACAACGGAGTCGAGTAGATACTATCGAGGGGTAAAAGAGCAGGTGGTTCGCGGAGCGCGTGCCCATCCGCGCGGGGTTCCGCTGGTCGTCACCCGTTATCATTTCACTACTTATTATAGTGTCTACTCAGAGTCAGGGTCAATCAACGAGCAAGATTTACTTTCCATAACCACAGTGGTAAGATCAGGGAAATGCTGCTTCAAGGATTTAACGATTTACCGACCCAATGCCCGTCGTGTACCGGTCCATTGGCAATCACCCGCCTTACCTGCCCGGCCTGCGGCACGGAGGTCGGCGGGGCCTTTTCCCTGGGACGATTAGCCAGCTTGCGGGAACCTCATGCCTCGCTGTTGGAGCTATTTCTCAGGATGCGGGGGAACGTCAAGAAAATGGAGCGCACCCTGGGGCTGTCGTATCCGACCGTTCGCGCTCGTTTAGAGGAGGCACTCGCCGCGGCCGGGTTAGAGGAGGACGAGCCTCTCACCCCCATGACGCGGTTCGAGCCCGAACTGCCGCGCCGTCGGGCGGCCATACTGGCCAGTCTGGAGCAGGGCGAGATCACTCCTGGGGAAGCGGCGGACCGGCTCCGCGAACTGCAAGACGGCAAGGCGGGCTGAACCGGCACCACCAAGCGGTGGGACGTGGAAACCAGGGCGCCTTGCCGGGGCGCGGATCTCCAGACACCGGCCAAGGCCGCCCCTGGAGCAAGGTTATCGGACCGATCGGTCTGATCCGACCGATCGGTCCGATGCATGATCGCCTTGGTTTAGTCCACGATGAAGCTGGTTTCCGCGCTCAGCCGGCGGATAAACCCGGCCAGAAGGGCCACCGTCTGGTCAAGGTCGCTGATGGACAGGATCTCGACCGGCGTGTGCATGTAGCGGAGCGAGACGCTGACCACTCCGGTCGCTACGCCCTGGTGGGCTACCTGGATGGCCCAGGCATCGGTGCCGGTCTCCCCTCCCGCGGGGTCGATCTGGAAGGGGATGCCCTCCTCCTTCGCCGCGCGGGTGAGCAAGTCGTAGACCACGGGATTGGCGTTCGGGCCGCGGGTAATCTGCGGCCCCTTGCCGAGCACCGTATGGCCACGCTGCTTATCCTCGGCATCGAGGTCGGGATGATCGAGCGAGAATCCGACATCAACGGCGATCGCCACGTCCGGCTTGATCCGTTCGGCGCTGGTGATCGCGCCCCGATAGCCCACCTCCTCCTGGCTGGTGGCCACGGCATACACCGCCGCTTCCAGGGGACCAGAGGCCACGGCCCGCGCCGCCTCCGCCACGACATAGGCGCCGACCCGATTGTCGAACGCCTTCGCCACCAAACGGTCGCCTTGCAGACGCTCCAATTGAGCGGCGAAGGTGATCGGATCGCCCACGCTGACCACGGTCTCGGCGGCGGCGCGATCGGCGGCGCCAATGTCAATCCAGAGCTTTTTCAGTTCGACTGGATCCTTCAGCTCCTCGCTCCGCATGAGGTGGATCGGCTTCCTTCCCAGGACGCCAAGCACCGGCCCGCCGGCCCCATGAATGTAGACCCTCTGAGCTGCCAGAACGGTCGGATCGTGGCCACCGATCGGGACGAAATGGATAAAGCCTTCGTCGCTGATCAAGCTCACCATAAGGCCGATCTCATCAATGTGGCCGGCCAGCATGACCCGAGGGGAACCGGAGGGGTTGACCACGGCGGTGACGCTGCCGTGATTGTCGGTTGACACCTCGGCCGCGAACGAGGCCACCGAAGTCCGCCACACGGCCCGTGGGGCCGCCTCGAAACCGGAGGGACCATGTGCCCCCGTGAGATCACGTAAAAAAGTGAACTGCCTGTCGTCCATCCGCCGTCACGCCCTTTCCGCGCATTCAAGCCAGTACACTTCAGTGTAGCGTGGGTGCCTCGGCTAATGGCGTTTCCCAGCGGACGATCGCTCGCTTATCCGGACTGGGCGGCCGTTCGCGCCGATGGACGAAAAGTAACCCCGGAAATCAGCGACATCACTGCTCCGTGGTCAGCCCCGCAAGGCCACGATCGCCGCGAAACGACCGGTGCGTCCGTGATCTCCACGATGAGAAAAGAACCGATCCCGATTACAGACCGTGCAGAGCGCGTGATGCTCGATACGCGCGGGCTCAAGACCGGCGGCGGTGAGTTGCGCACGCGCGGCGGCCCATAGATCGACGTGCATGCCATGAATGTAGGGTGCGAACCACGGCGGCAATTCGTGCTCGGGGTCCGTAAACCGGGCGCAACAAGGACCGAGGCCGGGGCCGATCCCGGCCAGCAGGCGATCCGGACGGCTCCCAAACTCCCGACCCATGGCCGCCGCCGTGGCGGTCAGCACGCCGGCCGCCAGCCCGCGCCAGCCCGCGTGCGCGATCCCAATCGCCCGCCCCTCGGGATCATAAAAGAGCACTTGCAGGCAATCCGCCGCCGTGATTAGCAAGCCTACCCCCGGTCGGGCGGTGATCAAGGCGTCCACGTCCTCGACCAGCTGACTTCCATCCGGCAACGGCTTGGGGTCGGCATACTCCACCCGAGCCACCTCGGCCCCATGGACCAGTCCGGCACAGACGAGCCTGTCCGAGGTAAGTCCCAGGGCGGCGGCGCAGCGGGATCGGTTCTCCGCCAATGCGCCGAGATCGTCCCCGACGCTGTAGGACACGTTTAACCAATCCAGCGGCGGTGCGCTCACTCCCCCGTGGCGGGTGAACACCCCATGGGCCAGATAGTCACCGTGCGCCTCCAGCAGGGCGAAACGGAGGACGGGCGGACGCGAATCGGCGATGAACGTTGGGCCGTCGGGAATCGTGGGATCCAGAAACACCACCGATCATAGCCCTAAACGGTCGTAGACCTCGGGATTAACCGTGTGCGTGGCCCGACGCCCCTCCAGGACCGCCATCAGATTTTCCACCGCCAGCATCCCCATGCGGGTACGAGTTTCCAGCGAGGCGCTGGCCGCGTGCGGAGCCAGGACGACATTGTCCAGCTCCGCCAGACCTGGGGCCAGGGCAGGCTCGTGCTCGTAGACATCCAGGCCGGCACCGGCGATCCGCCCGGCCCGCAACGCCGCCACCAGGGCCGTTTCGTCTACCAGCGGTCCCCGCGCCGAGTTGATCAGAAAGGCAGTGGCCCGCATCTGGGACAGTTGCGGAGCGCCGATCAAATGATGGGTTTCGGGCATGTAGGGAGCATGGACCGAGACGAAATCCGCCCGCGCCAGTAGTTCCTCCAGGGACACCCGCTCCAGGCCGAGTGCCACCGCCTGATCGGCGGGCGCTGGATGCACGTCGGAGTAGAGGACACGCATGGAAAAGCCACGCGCTCTCCGGGCCATCGCCAGCCCAATCCGGCCCGCTCCCACCAGTCCCAGGGTTTTCCCATGGATATCGGCGCCGATCATCAGCAGAGGCGCCCACTCCTTGTACTTCCCGGCTCGGGTATACCGGTCCCCTTCCACCACCCGCCGGGCAACCGCCATCAAGAGGGCGAAGGCGAAGTCGGCGGTGGTCTCGGTCAGGACGCCGGGGGTATTGGTGACCGGAATGTCCCGCTTGGTGGCGGCCAGGACATCCACGTTGTTAAATCCGACCGCGTAGTTACTGACCACCTTGAGCCGGGGCTGAATATCCAGCACCTCGGCATCGATCGTGTCGGTCAGGAGGCACAGGAGCCCATCCATGCCCGTGGTCGCGGCGATCAACTCGGCCTTGTCGAGGACCCGGCTCTCAGGATTGGCGGTCAGGTCACAACGCTCGCGAAGGGCAACCATTACGGCGGCCGGTAGCTCGCGGCTGAGGAATACCCGTGGTTTTGCCACGGCTAGCGCCCTCCCCGCGACTGGCCCAGCCACTGACCCATGCGGGCCAACGCCTCCTGGATGTTTTCCACCGAATTGGCGTAGGAGAGACGCAAGTACCCTTCGCCGCCGGGCCCGAACGACGATCCGGCCAGGGCAGCCACCCCGGCCTCATCCAGAAGGCGGCCGGCCAGTTCCCTGGCGGTGAAACCGGTGGCGGTGATGTTGGGAAAGGCATAGAAGGCGCCCTTGGGCATGGCACAATGGACGCCCGGCAGCGTGTTCAGGCCGGCCACGATCACGTCGCGGCGGCGCAAGAACTCCGCCCGCATCGCTTCCACCGGAGCCTGGTCACCGGTTATCGCCTCCACGCCGGCCCATTGGGTAAAGGCAGCGGTGCATGAGTTGGAATTGGTCATCAGACGGCTGATATGAGGCACCAGATCGAGAGGCATTACCCCATAGCCAAGCCGCCAACCAGTCATAGCGTAGGTCTTGGAAAAGCCATCGAGAAGAATGGTCCGCTCGGCCATTCCGGGCAAACCGGCGATGCTGTGGTGCTCGCCCTCGTAGAGCAGACGGGAGTAGATTTCATCGGCAAAGACCATCAGGTCGTGCTTGACCGCGATCTCGGCTATCCGGGCCAGATCCTCGGGTTCGAGTACCCCGCCGGTCGGGTTGGCCGGGGAGTTGATGATAATCATTTTGGTTCGTGGGGTCACGGCACCCCGCAAGCCCTCGATGTCCAGACGGAAGGCATTGCTCTCGGGGAGGGCGACTGGAACCACGGTGCCGCCCGCGTAGCGAACCATCGACTCGTAGATGGGAAAGCCTGGATCCGGACAGATCACCTCGTCTCCATGGTCCACCAGGGCCAGGAGCGCGAAAAAGAGAATTGGCTTGGCGCCAGGCGTGACCACTACCTGCTCGGGTGACACATTCAGTCCGCGGGTGCGCTGCATCTCCGCCGCCACGGCCTGACGAAGCGGGGCGATGCCCGGCGAGGGTGTATAATGAGTGTGGCCGTCCCGGAGAGCGCGAACTCCCGCCTCCACCACCGCCCCCGGCGTGGCGAAATCCGGTTCGCCAATTTCGAGATGAATCACGCTCCGCCCCTGGGCCTCGATGGCCTGGGCGCGAGCCAGCACCTCAAAGGCGGTCTCGGTGCCCAGGCGGCTCATTCGCGCGGCCAGCCGGCCAGCGATCTGGCTTGACTGTGAGGTAACGGTGCTTCCAGCCATTAGCGTATGCTCCTTCAGCGCAGCTACGAGCCGGCTCACTCGCGGGTCAGCCCCGAGCCGTTCGACAAAAGCCCGAGGGAGGCACGGCAAGACATTGGCACGCCGGCGGGTCCGACCTTGCTTCGGCATGGTAGTGTAACAGACAGGGAAGCAGGAGTGCGGATCGCCTTCGCGTCGACCGGCTCATACTCAGCGCGGCAACCGCGATAAAGCAGAAGGAGCGCATTTCGTGCCCGTCCGCCAACCTCGTCACTTCCACTCCTCACTCCTGATGCCGCTCGCCCTACTACCTGGGATCCTGGCCATACTCCTGGTCGGCCTTCACACGGCGCCTTCCGCTTCTCCCGTCGTCCCCGCCCCAAACGCCACCACGGCGGTCATACCCCCACCATCGGCAACGACCGCCGCCGTTCCCACCAACCGGCCATGGCAAACGACCAACTTGACCGTGGAGACGGACGCCCTCGCGTCCGATCCCTCTCACCCCGGAACCGCGCTCGCGGGGACCGTCCAGGGCCTCTGGAGTTCAACGAACGGCGGGGCCGGCTGGAAGCGGCTGCCAGGCTATCCCGCGAGCAGCGCCGTGCTTGCGCTCGCGGTCGGCGGCAATCCCCGCCTCCTCTACGCGGCGGACAACGATGGGTTTATCAGAGTGAGAACACGACAGGGCGCCTGGCATGCCATTGGCCCTTCGCCCGCGCCCGGTTCGATCTTCAGCTTGGCGGTCTCCCACACCTCGCCGCCCGTGATTCTGGCGGGCACGGCCGGGGCCCTGTACCGGGGCGTCGAGCAGGGCACGACGTGGCGATGGCGGGTGGTGGCGCGCACGGATGGCTCCTCATTCGCCGCCGTTACCTGGCTGGGGGGTGGGGCCACGGACGCGCTGGCCGGGATCTTTGGCAGCGCGCCGCCCGTCCTGGCCACGCATGATGGCGGCCTTAGCTGGAGAGCGGCCAGCCAGGGGCTCCCAAGCACCCTTCCCACGGTGGCAATGCTGGAGGTGAGCACGGATCCGGTCACAACGGTCCTGAGCACGATGGGGGTCGGCGTGTGGGAGCGGACGGGAACCGGCGCCTGGCGCGAGATAAGCGCCGGACTGCCGGAGCGGCACGCCATGCCCCTGGCGGGAAGTGCGGGAAGCAACCCACTGTTCGCGGGGACGATGGGCTATGGAGTATACATACGGGCGGGCTCGGGCCCCTGGCGGCTACTCGGCAAGGGTCTCACACGCCCATCCTACATCGTGCTCGCGCTCCTCCATACCGAGGGCAGGCTGCCTGCCCTGCTGGCCGGCACCGCCGTGGGTGTCTACCGCTACGCGCTCGGGCCGTAAGGTCAGGTTGAGACAGAGCCGGCTTTCCGGATCGGATCCCGTTGAGTTACCGGGGTTTATTTTCACGTTCGAGCGTTTACGGCGGGCACAACCTTCTGTTAGACTAGATTCTTCCTATCATACAATCATCCATCCGTCGGAATCCGTTCCGCGACTACTTCATGGGCAGCGATGAGGTAGCCCCAAGGTGGCTGGTAAGATTCCCGGCATGATCGGCCGGTGCCGACCAAGAAGGAGGGGAGAAGGAATGGTGCCCGTGAAATCGCTGCATGAAGAGTTGGTACGCACCACCCTGGAAGCCTACCGTGGGGTATGGTCCTTGGCCCGCCAATCAGCCGAGCCTTTCTGGATGCAGCACAACCTGACCATCTCGCAGTTGAAGGCCCTGGTTATTCTTGATGCCAGGGGTTCGCACACTGTAAGCCTGATTGCGAGCCGACTGGGAATTGGCCGCCCCTCCGCCAGTATTCTGGTCGAGCAGCTAGTGCAGCTAAATCTGGTGGCTCGTGAGGAGGATCGCGTGGATCGGCGTCGATCCCTGGTTTCCCTCACCGCCGCCGGCCGCGAATTCATGGAGCGCCTCTATCACCTGTATGATCCGCTCGGCGGTTGGTTAGAGCAACTGCCGGACCACGACCTTGAGTCGCTGATCAGCGGCTTCCGCGCCCTGACCGAAGTGATAGAGCGGAGCACGGCCGAAGGCGCCGGATAGCGGGGCGGCCCTCACATCCGTGGGCATGGGTACCTTGTAGGAGCGCACCCACCGTAGGGTCCGCCGTGCCTGTGGTACACTAGACGCATGGTGGGAACTATCGGCACGATAGAGGTGATCGCCGAGCGCGTAGCGGCCGTCCAGGTTCGTATAGCGGCGGCGGCGGCGCGGTCGGGCAAGGACCCGGCATCGCTGACGCTGATCGCGGTAACCAAGACCCTGGACGCGGAGACTGTCCGGGCGGCATCCCTGGCCGGTCTGCGAGAGGTGGGAGAGAATAAGGTGCAAGAAGCCTACGCGAAGCGGGGCGAGCTGCTCGACCAGCCACTCTTGCATTGGCACCTGATTGGTCACTTGCAGAGGAACAAAGCGCGCCGCGCCGCCTCGACCTTCGACACCATTCACTCGGTCGACAGCCTCGAGCTGGCGACCGCGCTGAATGAGGCCGCTTCCGCGCAGGGCCGCGACCTGCCGGTGTTCGCCCAGGTGAATATCAGTGGCGAGTCGACCAAGTCTGGCTTTATTCCGCGTCTCTTTTCCCAGCAGGCGGCGGCCCTGGCCCGCCTTCCCGCCCTTCGTTGGCGAGGACTGATGACTATTGCCCCGGAAGGGGCGGACACCGAGACCCTCCGGGCGGTCTTTGCCGCCACTCGGCGCCTGCGGGACGCGGCGGCGGCGGTATTTCCCTCAACCACCTGGAACGCCCTTTCCATGGGAATGACCAACGATTTCGAGATTGCCATTGAGGAAGGCGCGACGCATGTGCGTGTCGGGCGCGCTATTTTCGGCGAACGCACGGAAACGGTACGGGCATAGGCTATGAACGTGGCCGAAACTATCCATTTGTTCATTTACTGGCTGGGCACTATTCTCACCGGCGCCATCGTGATCCGGGTGCTTTTCAGCTGGTTCTCCATGGGCAATTCCGGGGGACCGATCGTCCGGCTGCTTGATGATATTAGCGATCCGATTATCACGCCGCTCCGGCGAGTTATCCCCCCACTTGGCATGATCGATATTTCGCCGCTGATCGCGATTGTCCTGATCCAATTTGTAACCGGCATTGTGCTTTCACAAATCACCTATTAACGTCGCCGCGTCCCGCCTGGCCGGTCCCGCTGATTCGTGCTGGCGCGCGGCCTACCTGTAAGGATACTACTGGGTATGAGCTTTCAAACCCTGGCGGGGATGGAGGACGTGCTGCCCGACGCCTGGCCCCGCTGGGACACGGTACTTGACGCCGCTCGCCGTACCGCCGCTCTCTATGGCTACCGCCGGCTCAGCACGCCCATTCTCGAGCCCACCGCGCTCTTCGCGCGCGGAGTGGGCGAGGTCACTGACATTGTCCAGAAGGAAATGTATACCTTCGAGGACCGCGATACGACCTTGGTGACCATGAAGCCCGAGGGGACGGCGCCGGTCGTCAGGTCCTATTTGCAGCATGGAATGTTCAAGCTGCCGCAACCGGTGAAGGTCTACTACCTGGCCGAACCGACCTTCCGCCATGAAAAGAAGCAACGAGGCCGGCTCCGTCAGCATCATCAGTTCGGCTGCGAGGCACTCGGCGAGATCCACCCCCAGGTGGACGCCGAACTGATCGCCCTGGCCGCCCAGCTCTATCATGAGGTCGGTCTGCGCCGGCTTTCGCTGCAAGTAAACAGCATCGGCGACCAACAATGCCGGCCAGCCTACATCGAGCGTCTCCGTGCCTATTACGAGCCCTTACGCGATCAGCTCTGCGACGAATGCAAGGTGCGTTTGGTCCGCAATCCCATGCGCCTGCTCGATTGCAAGAAGCCGCGCTGCGTGCAACTGGCCGCCGAGGCGCCCCATATGCTGGATTACCTGTGCGATGAATGCCAAACGCATTGGCAAGGCTTGCGCGCCGCCCTTGATGCCATCGGCCAACCGTACACGGTGAATTATGGCTTGGTCCGCGGCTTTGATTATTACACCAAGACGGTGTTCGAGTTCTGGCCGGAACGGCAAGGAGCGCAGAGCACGGTGGGCGGGGGTGGCCGCTACGACTTGCTGGCCGAGTTGATTGGCGGGCGGCCAACCCCCGGCATCGGCTTCGCCACCGGGATCGAGCGCATCTTGCTCAGTCTGGAAGAAGAGGGGGCTGCTATCCCCGCCGCCTATACGATGCAGGTGTACGTGGCCGCCATGGGCGAGGGGGGGCAGAGCCAGGCATTGCCGCTCACCCAGCGCCTCCGGGCGGCCGGTATCGCCACAGCCGTAGGTACGCCGGGCCGGAGCCTGAAGGCCCAGTTGCGGGCCGCCAACGAGTCGGGCGCCCGCTTCGCCCTGGTCCTCGGCGACGATGAGGCAGCACGGGGAACCGTGCAAGTGAAGGATCTGGCGGAACGCCAGGAAGTCTTGATCCCCCTGGCCGAGACGCTGGCCTACCTCCGCGGGCGGTTAGCCTGACCAATGCTGGTGATCGTGGACTATGATGCCGGCAACTTGCGCAGCGTTACTCGCGCCGTGGAACACGCGGGCGGGGCGCCCCTGATCAGCGCCGACCCCCAGGTAGTGCGCCAGGCACGCGCGGTCATTCTTCCCGGCGTGGGCTCGGCGGCTCAGGCGATGGAGCGGTTACGGCAACTCGGATTGGACCAGGCACTCCGCGAGGTGGCCGGCCAGGGAATCCCCATTCTAGGAGTGTGCCTTGGCTTGCAGGTGCTGCTGGAGCATAGCGAGGAAGGGGGAGGCGCCGGCACGGATTGCCTTGGCCTACTGCCCGGGACGGTTCGTCGTTTCGCTCCCGGCCCCAAGGTGCCGCACATGGGCTGGAATACGGTGGCCCTGCGCCGGCAATCCCCGCTCTTCGAGGGGATCGCCGACCAGAGTTACTTCTACTTCGTACACTCATACTACGCTGAGCCGCCGGCGGACACGGTGATCGGCCAGACCCACTACCCGACTCCTTTCTGTTCGGTCATGGCCCGCGACGCTATCGTGGCTACCCAGTTTCATCCGGAGAAGAGTGGGCCCATGGGCCTGCGAGTCTATGCCAATTGGCTCCGCCTGGCCGGACTATGTTCCTGATCCCCGCCATCGACTTGCGGGCCGGTGCCTGCGTCCGCCTCGAACAAGGCGACTTCGCCCGCCCTACCCAGTATGGCGCGGATCCCCTGGTGGTAGCCCACCAGTTCGCCCAGCACGGCGCTCGTTGGCTGCATCTGGTGGACCTTGACGGGGCCCGCGAGGGCTCCTCGCGCCATCTTGAGGTTCTGACTCGGATCGCCCGCGAAACGCCGTTACTGGTGGAATTCGGAGGCGGCCTCCGGGATCTGCCGGCGATCACGCGGGCCCTGGACGCCGGCGCGGCCCGTGTTGTCCTGGGTACCGCCGCTCTGCGCGACCCTGATCTGCTCGTGGCTGCCCAGGCCGCCCATGGGGAGCGCGTCGTGGTGGGCCTCGATGCCCGCGCCGGCCTGGTGGCCGTGCGCGCCTGGCAGGAAACGAGCGACGTGACGGCGGTTGCCCTGGCCGCCAGGGTAATCGCCGCGGGCTGTACCCGGCTGATCTATACCGATATCGCTACCGATGGCATGCTGAGTGGGCCGAATCTCCCCGCCCTCCGCTCGCTGCTTGCCGCGGTCGAGGTTCCGGTCATCGCCTCGGGCGGCATAGCCAACGAGGGGGATCTGGGGCAGCTGGCCGCCACGGGGGTCGAGGCAGCGATTGCCGGAAAAGCGCTCTACGCTGGAACCCTCCCCTTGAGCGTGCTCGCGGACTGGAACTGACGGCCCATGCTGACCCGCAGGATTATTCCCTGTCTCGATGTCGCTGCCGGCCGGGTGGTGAAAGGCACCAATTTTGTCGCCTTGCGCGACGCGGGAGACCCGGTGGAATTGGCGGCCCTCTATAACCAGCAGGGTGCCGACGAGTTGACCTTCCTGGACATCACCGCCTCCAGCGACGAACGCGAGACCATGGTTGAGGTGGTGCGGCGGGCCGCCGACCAGTTGTTCATTCCCTTGACGGTCGGGGGCGGCATCCGCTCGGTGGACGACATGCGCCATATGTTGCGCGCCGGCGCCGACAAAGTCTCGATCAACAGCGCCGCCCTGGCGAATCCGGCGCTGATCGATCGGGGCGCCTATGCGTTCGGCAATCAGTGCATCGTGGTGGCCATCGATGCCCGCCGCCGGATAGGCGGCGGCTACGAGGTCTACTCGCACGGGGGACGGCGGGCCACCGGACGGGACGCCGTGGAATGGGCGGTCGAGGCCGCGCGGCGCGGGGCCGGTGAAATCCTCCTCACCTCAATGGACGCGGACGGCACCAAGGCCGGCTTCGAACTTACCCTCACCGCCGCCGTCTCGTCGGCGGTGCCGGTGCCGGTAATCGCCTCGGGCGGGGCCGGAAACGCGACTCACATGGCCGAGGCACTGACTATCGGTAAAGCCGATGCAGTGCTGGCCGCCGGTATCTTCCACTATGGTGAACTGACCATTGGCCAGGTCAAGCAAGAGTTGGCCCTCCGGAGGATCCCGATCCGCCCCTCCCCGGACGAACCGGCATGACCGAGCCTCCGGCCATTCGCTTCGACGATCGCGGCCTGGTTCCGGCCGTGGTGCAGGACGCGCGGGACGGGACGGTCCTGATGCTGGGCTACATGAACGCCGAGGCGCTGGCGGCGACCCGCGAGAGTGGAGACGTATGGTTCTGGAGTCGGAGCCGATCCGCCCTCTGGCACAAGGGCGAGACCTCCGGCAACTATCTGCGTTTAGTGGAGATCCTGGCTGACTGTGACGCGGACGCCCTGGTGATCCGGGTCCTCCCAACCGGCCCCACCTGCCACACCGGGGCGCGATCCTGCTTCGGCACTGCTCTACCCGCCTCGGGCACCCATCCGGAGCCCGCGCTCAGCGGCGGCGCCATCCTGGACCACCTGAACCAGATCATCGCGGGCCGCGCAAGCACCCCGGAGCCGGGCTCGTATACCAATTACCTCCTGACCCAGGGGGTTGACCGCATTGGGCGGAAGATCGGCGAGGAAGCGGCGGAGACCATTATCGCCGCCAAGAACGAATCAACCGCCGATCTGGCCGGCGAGGTGGCCGACCTCTTCTACCACGCGCTCGTCCTCCTCGTCGCGCGGGGCATCGGCCTGGACGAGGTGGGCGCCGTGCTGGCGACGCGCGAGGGCGCGCCGCGCCGGCATAAAGAATAATCCCCAAAGAGTGATCCGTGGATGACCATCCACGGATCACTCTCCCGGATATCAAGCTCCAGGCACTCCCACATTCTCGGTCGCGGAGCGTCCATCGGCGGTCATCCCCAGAGCGGATGCAACCAGCGCGCCGTTGCTGCCGGCCACGGTAAAGATGCCCCCGATCGGGCCGGGCGGGAGCGCGGCATCATGATTGACATTCACGGTGGCTATGCCGCCCGCCGGTACCGTGTAGGTGGCCTGAGCGCCGGGGCCGCCCGTACCTTCGTAGAAGGCCAGGACCGAGATCGACGCGGCGCCCGGATTGTAGAGATACACGGTGCGGGTGACCGGCGTGGTGTCGGCGAGCGCCGTGGAGAGATCGGGGACGAACACCGTATGGGCCGCCGCGCCCTGGGCCGGATAATCGACTCCCGGATGGCTGCCGACGTTCGGCGAGCCACCG
>DATLQX010000047.1:0-13803 GCA_035534995.1 Chloroflexota bacterium | reverse complement strand
GCACTCATCTACGACATAGCGCGGTTGCTTGACTTTCTCGCGGCATCCGGGACGGTTGATACGTCTCGTCTTGCTCAACTCGAGTGGATATCCCTGCCTTTCCTGCGAAGCTTAGATCGGCCGGCCCGTGCTTTAAGCCGGGAACTTGCCCTACGTCCGTCATTCTTTATGGAAGTCCTCCGCATGGTCTTTCGCGCGCACGGTGAGGAACCCAGCGAGACCACGGACCAGCAGCAAGCAATGGCTCTGCTCGGCTATCAGCTTCTGGACTCCTGGCAGCGTCCACCCGGCCGCCAAGACGACGGCACAGTCGATGAGGAAGCTCTGAACGCCTGGGTCAACGAGGCGCGTATCCTTGCCGCGACATACAAACGCGAGAAGATCGCGGACCAGCAAATCGGCCGAGTATTACGCTACGTTCCGGACGATGCCGACGGCATGTGGCCCCACCGGACCGTGAGAAATCTCGTCGAGCGGATCGCGAGCCGCGATCTTGAAACGGGCCTGGAACTCGGACTGCGCAACAGCCGAGGCGCGACATGGCGCGGCTTAAGCGATGGAGGAGCGCAAGAACGTGCGCTTCAAGCGCGGTATCTGGACTACGCCCAGCACTTCAATGCGAACTGGCCGCGCACTGCCGCGATGTTGCGGCGGATCGCGCGTTCATTTGCTGAAGAAGCGCGTCGGGAAGACGAGCACGCCGAGATCATCGAAGAGCGCCGGCGCTAGGATCTCGAGGAGCGGAGTAGGCGCTCATTAGCCATAAACACTCCCGAACCCTTTGGTTGGTCAATCACGGGCCGGGAGGGTCCAGAGGTCACGGAGCGCTCGCAAGCCATGGCGAGGATGCCATGACGGTATGGGGTTCTCCATTCGGCTCGTCGAGAGACGGTCGAGCAGGGCGGTCAGGGCGAAGCGCGCCTCCATCCGGGCAAGCGGCGCCCCCAAGCAGAAGTGGGCGCCCCAGCCGAAGGCGAGTTGCTTGTTCGGCGCCCGGTCGAGCTGGAGGCAATTTGGCTCAGCGAAGACCGCCGGATCCCGATTTGCCGCCGCCACGCACAGCACGACCGGATCACCTCGCCGGAAGTGATGGCCGGCAAACTCCATGTTCTCACTTACCACGCGGGAGATCAGGGGAATCGGGGTCTCGAAGCGGAGAAACTCCTCCACCGCGGTGGCCATCAGCGAGGGATCCGCGCGCAGCCGCCCTATTTCCTCGGGATGCTGGAGGAGCAGCAGGGCCGAGGAGCTGAGGAGGCTGGTCGTGGTGTCATGGCCGGCGGAAAAAAGGAAGACGCAGATCCCGAGCACCTCCGGCACGGTCATCCCCACGGCGGCGCTCATCGTGGTGGCGATGTGACTCACCACATCATCCTCGGGCTGACGCCGGCGGCGCGCGACCAGGGTCGTGAAATAGTCAGTCATCTCCGCGACTCCGGCATGCGCGCGTTCGGCGGCCGCCACCGCGCTCGGGCCAGCCTCGGCGACGTAATCCGAGATATTGATCACCGCCTGCCAGAAGCGATGGCGATCCTCGGGCGGGATACCCAGGATGTCGCAGATCACCGTGAGCGGGAGGGGATGGGCGAGGCCGGCCACCAGATCCGCGCGCGGGGTCGGCAACTGGGCCACCAGTTCGTCCGCCAGGTGCTGGACCCGATCCTCAAGCGTCCGGGCCAGTTTTGGCGTGAAGACGGGCGACAGCAAGCGGCGAATCTCCGTGTGGCGTGGCGGATCCATGAAACCGAGCCAGTTGGCCACGTGCTCACCCAGGGCGTGCAGTCTGGTCCGCATCTCTTCCGGCAGCTTCCGCATATTGACGTCCGCTCGATCGGAGGAGAACCGTGGATCCAGGAGTCCTTTGACCACATCGGCGTGCCGGCACACGAACCAGCTCTCCAGCGGCTCGCTCCAGTGAACCGGGTACTTCTCGAGCAGCCAGGTGAAGAGGGGATAGGGATCCTCAAGGCGCCCTTCGCAGTAGGTCTGGTACACATCCGCCCACGGCCCGCTCAGGTCGATCTCCGCTCCCGCCATGGATCCACCTTCCCCTCCGCGCGATCCCGGCCCGACGGATGCTCGCCGGCCCGGATACGTGGAGGCGGGCCAGGGTTACGCACAGGGGAATCAGGGCGAGTATAGTGCGGCGGGGCTTCTATTGTCAACAGTATATGGCGGGGCGGCTGGACCGCGATCGCCGAGGGTGCCGCGTCACCAATCTCGTATGATGCTACGTACGGCGCCAGCGCGGCGGTATGCCGGCGGGCAACTCGCGGAAGTCTGGCAGTCCCTCCAGCACCTTCTCGGGGCCGCCCGGATTATAGACCGCCAACAGGCGCAGGGGCGCCCAGCCGGTATTCAGAGTCGAATGGTAGATAGCCGTAGGTACATAGATCGTGTCGCCCGCGCTGACCGGGAATGGCTCGCGGTCGTCAATCATCTGCATGCCTGCGCCGGACAGTACATAGAGAATCTCCTCCGATTCAGGGTGATTGTGCCGGTCGTGACCCAGACCAGGGAGCAACACTACCTCGCCGAAGGATAGGACCGCGCCCTCGGTGACTCCGGGCGCCACGAACCAGGTGATCGCGCCCCATTCAAAGGTCTGGGTAGGCAGGCTGTTCGGATCGATCCGCTTCATGTTTCATCTCCTCGGGTACTGGTCAGCGGCAGTGACTTGAAACGGCGCATGGTGGCGGTCATCGCCACTTCGGTGGGCAGACGCTCCATGCTGGAGGCCCCAAAAAAGCCCGCCACCCCATTGGTCCGTCCCAGCACGTAGGCCGCGTCGTCCGGCTCGGCAATCGGTCCGCCGTGACACAGCACCAGAATGTTGGGGTTGGCCGCCCTGGCCGCGTCGCCTAGCGCCCGCACACGCACGACCGCCTCGTCCAGGGTCATGGCTGTCTTTGCTCCGATCAGGCCGGCGGTGGTCAGCCCCATGTGCGGCACCACCACATCGGCGCCAACCTCGGCCATGCGCCTGGCCTCTTCCTCGGTGAAGACATAGGGACAGGTCAAGAGGTCCATTGCATGCGCCTGGCGGATCATCTCCACCTCCAGGTGGAAACCCATTCCGGTTTCCTCCAGATTCTGGCGGAAGATGCCGTCGAACAGACCCACGGTGGGGAAGTTCTGCACCCCACTGAACCCCGCCTCCTTGACCTGCTTCAAGAATACCGGCATCAGGCGGAAGGGGTCCGTCCCGCAGACCCCCGCCAGCACCGGAGTATCCTTCACCACCGGCAGTACCTCGGCCGCCATCTCCATCACGATCGCGTTAGCGTCGCCGTAGGGGAGCAGGCCCGCCAGGGAGCCGCGTCCGGCCATCCGATAGCGGCCCGAATTGTAGATGATGATCAGATCGGCACCTCCAGCCTCCGCGCACTTGGCGGAGAGTCCGGTCCCGGCCCCGGCGCCGATGATCGGGCGACCCAGCGCCGCTTGGGCGCGCAAGCGACCCAGCGCCTCCTCGCGATTCATGCGTATACCTCCTTGCCGCCGTGAACCCATGCCTGGTAGGAGGCATGCAGAGTATCGGCCATGGCCAGGGCGAAAGCCGGATCATTGAGGTCGGTATCCAACTCACGCACCTCCACTGTGGAGTTGAGGTCGCCGCGCGGGCCTCGAAGAGCGCCTGATCGGCGGCAGGATCGTGGAAGGGCTGGCCCACGGCGTCGATCAGCGAGACTCCCTTGAGGGGAATGAAGAGCGTAATTGGTCCGCGGGCGACGTTCAGTTTACGGGCGATGATCCGGCCCAACTCGGCACACTCCTCGGGGGTGGTGCGCATCAGGGTGATGCTGCTGTTGTGCTTGTAGAGCAATCGCTCCTTGAACCTCGTGGGCACGGTGTCGATCGGGCCGAAATTGACCATGTCCAGGGCGCCGAGCGACACCACCTGGGGGATGCCCATGGCGCCGGCGGCTTCCAGGCGATTCGGGCCGGCCGAGAGCACACCCCCCACCAGTTCATCGGCCAGCTCGGTGGTGGTAATGTCCAGCGCGGCGCTGATGAACCCTCCCTTGAGCAGGGCTTCCATCGACCGGCCGCCGGCGCCCGTGGCATGGAAGACCAATACTTCGTAGCCCAGCGACTCCAGGCGCTCGCGGGCAGTGGTCACGCAGGGGGTGGTCACGCCGAACATGGTGGCACCCACCAGAGGTCGATCCGCTGCCTCTGGGATCGTTGCCGCCGCCATCCCGGCCATGGCGGCGGCGGCGTTGCCTAGGATGCGCCGAGAGATCCGGTTGAGGCCCGCGATGTCCACGACCGAGTACATCATGATGATGTCCACATTGCCAACATAAGGCCGGGTATCGCCGGAGGCCACGGTAGAGACCATCAGCTTGGGCACGCCCACGGGAAGTTGCCGCATGGCCTGGGTGACGAGCGTGGTGCCGCCCGAGCCGCCCAGGCCAAGGATGCCCTGGAGCCTGCCCTCCGCATGGAGCCGTCGCACTACCTCGGCGGCGCCGTGGGCCATGGTCTCCACGGCGGCCCCGCGATCCCCGGCGGCAATCAGCCCCTCAAGGCTGCTGTCCGCCGCGCGCGCCACATCGACTCGATCGATATCGGGCATGGTGAGCGGCGAGCCAAGAACGCCGGCATCCACCAGGATCACATCCACGCCGTGCTGGCGCAGACGATCCCGCAGGTACGCATACTCCTGGCCCTTGGTATCCAGGGTACCGACCAGAACAACGGTAGCCATACGCGCCTCCTTTCGCCCTCCATACCAGCGCAGGGGGTGAATCTCCGCGATCTGGATGCGCCGGCCAATCCGCGTCCCAGGAGGGTCGCGGCCCCTCGGCGTGCCAACCGCCGCGGTACGCGATGCGGAGGCCATTCGTCATCTCGAAGATAACGGTGGCGGACCAGGGACGTCCACCGGCGGGACGGGTCGAGTATCGTGCGATGTCGCTGCCATTGTCAACAGCATATGGCAGGGCGTCGCGCGGTCCACAAACCCTTGACAGCCGCCACGGGCAGACATATACTCCCCTCAGCTTCTCGCGGGGAGAAGGGAGGTGGATTACTCGGGCCAGAAGCTGTAGAATAGCCCTACAGCAGGATAGCAGGCAGGCAGGCGCGAGCGTGCCCAGGCGGAGCGTGGGACGCCGCCGATGCACTCGCCACATACTCAGTACTCAAGGAGGATACCCGTGAAGATTCGTCGCCACTCCCGGACGTGGCTCCTCGCGTTCATCCCTCTCATCCTTGCCCTTGGCGGGGTGGCTTCCACCCCTCGCGCCTTCGCCGGCCGTTCGGATGCCGGTATGCCCACCATTGGCTTCTTGCAGATCGATCTCACGAATCCTTTCCACATCGATCAGGGCCGGGGCGCGGTCGAGGCCGGGCGCCGCTTCGGCTACAATCTGCTGGACATCAGCGCGCACGGCAGCGTGAACGAGCAAATCCAGGAGTTTCAGACGCTGATCAATCAACATGTGGCGGCGATCATGGTCAACCCGATCGATATCAGCGCCTTCGGGCCCAGTCTCGACAAGGCCCGCGCCGCCCATATCCCCGTCCTCGTCCTCTATAGCGGCAGCCCCAAGGCCACCATGAACTCTGGCTTCGATGAATTTCAGACCGGCCAGATGGTGGGCAAGTACTCGATTCAGCTTCTGACCAAGAAATACGGGAAGCCCCAGGGGCAGGTCGCGGTGCTGCAAGGTCTGCTCGGTCAGGGTCTGAATGCCGACCGTACAGGCGGCTTCACCTCCGTGATGGCCAAATACCCCGGCATCAAGGTGGTAAGCCAGGAACCCACCGATTGGCTGCCGGACAAGGCCGCCGCCGCCATGCAGGACTGGTTGGTCCGCTATCCCAAGCTGGCCATGGTGTACGGGCTCAGCGATACCCTCACCGTCCCCGCGATCAACGTGGCCGCCCGGGCCCAGAAAGCCGGCGGGATCATCTTCACCTCGGTCGACGGCGACCCGATCGGTCTGACCGCGATCCAGCAAGGGAAGATGGCCTGCACCGCGATGTATGCTCCTATCTACGCCGGCTTCCGCTTCGGGGAGATGGCGGTCAATCTGGCCAAGCACAAGGCCGAGCCGAAGACGGAAAATCTGAACAGCTTCCTGGTCACCCCAGCCAATGTCAATGCCGCCGCCAAGGCGGAGGCGGCGATGTCCAACTCGATCAAGACTTTCGGTTTTGATAAGACACTGGCCCAACTGGTAGCCAACTACTCGCATTAGTCACCGCCCCGGCCGGGTACCCTCAGGGTATCCGGCCGGGCTGCATCGTCCGTTGTCGCGAGAGGGATATGGTGATCGAGCAGGTGAGCCGCCAATCCGTCCCAGGCGCCGACCTCACGGCGCCGCCGATCCTTGAAATGGTGGGGATCAGCAAGCGTTTTCCCGGTACGCTCGCCCTCGATCGCGTCAATCTGGCGGTACGGCCGGCGGAGATCCATGCCCTGGTGGGCCAGAACGGGGCGGGGAAGTCGACCCTGGTCAAGATCCTGGCCGGCGACTATCTCGCAAGCTCTGGCGCCATCTCTATTGACGGCCGACCGGTGACTATTCACGGTCCAAGGGGCGCGCGGCAGCTAGGGATTGGCATCGTCTATCAGGAACTGAGCCTGCTCCCCAATCTCACGGTGGCGGAGAATCTCTGCCTGGGTCGCGAACCGCGGCGCGGGCTTAGCATCGATTCGCGGCGCCTCTTGCGGGAAGCAACCGCCGCCCTGGAAGCTCTCGGCCTCGAGCGGATTGATCTCCAGAGCCGGATCGGGCACCTGTCCCTTCCCACGCGCCAGTTAGTGGAAATCGCCAAAGTTCTGGCCCAGCATCCCCGCATCCTCATTCTGGACGAACCAACGGCCGCGCTCGCCCCCGCCGACAGCGATCGGCTGTTCGAGGCGTTGGCCCGCGCGCGGGCGGGCGGGGTTGGCATTATCTACATCAGCCACCGCTTTCAGGAAATCCTCGCCGTGTGCGACCGCGGTACGGTGCTCCGCAATGGGCGAGTGGTCGCCACCTTCGCCTCCAGGGATACCAGTCTGGAACAACTGGTTGAATGGACCCTCGGTCAGAAGCCAGATCGCTACGTCCAGACGCTACCCCAGGATGCGGCGACCACGAGCGAGCCCGTGCTGGCGGTCAGCGACCTCGCGGTCGGCGATCGGATTAAGGAGGTCAGTTTTCAGGTTAGTCCCGGTGAAATCGTCGGCCTTTGCGGACTACTGGGAGCCGGCCAGGATGAGGTGGCGCGCGCGCTCTTCGGCGATCAACCGGCGGTCCGCGGGGTTATCCTCTGGAAAGGCCAGCCCGTCCTCGTGCATTCGCCGCGCCAGGCGAAAAAGCTGGGCATCGGCTTCCTGACCGAAAATCGGCGTGACGAGGGTCTGATCCCGGACATGGCGGTGCGCCAGAACATCAGCCTGGCGGGTCTGCACACTCTCACCTGGGCCCGTTGGCTTCCCCTGGTGCGGCGGGGCAAGGAGCGCATCGCCACCGGCACGGCGGCGGCGCGGACCAATGTCCAGATGGGGGCTCTGGGGCGGCCTATCCGCCTTCTCAGCGGCGGCAATCAGCAAAAGGCGCTTCTTGCCCGCTGGCTGATGCTTGACGCCGAGCTGTTTGTGTTCCTGGAGCCGACCCGCGGAGTGGACGTGGGGGCCAAGGCGGAGATTCATCGGCAACTCGCCGCCCTGGCCCTGGCCGGGAAGGCCGTGCTGGTGGTATCGAGCGACGTGCCGGAGATTCTGGCCCTGGCTCGACGGATCCTGGTCATGGCTCGCGGCCGCCTGGTGGCTGTTCTTGACGGGACGCGCGCCACCGAGGAGCAGGTGCTCATGGCCATGCAAGGCGGATACCCTCATGCTTCCTAGCGTGCGCGCCCGCGCGCGGCGCCCCACGGGCGAGACCGGATGGGCCGAACATCTCGCTGGATTCCTCCACGTCTTCGGGGTCGGTCTGGTGGCGATCGGCTTACTCCTGATTTTCGGCCTGAGCACGCCCGATTTTCTCTCCCGCGCCAACATCGACAACATCCTGATCCAGACCTCGATCGTGGGCGTGGCGGCCATTGGGGAGACCATGGTGATGCTCATGGGCGGGATCGATCTGTCGATCGGCTCGATCATCCTGGTCAGCGCGGTGATTACCGGGGCCCTGACCACCAATCACGGGCTGGGCGCCTGGCCCGCGATCGGCGCCGGGTTACTGGCGGCCGCGGGGATCGGCCTGATCAACGGCATCTTTATCGCGGGGATCGGGATCGAACCGATCATTGTCACCCTGGGCACTCTGATCGCCGCGCAGGGGCTTGGCCAGGCGATCCTGGCCAATGAGGGATCCTGGATCCAGGTCACCAACCCCTTCTTTTTCTCGCTCGCGACCAACCAGGTGTTTTCACTCCCCGCGATGGCCGTAGTGATGCTGGCCCTCTACGCCGTGGCTACCGTGGTACTCCGCGATACGGCGCTCGGCCGGCATATCTACGCCGCCGGCGGCAATCGGCGCGCGGCGCGCCTGGCCGGCATCCCGATTGGCCGGGTAGTCGTGGCCACCTACGCGCTGTGTGGACTCTGCGCCGGCGGAGCGGGAATGCTGGAAATCGCTCAATTGGGGATTGTCAGCCAGAATGTGGGCGACGGGATGCAGTTCAACGCGATCACCGCCGTGCTGGTGGGCGGAATCAGCCTGAGCGGCGGCAAGGGGCGGGTGGAAAAGACCTTGCTGGGGGTCATGATCGTGGGCACGATCACCAACTTTCTTACCTTCCGCGGAGTCTCGGCCTATTACGAGCAGGCGATCACCGGCGGAATCATCCTGGCCGCCGTATTCCTGGACCACGCCACGCGCCGGAGAGCCCAATGAGCCGTTCCTCCAGGCGCCTGCCGCGCCCGCCCTCGCCGCTCGCCGGAGCCGATAGCTATTTACTCCTCTCGATGTTGGTCGCGATGATCGCGATCTTTGGCCGTCTCAATGGGGCATGGCTCACTACCGCCACCATGGTGACCGCTATCGAGCAGAACGCGCCGCTCGCCGTGGTCTCGGTGGCCATGACCTTTTCGATCATCGCCGGGATTATCGACCTCTCTCCTGGGGCCATGATCGCCCTCACCGGGGTGATCATTGGCCTGGTGAACCAGCAGAGTCACGACATGGCCCTGGCGGTGGCGACCGGATTGGGGCTGGCGATTGGGGTAAGCGCCCTTCACGGGGTGCTCGTGGTGGGCCTGGAAATTAATCCGGTGATCGTCACCCTTGCCGCCTATATTTGGGCCCGCGGCCTGGCCACCGGCATTACCGGCACCGGCTCGATCACGGTTGGCGGTCCCCTGATTACGTTCCTCAATGGCGCCAGCCTATTCGGCCTTGGCGCCCCGGCCTACATCGTCGCGCTTGCCTATGGCGGCGGCTGGTATCTCCTCAACCGCACCGTCCTCGGCCGCTATACGTTCGCGCTCGGTGGTGACGCGCGCGGAGCCCGGCGAGCCGGCATCCGCGTTACTCGCCAGGTCATCTTCATCTTTTGCCTGATGGGGGTAGCCGTGGCCGCGGCGGCGCTGATCTCCGTGGGGCAGATGGCCTCGGCCCAGCCACTCGCGGCTTCGGGGCTGGAGTTGGACGCGATCATCGCCGTGATTATCGGCGGCACCAGGCTGACCGGGGGCGAGGGGAGCGTGATCAAGACGCTGGTAGGCGTGGCCTTTATCGCTATCCTCAATAGCGGCCTGAGTGAGCAGGGACTGAGCGATGCCTATTATGCCCTGTGCAAGGGGATCGCCATTCTCCTCGCCCTCTCCGTGCAGACCCTGGCCCGCCGGGCCGCCGACCGCCAGGCCACTCGTGGGCGGAGCCTCCTACCCGAGTGGGCCACCGAACGAATCGCGAGGGTAGAGTGAGCTTCCAACCAGTTGACCGCCGCCGGCTCTCCCATCGGGTCTCGGACCAGTTGGAGCAGCTCATCCTTACCGGCACCCTGGAGGAAGGCAGCCGCCTTCCCTCGGAAAAAGACCTGGGGGAGCAGTTTGGGGTGTCGCGGAATGCCGTCCGGGAGGCGCTAAAGAGCCTGGAGGCGCGTGGCCTGGTGCGGGTGGAAAACGGGAAGGGTGCCTTTACCACGGCGCCTACCACCGATACGGTGCGGGGGGCGCTGGAGCGATATATTCAGGCCCGATTGGGGGCGAACGCGGTTCCGCATCTCTACGAGATCCGCCGAATCCTCGAAGGGGCGGCGGCCCGCGCCTGTGCCGAGCGAGCAACCAAGGAGGATATTGGCCTCTTGCGGGCGGCGCTGGCCCGTATGGAGGAACATCAGGATAACGTGAATGCGTGGATGGAGGCCGACTTGACCTTCCACCGAGCGATGCTGATGGCTACCCACAATCCCTTCTTTACCATGCTGCTGGAGCCGATCGTGAATCAGATTGGCGAGGCCATCAAACTGGGCTTTGGCACCGAGGGGACGCGCGCCGGGGTTGCCTCCCACCGAGCCGTCCTGGAACGGATCACCGCGCGGGACGGCCAGGGCGCGGAACGAGCCATGCTGGCCGTCCTCCAGGACTCGGCCGCCCGTGTGATCACCGTCCTCGATGCGCCCGCCGACCAGTGCGGGGACGGGCTGGCTGGACCGGCTCGTGTCGGGCCGCGACGGCAGCCCACGGAAACGACATGAAAAGACGGATGGAGAGCCGCCAGTGCTAATCGAAACGATCGACACCCTGTACGTGGACGGCCACTTCCGGAACTTCGTCTTCGTCAAGCTAACGACGGACGATGGCCTGGTCGGGTGGGGCGAGTGCAGTCTGGAAGGGAAAGAGGCAGCGGTACGGGGAGCGGTGTCCGACTATGCCCACGAACTTCGGGGCCGCGATCCACGCCTGATCGAGCAGCATCTACGGACGATGACCCGCGATTCCTTCTGGATGAATGGGCCGGTCCTGCGTAGCGCCATGGGTGGGCTGGAGATGGCTATGTGGGATATTCTGGGCAAGTCGGTCGGCTTGCCCATCCACGCGCTCCTGGGTGGCCGCCTGCACGACGCGGTACCGACCTATTCCAACGCCTGGTATTTTGGCGCCCGCACCTCGGCTGACTTCGCCGCCGCCGCCCGGATCCCGGTCGGGCAGGGCTACAAGGCGCTGAAGTTCGATCCCTTTGGCCAGGCATCGTTCGCTCCCTCGATGGCGGAGATTCGCCAGGGCGCGGCCAATGTCGCGGCGGTCCGCGAGGCCGTGGGGCCAGACATTCGCCTTGGCGTGGACGCCCATGGGCGCTTTGGCCTCCTGGGCGCGCTCCAGGTCGCGCGCGCGCTGGAGCCCTACGATCTCTTCTTTCTGGAGGAACCCTTGCACCCCGACGACTCGCCGGCTCTGGCCCAGTTAGCGGGGCAGTGCGGTATCCCGCTGGCTCTGGGCGAGCGCCTCTACTCGCGCTGGGACGTCCGTCCGGTCCTGGAGGAGCGGTGCGTCACCTTCCTCCAACCGGACGTGATCCATGTCGGCGGCCTCCTTGAACTGCGCCGGATCGCCGCCATGGCCGAGGCATATGGGGTGGGGATCGCGCCCCACAACGCGGCGGGGCCGATCTCCACCGCCGCCACCTTGCAAATAGCGGCCCTCCTCCCGAACTTACAAATCCAGGAGATGTTCGCGCCCATGGACGCGCCCTGGAAAGACGCACTCGCCTATCCGCCTATCGAGGTGGTGGACGGCATGGCGCGGGTTCCCACCGGCCCCGGCCTGGGCATCGACCTGGACGAGGCGGTAGCCCGCGCTCACCCCGCGCCACCCCGCCGGCTGAACTTTTATTCGCCCGATTCCATGCTTGAGATCGCCCACGCGCCACGCTAAGTGCTTCATTCCTCAACACGGGTGAACATTGGCTCGCCAGGCTGCCGTCCCGAAATGACGAGCGCCCGGCATCTCACTCCCGGAATCTATCACAGCCTCCTTTGAGGAGTGAAGCACTGGGGCACGTTGGGACGATCGGCTAGCGAAAAAGATGGTGGATAACTCGCTGTAAATCGCTTTGGATTCGCCGTATACTCCGTTTCACCTGATGGTAATGACGAGTTCGCGCGGGAGGTACGAGATCCGCACCGGTGTTCACTGACCGCTTCATTCGCGGGCCGGTCGCGTAAGCGGCGGGACGCGAGGGGAGATACGGCCAGGGGGCGCTGTCGACCAGATACTGGCAGCCAGGCGCAAGGGATGTCGGGCTGTCATGTCGACCATGACCAACCGCCGCGCCGCGTGAGGCAACTCACCCGTCTTCGTTCCCAACAACGCACGAGAAGGGGAGAGCGTCTCGGAGTTCTGGTATAGCGCGCCACCGGGCCGGTTCGCAAGAACAGGGTTCGGGTGAAGGAAGGCTCCGTGAGGAGCGTTCTGGGCAGACCGTAGCGGGGCTCGCGGCACAGGTGAACCGTTCAGGATCGTCAGGGACGAGAAGGGGGCCGGTCTCCAGGGACTGGCCCCCTTCCCGCGTTTCCCAGTTCTCCGGCGGTATCATGTGCACGGGTGAGAATGCGTTCCGCCGCGATCGGATTCGGTGCGGCGGGAGGTGAGGGAAGGGAGGATGCCGTGATGGCCGAGCATGCCGTGCCGCCGCCGCGTGAAGCGACCAGCCGCGCGTTGGGCGCCAGGGAGCGGGCCGCCGCGTTTTGCGCCCGTTTTGGCATGCGGATCCCTATTCTGGAGGCCCCGATGGCGGGAGCATGCCCGGCCGACCTGGGAGCGGCGGTCGCGAACGCGGGCGGCATGGGCGCCATGGGCGCGTTGCGGAGCACCCCCGAAGAGATCGCTGCGTGGGTCGCCGAGTTCCGGGCCCGGAGCGGCGGCCCGCTGCAACTGAACCTCTGGATCCCGGATCCGCCGGCCGATCGCGACCCCGCGGCCGAGGCACGGGTGCGAGCCTTCCTCGCGGACTGGGGTCCGCCGGTTCCCGCCGAGGCGGGCGACAGTCCATCACGCGATTTCGCCCAACAATGCGAGGCTCTCCTGGCGGCCGAGCCCCGCGTGATCTCCTCGATCATGGGCCTATTCCCGCCCGCGTTCGTGACCAAGCTCAAGGATCGAGGGATCGCGTGGTTCGCCTGCGCAACCACCCTGGCCGAGGCGCTGCTGGCGGAACAGGCGGGGGCCGACGCGGTGGTCGCCCAGGGGTTCGAGGCGGGAGGGCATCGGGGGTCGTTCGACCCGAAGGCGGCGGAACGCCAGAGCGTGGGCCTCTTCGCCTTGCTGCCCAGGCTGGCGGATAGACTCACGGTCCCGATCGTCGCCGCGGGTGGGATCGGAGACGGCAGAGGATTGGCGGCGGCTCTGACTCTGGGGGCCAGCGCGGTGCAGATCGGCACCGCCTTCCTCCGCTGTCCCGAGGCTCGCACCGATCCCACCTGGGCCAACGCTCTGGCCGATCTGGAACCGGAGGCGACGACTGCTACTCGTGTATTCACCGGTCGTCTGGCGCGGACGATCCGCACCAACTACGTCCGCGCGGCGGAAGGGCCGGGAGCGCCCGCGCCCGCGTCCTATCCAGTGCAGGGGGGGCTGACCAGCGCGATGAAGGAAGCAGGGAAGCGGGCCCGGGATCTCCAGCGGATGCAAGCCTGGGCCGGCCAGGCCGCCGCCCTCGCGCGGGCCGAGCCGGCTGCCGAGGTGGTTCGTCGCCTGTGGGCCGAGGCCGAGGCGCTCCTCCCCTGATCGGCCGACCATGGGGAGAGCCTGAAGTCGCGCTCACCGTCCATGGCGTGCCTAGCCGCTGGAGAGAATGATGCTCCGCAACCGTTCGCTCCTGGCGATCTCGGTGGTCGTCGCCATCACCTTCATCGGGA
>DATLQX010000046.1:0-3835 GCA_035534995.1 Chloroflexota bacterium | reverse complement strand
GGTCGGGCCGGTGAGCGTGGCGGCCTTTGGTTCAACCAGCCAGCGGATTGCCAACGCGGTACTCACCATACTTGCGGCTCCAGTCGCCGCCCCCGCCGAGATCCGGGTGGCGCCCGGCAGCACTATTGCCGGCGGCCAGGTGACCATCACCGGCAGCGGCTTCCAGGCGCATGAGATCATTCTGCTGAAGGTCGATGGGGCAATTGCCTTATCGCCTACCACCGGTGGTGACGGATCCTTCAGTGTCTCTTACACCGCCAAGCTCGGCTTGGGGCGGCACTCAGCGACGGCGACCGGGGCAAGCAGCCAGCGCACCGCCACCACCTACCTGGTTGTTGGCCGGCCGGTCATGGTTGGCATGCATCTGGCTCCCAATCGCACCCATCGAGGTGATATTGTCCGGGTGGCTGGGATCAACTTTTTACCCGGCGAGATCGTGCTGGTCCGTTTCCGCGGCGCGGTCATCCAGGCAACGGCCGCCTCCAGCCTTGGGGTCCTGAATGCCTCGTTCACGGTTCCCGGTACCACCCCGTATGGGGCCGTGGTGGTCAGTATTCAAGGGGCCCGCAGTGGCCGCGCCTCCCAGGCACTCCTTGGCGTGTTGCCGGCACCCTCTGGTGGGGTGGGCATTCATCTTTCCGCCGGAAGCGTGCGCCACGGCGACCGGGTGAGTGTGTCGGGCCACGGCTTCCAGACTGGTGAGATTGTCCTAATCCGCTTCCGTGGGGCTTTGGTGCAGTCGGCGCAGGCGGATCGTCGCGGTGCCTTCGTGAACGCCGTCTTCAACGTCGGGGTGAGCGTCCCGTTTGGTACCTACTCGGTAGAGGCGGTCGGCGCCAACAGCGGTCGGGCCGCCGGCTCCAGGATAAAACTGATACCAGGCGGCGGCCCGAAGATCACCAAGGGAGTGGGCATCTCGGTTTCGGCGACGCGAATCAAGCCGGGGCAGAGGGTGACGGTAACCGGCCATGGCTATCTGGCCGGAGAATACGTCTTGATTCGTCTCCGAGGGGTCATCGTGCAGGCGCTGCCGGCTGACAAGCATGGGGACTTCCGAACCATCGTCCTGGTGAGCAGTCACGAGGCGAAAGGGACCACCGCCATCGTAGCCTCGGGGGCGCGCAGCAACCGGCAGGCCCAGGTTCGGGTCGTGGTTGTTTGATCGAGGCGGGCCCGCGCGGGGCGAACACTCTCGGGTCGCAACCCTGCTGGCCCGCGGTTTCCGCCCTCCCGTGCATCCAATTGCCCGGCATGGGAGGGCGGAAAGCCCGCCTTTACAGATCGGTAACAGCCTGAACACACTCCGACAATAGATCTTTCATCTAATGAGAGATGGGCATATTCACATTTCACTTTCCAGAAAGGGGAAGTCGATGACTCAATCGAATTCCAGGGTGCGATCCTTCTGGTCGCGCCCGCTCCGAGCGGTTCTTGGTCTACTGTGCGTGCTTCTGCTGGCGCCGGGCCTGATGTCCGGCGCCGCGCGGGCCGCCACGGTCCAATCGGCGCCACGGTCGGCGGCCTATACGAATGGCAGCCTGGTTCGCGATCCCAATGGGGCGGTCTACCTGGTGTGGAATAACGTACGCCATTGGATCAAGAATCCGGCCACTCTCGATGAGCTTGGCTATGGATCCTCGCCCCAAACGGCGCTCAATTGGGCCGCGACCAACGCGATCCCCTACGCGGGCGCGGCAGGATCGCTCAGTCTGACTCAGGTAGCTGGTGGCCTGATCTGGCCCCTGGCGCCCATCCATACGGCGCCGGTCACCCTCTACTATAACCGGTCATCGGTCAATCCGGGCCAGATCATCCACATGAGCGGTTCCGGCTTCCGCGCCAACGAGCAGGTGATCATCACCGCTCCCGGCACAACCTTTGCCGCTACCGCCGACGCCCAGGGCACCCTGTCGGTGGATGTGCCGATCGGCTTTGGCGTGGGCCTTGGCCTGCATCATGTGTTTGTCCTGGGGTCCAGCAGCGGCATTTTCTCCCTACAGGTTTTTCATGTGGTCGCCCCGGTTGCCGTCGTTCCCACGATCACCAGCACCAGCTCGACGGTACCGGTAGGAGGCACGGTGACCGTGGCGGGAAGCGGGTTCGCGGCGGGAGAACAGGTACAGCTGTTTGTCGGGAATGGCCAAGTCACCGGAGTGGCCACGGCCTCCAGCTCCGGGACGTATGGCCCGGTCTCGATTGCCTTGAATACCAGTTTTACGCCCGGGGTCACCTACAACCTCAACGCCTATGGCGTTTCCAGCTTCCGCCTCGCCTCCTCATCCTTCACGGTCGAGGCGGCGGCAACCACCACGCCGACCGCCACGCCGACCGCCACGCCGACCGCGATTTCCACCGCCACTCCCAGCCCGGCGCCGGTGCTGCATCTGAGCAGCGGCACGGTCGCGGTCGGCGGCCAGACCGTGATCAGCGGCAGCGGTTTCCATCCCCAGGAAACGGTCCTGGTCTATTTCAACGGCCAATTGCAGTCGGGGCCGGCGGCGGACACCACTGGGGCCTTCAGCGCCGATATTCTTACTATTCCCGCCAATTTCCCCCCCGGTACCTACAAGGTCGTCGCCCGCGGAGCTACCAGCGGCGTGGAGGCAAGCGTGTTTCTGGTCGTTCAGGCAGCGCCTCCCACCATCACGGCGGGCATATCCGTCAGTCCAGGTCAAGTCACGGCCGGCTCCGGGGTGTCGGTTTCGGGCACCGGCTTCCTTGGTGGGGAACAGGTCCGGATCAGCCTCAATAATGCCCTGGTTTTGGTGACCACTACCAGCGCCGATGGATCGTTCGTGAACGCGGCCTTTCCCATTTCGCGGAGCGCGCCGCCCGGTCGCTACGGCATTTCCGCCACGGGAGCAGCCAGTGGGCGCGTGGCGACCGCTGTGTTGACGGTCGTCGCCCCTCCCACGATGGCCGGCGTGTATGCCAATCCCAGCACTGCCCGCCCTGGTCAAACGCTCAGCATCGGCGGCAACGGCTGGGACGCGGGTGAAATAGTCGTCGTCCGCCTGGACGGAGCCCTGATTATGGCTCCCACCGCCAATGCCGCCGGTACCTTCAGCGGCCGCTACACGGTGCGCGTGGGAGTTGGCCGGCACACGATCACCGCCTCGGGGGGCCGGAGCGGGCGATCGGCGGCCGTCACGATTACCATTGCCCAGCCCGTGCGGGTGGGGATCGGTGCCAGCCCCAATCGGGTGGTCCGCGGCTCTTCCCTCCATGTGAGCGGGACCAATTTCCAGGCCAGTGAGTTCGTGCTGGTCCGGTTCCGCGGCGCGTTGGTAGGAGCGAGGCAGGCCGACCGTTCTGGGCGGGTAAGCAACATCACTTTTACCGTTCCCGGAAGCACTCCGCTTGGCACGGCGGAAGTCTCGATTACCGGGGCCCGTAGCGGGCGGTCGGCACGGGCTTTCGTCTATGTTCTGGCAGTGCCACGGGCTCGGGCCGGCTTATCCTTGTCGCCGGGATCGGCATACCGGGGAGGGCGCGTCTACGTCTCCGGTCACGGCTTTAAGGGCCGTGAGGTGGTCGTGATTAGATTCCACGGATCAACCGTGCTGGCCCTGATCGCCGACAGCCATGGTAACTTTAATCATGTTGGCTTTACCGTGGCCCATAACGCGCCCTATGGCACCGCCAAGGTCACGGCGCTCGGCACGGCCAGTGGAATCTCGGCGAGCGCGAATCTGCGGGTGAACGTGCCTCGCCCGTCTCCCCAGGTGTCGGTGTCGCCCGGGCGAATTGATCGTGGCGCTGAGGTCACGATCTCCGGCAAGGACTATATTGGCGGAGAGATCGTGCTGATCCGCGTTGATAACCGTTTCGTAGC
>DATLQX010000045.1:0-5579 GCA_035534995.1 Chloroflexota bacterium | reverse complement strand
ACGATGTCCGCTTTCAGATCGGGCAGATAGGCATACAACAGGCGGGTTCCCGCGGCGCCGCTCGCTATCGGGTTCGTCAGCGGCGCCGGGAGCACCGCGCTCTGCCCCTTCCGGCACACGGCCTCCCCGGCCTCCGCGCCGCCCCCGAGCGTGACCTCGCCCTCCAGCACCACCACCGCCCGCATGGCCGCTCGCGCCCGTCCCAGGCCGGCAGTGCCGTCCAGCTCGATCAACTCGACCGCGAAGTGCGGACAGGCGCAGAGGATCTGGCGCCGCCCGCCCTCCAGGGGAAGGCTTTGCGGCTCGACCATCGGGGTTTTCCGCTTTTTCTTGCCGAGCACCGCTAGACCGCGTTCAATATGCAGTTCCCGCGGTTTGCCGTCGGCCCCCACCCGCCCCCAGTCGTACAGGCGATAGGTGATGTCCGAGTTTTCTTGCACCTCGCAGTAGACGATGCCCTTGCCGATTGCGTGGACGACCCCCGCCGGCGAGTAGAGCACGTCGCCCGTCTTGACCGGCACGAAGTCGATCAGATCCGGGACTCCCAGGCCGGTTCGGCATGCCTCGCCCAGTTGGGCCGCCGTCACGCCCCCGCGGAGCCCCCAATACACGCCGGCACCTGGGGCGGCTTGCAGGATCAAATACATCTCCGCCTTGCCGGGATACCCGCGATCCGGCTCGCCCCGCAGAGCCTGGTCGTCGGTAGGGTGGATCTGGATCGAGAGGTCCGCCGCCGCGTCGGAGAGCTTGATCAGCAGAGGGAGCCGCGCGTGGGGATAGCTCGGGGCGTCGCCGCGGAGGGCGCCCTTGGTTTCCTCGTCCACCGCCCGTAAGGTGCGGCCTGCCCAGGAGCCCTCGGCAACCAGGGCATCGTCACCCACCTCCCACGATTCGGCCAGGGTGCCCTCCGGCCCCAGGGGCTTGCCCAGCAGCTCGCCGAGGCGCGCCCCGCCCCAAATGTAATGGCGATACACCGGAGTCGTACGAAGCGGCGTCTGTAGGCTGAAATCGGGGCCCATGCGCAGGTTCTCCTTACTGGGATTGGACTTGAGGGACGTCATTTCCCAGCAACAGGACCACCTGGGCGGAGACGGTAGGTAGGTTCTCGGTGATCAGGCGGGCCCCGAACATTTGCCGCAAAAGGCGCGTGGTATAGGGGGCGGGCGGTTGGGCGCTATTGACGATCACCGCCGTGTGCGCGTGATTGGCGGTGTCGGCCGGCCCCGTGCCCACCACGTTGATCTGGCAGGTTCTTAAGGTCGTCGCGACCGCCTCGGCCTCCCCATTCAGCGCCGTGCCGTTCTCCACCCAGACGCTGGCATGCTCGGCCGCCAGTTTCGGATCGGAGAACAGGCTATGAATTTGGGGCCAGAAGGATGGAGTAGGGCAGAGGTCCGCCCCCAGGTCACCGCCGATACACTCCACGGTCATCCCGTTCTGGTCGTTGAAAAAGACATGCTGCATGTTACGGTTCTTGACCATCTCCATGGCGATCACCGGCAGCAGATTCTCCGGCATGTTGGTGTCAAAGGCATCACGCAAGGCGGAGAGGATCGTGGGGAGATGGAAGAGGGTGTGCACGCTGATCAGTTGTGACTTCATCGCCGTGACCAGTTGCTGCTGATGCTGGACCCGCGCCTCATCCTGGGTGGTGTAGGCATGGCGCTCCCGCATGTATTTCAAGGCCGTGGCCCCATCCATGTGCTGCGTTCCCGCTCGCAGCACCAGGGGATCGTAGCCGTTCCCCACCAGCGCGGGATACGTAGGGTCGTTAATGTTTTGATCGACGTTGATCGTGACCCCACCCAGGACATCGATCAGATGCTGGAAGCTGGAGAAACGCAACATGACGTAATAGCTAATGGGGATGCCGAGCGCGTGCTCGATCGTGTACGCCTCGTAACTCGGGCCGCCCAGATAGTTTCCTTCGTTGATCTTGCTCATCTCTCCGTAGCCCGGCACGCTCACCGCCAGATCACGAGGGATGGACACCATCCGCACCGTGTTGTGCGTCGGGTCCAGGGTGAGCACGATGATCGTATCGGAGTGCGTCTTTTCACCCGGCACCCGCTGATCCACGCCCAGGGCCAGAATATTGATCGGATCGATCCCATTCCAGGGAATCGCCCCAGCTTGCACGGGCAGCAGCGGCTGGCTCAGGGTAGCCAGCGCCATGGGGTTGTACCAGACAAACACGCCGGTGCCGACGATCGCCAGAAGCAGGGCGGTCAACACCATGAGGGCGCGAAGCAGAAACACGCGCGGCCTCGGACGCCGTAGGCGCCAGCGCCGGCGGGTGATCGGCGGCGTGCGTAGAACCAGGGTGGGATGGGTATGCACCTGGAGATCTTCCATCGGCAGGCCATTGGGCCCGTAGGACCAGGCGTTCTCGTTTTGCATTCGTATCTCTCAGCTCAAGGCTCATCGGCCTCATGATCAGGCCGGTCCGCTGCCGGAACAGTATACAGGGCAGGCACCATCCCTGGTCAAGAGGCTTGGGGGAGAGCCGAGGATGAATCAGCGTCGATTCCCAGGATTGCCCTGGCGCCCACCCGCGCATCGTCTCTCAAGGTCGCAAAACGCGGGGCATAAAGCAAGAGGCGTTTGGTCCCGTGGCCCCGCCGGGCCGTATAGCCCCTGCATCCGGCCTACACCGGCGCTTTCGCCAGTTCCTCGGGGAGGTGATGCCACCGGAGATCGAATCGCCCGCGGTAGACCAGGAGCGCGGTGCAGCCCACCGCGACCCCAAACCAGAGGGTGCAGAGGCGGATGATCAGGGTGGCCGCCACCGCGGCGGCCAGACTGGTATGAGCTACCGCGATCAGCAGGGCCGCCGCGCTCCCCTCCGCCGTCCCCAACCCACCGGGAAGCAGACTGGCCGAGCCGACCAGGGTGGAGACCGCGAGCACGAAGGCCGCCTGGACCAGGAGAGTGGCGCCGCCGCTGAACCCCAGCCCGTGCAGCACCAGATAGAAAGCCAGGCATTCTCCGCTCCAGGAGAGCAGGCCGATCGCGACCGCCGCCAGCAACAAGGGCGGCGAGAGGAGCAGCCGGGCACTGGCATGGAGCCTTCCCATACTCTCGCCCCATTTGGTCAGCCTTGGGTGGCCTTGCAGCCAGGGCAGCACCCGATCCCGGATCGCGGGCAACTGCAACCCTACGATCGCCGCCACGAACACCGCCAGCAAGGCCAGCATGGGGCGCACTGCCTGCTGGTAGAGCACCAGCCCGGTGGCGGCCAGGCCCATCATGGCCAATCCATCGGTGAGTCGCTCGGCGAAAATGACCGGGGCCGAGACGGAGACCGGCGTCCCTACCCGGCGCCGGAGCAGGACGCTCTTCAGCAGTTCTCCCGCCTTTCCCGGAGTGATCGCCATCGAGAGACCACAGAGGAAGATACCCAGGCTATCGGCGACCCCAATGGGGATCCGCAGGGCGCGCAGGTAGAGATGCCACTTGCCGAAGCGCAGCGCGTAGTTCCACAGGGTCAGGCCCAGGACCGCCGGCACGTAGGCCAGGGGGAACCGGCGCATTGCCGCCCCCACGTTGGGCGCGTCACCCACCAGGGCCAGGACGGTGAGCACGAGCACGCCGAAAAGGAGCGAGAGGAGGAACTTACGCCACATGCCCCGCCGCGCTCACCACCACGATCACGATGATGCCCCAGAGAAGAATACAAATCTGCAATGGGCGATCGTGTAGCAATACTTCCTCGGGGCTGGCTCCCAGCTTCCGCTGATGGATCAGATAGAGGTAGCGGAAGATGCCATAGATGGCGAAGGGTACAGTCACCATCATCTGGTGGTTGTCCGGTAGGTTAGGGGCGGTGAAGGTATAGAGCGAATAGGCCACGATGATCGCGGCGGAGACGATGCTGATCAGCTGATCCACGAGATCCAGACTGTATTCGCCCAGATTCCGCCGGTGGCTGACCGCCAGATCCTCCAGTTCCACCAACTCCTGGCGTCGCTTCCCCAGAGCCAGGAACAGCCCCCCCAAAATGGTGCAGAGATAGAGCCAGACGGAAATATCCACCCGGATCGCCAGGGCGCCCGCCGCCGCCCGGATCACGTAGCCCAGGGCGATGGCGAACACGTCCAGCAATACCTCGTGCTTGAGGTAGAAGACATAGGCGGACTGGAGGATCATATAGGTCACCGCCGCTTCGAGGAACGGGAGACCAAGCGGAATAGAGAGGACGAGCGCGGCCACCAGAATCAGCCCCGCCGCGAACTTCGCGACGGAGATCGGCAGCCGGCCGGAGGCGATGGGTCGGAACCGCTTTTTCGGGTGCAGGCGATCCCGCTCGACATCCAGCGTGTCGTTGATCAGATAGACGACTCCAGATAGAGCGCAGAAGAGGAGCACGCAGGCCAGCGTCCTCACATCCGAGGCGGGATCGCGCAGCTTGTTGGCCATGACCAGGGGGGCGGCGCAGAGCAGGTTCTTCGGCCACTGGCGGGGGCGCGTGGCCAGCAGCAGTTGCGCGGGGATCGACCCCAAGCCCACCGGCACGACTGGCAGGCTCGGGGCGATCGGGCGCGGCGCCTTCTCTAAATCCACCTGTCCTCCACCACCGCCCACGTCATGGACCCATCATACCCCGCACCGCCCAGTGTAGGGGAGGCACGGTAGTCAGGGATAGGGCAGGCACGCGCGAGCGCACCTTACCAAGGTGATCTACATGGTAATGAGCGCGCAGCCGCAAGGAGCCGCCGCCTGGGAGCGCGAGCATCTTGCTCGCCTCGTTGACGGTCCTGGCACACGGTTTAGACGGTGGACACGGCGACTCTGGTGAGCAGTTACGTCGTCCCTGGCGCTGGCGCACCAGTGCGAGCAAGATGCTCGCGCTCCCAGGGAGAGATTGCCCGCCACGTTTTCCAAGCCTGCTCGGCGCGCCCTATCAAGCCGCGTTCTTGATCGTGACTGGGAGGTCGCGAATCGCATACCCTCTCGCGGTGGCGGTGCGATTAAACGAGTAGAATGAGTCACCAAGCTGGCGCATATCGCCGGCCTGATACTGGCCATGTTGCAGCCTGGTCCGTTCCAACAGGACGCCGCCGACCAGGACAGTAAGCGGGCTGGCCAGGAGGTGCAGTAGGCGGCTATGGCTCTTGGCGGCGATCTTTTCCGCCGCGCTCATCCGGTTGTAGGCGAACAACAAGGCGATCCCCGCCTTGACGAAATTTCCCGCCCGGCCCCGCGCGCCGTAGCTGAAGCCGCCATTCTGGTAGCGGGCGTAGACGAAGTGATGGAAGGCATAATAGGCCAGGCCCAGGTCGGCCAGGAAGCGAGTCTTTTCCAGGAACGCGGCGTGCGCGGCGGCCGCGCTGGTCGGATGGATCGCGGGCACCGCGGCGTGCGCCGGCCGCGTATTCCCAGAAAGCAGCAGACTGGCCGCCAACCCGACCAGCAAGATGAGCACCGTGAGCTTCCGTTTCATGATTCCGCCCCTTCCCCGTGCCTTACCGCGGCTCGCGCCGCTCCCAGCCGCATGGTACAGGGAAAGTATGCCAGCCGATCCTGCCTCACCCGGCGGCAGCCACGATCTCCAAGGCACACGCAATTGCCTGGTCCAG
>DATLQX010000044.1:0-2462 GCA_035534995.1 Chloroflexota bacterium | reverse complement strand
CGCGTCCGCCCCGTTGTTTGCGACCGAAACCTTGTAGCCATCGCGAGTAAGCGCATAGTGGAGAAGGTCGGTAAGGTAGGTGTCATCATCCACGCACAAAATCTTGGGAGCGATCGCCGCGTTTAGGCGATGCATCATCGGTAGCCCCTCCTTTCCTCTTTAAGTTCGCTAGCGGGCTCAACGCAATCTCTCGTGAGAGCCTGCCCGCTCCCAGAGAACTGCCGCCTTGGTCTCGTGCGTATCCTCTATTCTACGGTGCGTCCAAGAGAAGCGCCTTCCCCATTCGGGGGGTAGCACACCAGGCAATCGGCGTATCTCAGCCCGCCCATTGTACGCCTGACCATGTTAGGACGCCGTTAGCCCCTCCTTTCCTCCCTTTCCTCTTGAGATCCGCTCGGCCATTTCGGGCACGTTAGGGCGATCTTCTATACACGGTGGTGATCCCGTAACACGAATTGACGATGTGGCCGCCCCTTGACATGGCATAAGTTTAGCACTAAACTGTTGATCAAGGGATCGCGACGTGGAACCCGTTCACGGATCCACGAGCCGGTGCCGTGGAGAACATGTCCTCCTGAAGGGTAGGTATTTCAATGAAACTTGGCGGCTTGCACCATGTCACGGCAGTGACCAGCAATGCCTCGCGAAACGTGGCCTTTTATACAGACGTCCTCGGTATGCGCCTGGTCAAGAAAACGGTCAATCAGGACGATGTTTCGGCCTATCACCTCTTTTATGGCGATGAGGTTGGGCGGGCCGGCACCGAAATGACCTTCTTTGATTGGTCCCTGGTCGGTGCCCACCGCCCGGCGGCGGGAATGGTGGGGGCGACCGCCTTCCGTGTGCCGAATCGAGCGGCGCTCGATCAGTGGGCGGCCCGTTTAGAGGCGCATGGCGTGCCCCACGCCGGGATCATTGAGCGTGCCGGCCGCGCCGTGCTCCCCTTTACCGACCCAGAGGGCCAGCACCTTGAGTTGGTTGATGACAGCGGTTCACCGGCCGACCAGGGCGTCCGCCCAGGGATCCCCTGGGCCAGGAGCCCTGTCGATCCGTCCTGGGGCATTCGCGGACTGGAGGGGGTGACACTGACCCTCAAGCATCTGGGCCAAACCGAGGCGGTGTTGACCGAGGTGATGGGCTTTACCAAGGTGGGCGAGTATCAGGACGACGGCCATAGGGCCGCCACCTTCGAGGTTGGCCCTGGTGGGCCGGGGGCCGAGGTCCGCCTGGTGGAGCGGCCTGACCTTCCCTTCGGGCGCCAGGCGGGGGCCGGCGGCGTCCATCATGTGGCCTTCCGTACCGCGAACGACGAGGAGCACGCCGCCTGGCGGGAACGGCTGGCTCAGGCGGGTCTGGGCGTGACCCCGGTAATCGACCGCTTCTACTTCCGTTCGATCTACTTCCGGGAGCCAGGCGGTGTCTTGTTCGAGATCGCAACCGATGGCCCCGGCTTCGCCACCGACGAGGACGTGAACCATCTCGGGGAGGCGCTGGCCCTCCCTCCCTTCCTGGAGCCGCGCCGGGCCGAGATTGAGGCCGGACTCACACCGATCCAGCCACTATCGGCGCTGGCTCGTTAAGTTCTTTTGCCCTCACTACGCGGGGAACGGTCGCATGGGCGACCGCTCCCCGTGCCCTTATCCATTTCCCCGCAATCGCTCAAGAAACGACCTCTTCCGCCCTCCTCCGTCCACGGCAAGTGGCTCGAAGCCCTCGCCCAGCACGGTGGTGGCGGCGGTGACTACCAGGAAGGCCGCTGGATCGACAGTTTGCACCAGGGCTCGGAGCAGCGGTTCCTGGGCCCGATCGAGCACGCACATGACCACGGGGCGCTCGGCTCCCGTGTAGCCGCCGCGTCCTTGCAAGATGGTGACCCCTCGCCCAAGCTCATGGGTGACCCGTGTGCTGATGATCGCGGCCTGGGGACTGACGATCAGGGCCACCCGCTCCCCCGAGAAGCCCTCCAGGGTCCAGTCAATCGCCTTCCCGCTTACGAAGAGGCTGATCAGGCTGTAGAGGGCGAGCTGTGGACCAAAGACCAGGCCGGTAAACCCCACCACCACCGCGTCCACCGTGAGTTGGGCGATTCCGGCGCTGAGACCGGTCACGTTTTTCAACAGGCGTGACACGATGGTGGTCCCACCGGTGGAAGCGCCGCGCCCAAATACCAGGCCCACCGCGATCCCCGAGATCACCCCGCCGTAGAGGGTGGCTAGAAAAGCATCATGGGTCATCGGCTTGGTGATCCGCCCCAAAGGATCCACGGTAAGGGAGAAGACGGCCACGGAAACCAGGGTGCGCACGGTAAAGCGGAGGCCGCCGAGAAAGATGTAGCCAATGATCAGCAACGGCACGTTGAAGGCAAAGACTAACAAGCCGGTCGGTAAGCCGAAAAGGTAATGCAAGACGACCGCCAGGCCGCTGACCCCGCCATTGGAGATTTTCGCCGGGACCAGGAAGAG
>DATLQX010000043.1:0-2553 GCA_035534995.1 Chloroflexota bacterium | reverse complement strand
CTACAAGGTAACCCTTACCCTGGACGGCCTTCCGGTCGCCGGCACTACCTTCACGGTCGGCGGCTCGCCGTCCGGCTCCGGCGGCAGTGGGTCTGGACCGAACCCCGGTGGCACTGGACCAGCACCCGGCGGCGGCACCGTCAAGATTTCCCCGCTTTTTCCTGTCTCGCAAGCTGATGCCAATAGCTGGGTGAAATTGAATTATCCCACGCCGACCCCCACCACGACATTCGCCTCCGGAACTACCTGGTGGATTCCCCTGTACTTTGGCTATTCCGGGGCGATTGCCAAGACGACGCAGTATAGCGGCGACCTGCGGAATAGCACCGGAAAAGTCGTGGCCACCATCGGCCCCTATGTTCTATCCTACGCCAAGGGGCGGCAGGAGTTCTATATCCCCACCCCGAACAAGGCCATCCTGGCGGACGGCTCCTATACGGCGGAAATACTGATCGCTGGGCAGGTGGCCGCTTCCACCACGCTCACGGTTGGCGGCGCGGCGCCCTCCACCACCGGTGTCAAGATTTCCCCGTTCTACGCGGTCTCCCAAACCGACTTCAACGACTGGGCGAAACTGAACTACCCCACGCCGGCCCAGGCCACCACGTTCACCTCAGGCAAGACCTGGTGGATCCCCGTCTACTTCGGCTATTCCGGGGCGGTCGCCAAGACCACCCAGTACAGCGCCGACCTACGGGATAGCACGGGCAAGGTCGTGGCGAGTACCGGCCCCTATGTTCTGACCTACGCCAAAGGCCGGCAGGAGTTGTACATCCCCACGCCGAACAAGGCTGATCTGGCAGACGGCTCCTATACGGCGGAAGTGCTGATCAGTGGACAGGTGGCCGCTTCCACCACGGTCACGGTTGGCAGCCCCGGCGCGGCACCCGCCAACGGGTAGAGGGTCTTGGCTGACGACCAGTAGGAAAGGTATCAGGAAGGGATTCGGCCCAACTCAGGCCGAATCCCTTCCTGGTACCATTGCTTCTCCCTACCTTCGATGCTACAGTACGCTTGCCGCGAGGCTCCCCTTGAGCCCCGCTGTGGCCGACGCCTCTGGGCCGGCCTTCGTGATTGTTCATGTACGAGAGGCGAATGCGTGAACCGAATCAGGCGAATTTCCATCAACTTTGGCGTGCCACTGGTAGTAGGCGTGACTCTGGCAGGCGGCAACGCCTCGGCCGCCACTAGTCCAGCTCCCTTGCCCGCGATCGCCAGGGCCCTGGCGGGACTGACCAGATACCAGGTAGATTACTCCGCCCGGGGTACCCAGAGGCCACCCAGCCTTCAGAAAGACGTCTACGTGGTGGTCCGCCGCGGGGGTCTCCGGATCGATCGGTTGACCTCGATGCACCCTTCCGGGGCGGGAGACAATACGGTGATTGAGGACGTGATCAGCGGCTCCCGCGCCTGTGAGCGGTATCCGGTGACGGCGCCGTTTGCGTGCGGCGTGAACCGTTCGCTCGCTCATTCGATCACCGCCGCCGTCGATCCGGCAAGCGCGCTTTCAGGGAAGGGCGTCTCGGTTCAGTTCCATGCCGCCGCCGCCAAGAAAGTGGACGGGGTCACCTGTGCCGGCTATTCCTTCGTCCTCCATGCGCCGACCGAACATGGCACCGGCGTCCTCTACCTGGCGCCAAAAAGCAACTTGCCCTGCGAGGAGGACGCGAGAGTGGTTGGCCCGGCGATTGGCCCCGCTGTGGCTGGGGCCACCCAGACGCTGATCACTACCTGGAGCTGGCACCGTTTCAACGATCCCAAGCTCAAGATACCGGCGGTCCCCGCCTCGTAGGATTCCCTTGACGGAAGAAGCCCCGGCATCATGCCGGGGCTTCTTGCGTAAAAGGGTCAATCCCATGGATCGCGGGTGACGAGCTACGAGCTCGGGTCGTCTCCGTCCTCCAAGGTGTTCGAGGTAATGGGCGCCCGGCTGACGATACGGCGATTAATCGTGCTGTAGATGGGATCGTTCACATAGTCGATTGGCGTGTAGGCATAGCCGCCGTTCGGGTTCAGGAAGCCTGCCGCCGTGACGATGGCGGGCGCGTCGCCCACCGCCTCCAGGGTGAGTAGGCCGAAGGCCCAGTTGTCGGCCGGACTGTAGCTGGTACCATCGGGACGGACAAGGCGCATCTCGGCGGCGATGTTCCGCCCAAGGGCGCGGTGCTCGGACTCGACCATGGCAATCTCCGCCGCGATCTGGGCCAGATCCGGGCGCCCTGCCTGCGCGAATTCGAAGACGGCCGCGATGAAGGCGGCGTCGAACACCCCTTCAAGGGTCTGCTGGGTCTCAATAAAGGTGCCCAGGTCCGTGAAGGTGCGGTTGCCCTGAGGGAAACTGAAGGTGTCGGCCAGCGAGGCGCCGCCGGCGGCGGCAAAGAACTGCTGGTGGATCTGCTCCTCAATGGCGGCGGCAATAATATTGTCAAGCTGGATCCCACCCAGATTAAGCCGCCCCGCCCTAGCGTTGGCAATGCCGTTCGAGTAGAACGTGACCGCGAGTTGCTCGGCGGTCCGCGCGATGGTAAAGATCGTGGTGAAGGCATCCTCCTG
>DATLQX010000042.1:0-10584 GCA_035534995.1 Chloroflexota bacterium | reverse complement strand
CTTCCCTTGTGGTTACCAACGTTCAGCCGCTGCACCAAAAACGCCGGAGAACCGATTTTTCATACGGATTGATCGCTCGCTATCGAGCCACCTCCGCCGAGGTTGGCGGTTGAGGTGTATCGTGACCTGGAACGCACGGTGCCACTCACCAGACCACGGGCGGGGATGACCGAGACGGAGGAAGGACGCACCATGGCGAAAATCGTGCGAGTCGAAGCCTATCTCTGCGACATCCCGGTCGAAACCCAGCGCACCGATGCTATCCAGTCATTCCTGAAGCAGGAAACGATCTTTGTCGAGATTGAAACCGAGGATGGCCTCACGGGAACGGGCTATTCCTACACGATCGGGACCGGTGGACGGGCCGTCCTTGCCCTACTGCGCGCGGATCTTCTGGATCTCCTGCTCGGAGAGGATGCCCGTCAGGTCGAGGCGCTTTGGGGGAAGCTGTTTTGGGCGACCCATGCCACGGCGGTCGGGGCGATCACCAGTTTGGCCCTGGCGGCGGTCGATACCGCTCTGTGGGATCTCCGCTGTCTCTCGGCCGGCCAACCGCTCTGGCTGGTGGCCGGCGGCGCCCGCCCGAGCGTGCCGCTGTATGACACGGAAGGCGGCTGGTTGCATCTCTCGACCGAACAGTTGGTCGCGGGAGCGGTGCACTCTCAGGCGCAGGGCTGGCCAGGAGTCAAGCTCAAGGTCGGAAAACCGCATCTTGCCGAGGACGCGGAGCGCTTGGCGGCGGTGCGCGCGGCGATCGGCCCGCGGATGCACATCATGGTCGACGCGAATCAGTCGATGACCGTGGCGCGGGCCAGGCGCTGGGCGCGCATGTTGGAGCAGGCCGATGTCTATTGGTTCGAGGAGCCACTCCCCGCCGAGGATCTCACGGGGCACGTCCAACTCGCCGTCTCCACCTGCGTGCCCATCGCGGTGGGCGAGAGCATCTATTCGCTCAGCCACTTCCGGGAGTATCTTGCCGCCGGCGCGGCATCGATCATTCAAGTGGACGCCGCACGGATCGGCGGGATCACGCCCTGGCTGAAAACCGCGCATCTGGCCGAGGCGTTCAATGTACAGGTCGCGCCGCATTTTCTGATGGAGTTGCACGTTAGTCTGGCCGCCGCGGTCCCAAACGCCCTCTACGTCGAATACATCCCGCAACTACGGGCGGTGACCACCCGCGAAGTGGCGATCGTCGACGGTCAGGCCGTCGCGCCATCCGAGCCCGGGCTGGGCATCGCGTGGGATCGCGAGGCCATCGCGCGGCTGAGGGTTCTCTAATCCTGGCTGCCGGTGGTCGCGACGCTGTTGTGCAAGGCCGCGGCTTGGTCGGTCAACTCCTCCTCCACCAAACGCTCGCCTGCCCTGCGTATCGCCTCGTACCCGCCGCGGCCTTCCTCCTACCCAACGGCCCCGCGCGCACGCACGTTGATCTCCAGCACCAGTGGGTTTGGCAACAAGCCCCGGGAAAGCATTTAGTGGACGCCCAGCACCGGTTCACTGGTCGGCAGCACGATCGCCCGGCTGAGATTGCGCGGGGCTTCTGTGTCGATGCCATGGGCCTGAGCGATGCGAACCGCCAGTATTTGCGCCTGGGCGAGCGCGACCTGCGGGTCGTCGTCTAGCTGTCGGATCGTGGCGCCGGTGGCGCGAACGTCGCCCAGTACCGCCGCGCTTGCCGCGTCATGTGGGGCATCAAACGACCAGACGAGGGTGCGCTCGTCGGCACAGGCGATGGGTCCGTGCCGGTAGTCCAGGGTCTGGAATGCCGAAGGGACGCCCAGGGCCGTCTCCTGCTGCTGCAGCGCCGCTCCGACGGCCAGGCCGTGGCGCCACCCGCGTCCCAGGAAGACCGTCCGGGCCAAACTCAACAGCGGCAAGGGGTCGAAGGAGGAGAGTCCTCGCTCCAGACGATCGGGCAGATCATCTGGAGGCAGCGCTTCACCGCCGATCAGTAGGCGAAGGGCCAGTAACGCCGCGCTCAGAAAGCGGGTCTGAATAATCCCCTGCTCCGGCGCGAACTCCAGAGGGAGAATCTCCGTGGCAAGCGCCGCGGCGGGCGAGCCCGGATCACCGGTAAGCACCAGGACACGCGCCCCTGCCTCTCGTGTCCTTGCCATCGCCTCCAGCAGTTCGGTCGTCTGCCCTGTCCGGCTAATCGCCACATGCGTCCACGCCGGGCGTGGCGCATAGTCGGACGGCAGAATAGCCTGGGCCGGGAGCCCGCGCACCGCCTCGTAGAGCGCGGCCATGGCGATCCCCACGCAGTTTGACGAGCCGCAGCCCAGGAACACCACCGGGCCGTCAAGCGCCATCTTGGATGCCCCTACCCGTTCGACCACCCGGCGCAGGATCGCCGGGGTACTGAGAATATCCGCTTCCACACCAGTCATTGCGCGCTCCCTCCGCTGATGATGACTGCCGGCCGGTCGAGCGCCGCCGCCACCCACGGGAGATCCCCGCCGTGCGCCCGCAGCAACTCATCGGCCAGGATAACGGCCTCGTCGAGCGAACGGACAGCGCCGTCCAGGACGAGAGCCTGAATGAACTTGTCGCGGCTGCCCTCCAGGGCCGCCTCCACGATGGTCTCCACCCACATGTAGCGCCCAACTAGGGCGCCCACCAGCGCGGCGGGCAACGGCGGCTGGGCAATGGCCCGTAGCCCGGCGCCATCGGCCACCGCCGGCCCCTCCACAATCACATCGGGGGGGAGATTCGGCGCCTGGCCGGTATTCGGCAGGTTCACCGAGAAGACGCGGCCCTGCTCACCGCGGATGGCATCAATGATCTCGATTACCTGTTCGTGCTCGCCTTCCATGCGGTCGAAGTAGTCAGGCGGGAGCGGACCCGGCGCGCGTGCGTCCGCCGCCATCTGGGCGAACTCACCATCGCCACGCGCGATCGTGCCCTCGAAGCTAAAGGCATCCACGCCCAGCGTCTTACCGTAATAGCCGCCCTCACGGAAGAACTGCGGAAAGAACTCGGTCACATGGCGATCCAGAGCCGCCGGAAAGGCCCCGAAGCGATGCAAGAGCTCCCAGCTGAACGGGTTATCCGTGGGATCGTCGAACGGGGTAGGTTCCGCGCCAAGCAGCGCCGGATCTGTCGCCGGTAGCCTGCCGGAGCGGGCGGCGGCGATCGCTCGCAGCCTTGGCATCACATCCACCCCTCCGACCCGAGTCTCCACGAACCACGTGAGATGATTGATCCCCACGGCGGTAGAGCGCAGTGAGCCGCGGGCCACGCCGAGAGCGTCCTCGATATAGCGGGCCACGCCGGCGACCCCATGGCACAGTCCCATCACCGGTACGCCGGTCGCCCGATGGATCGCGCGGCACACTGGGGCCATGGGATTGCCGTAGTTGAAAAACAGGGCCGAGGGCGCCAGTTCCCGAGCGTCGCGGGCGATCGCGACCATGGCTGGGATCATGCGCAAGGCGCGTGAACTGCCGCCTGGGCCCACCGTATCGCCGACCGGCATGTTGATGCCGTGGGTCCGCGGGATGAAGACATCGCGCTCCCATCCGCGCCGCCCGCCGACGCCAACGGTGCAAATCACCGCCGTCGCGCCGGGGAGCAGGCGCCGCCGCTCCACGTCGGCGGAGAGAGTGATGGGCGCGGTTCGAGCCGTAATCATTTTGGTCGCCAGGCGTTCCGCCACATCGAGCGCGTGGGGATCAACATCCACCAGGGCCAGATCAGTTTCGGCGCCGCGGCGGATTAGGTCCGCGACCAAGCCCCTGGTGAACACGGTGCTTCCGGCGCCGATCAGCACGATCCGCTCTCTTATCATTTCTTCCTCATTCCTCATCGGGGATGGCCAGGATTACCTCGATCCCCGCTTCCCGCAAGGTGTTCAGTTCATCCGCGGGCGCGGCCACGTCGGTAATCAGGGTATGCATGCCCTGGCTCGGCGCGATCAGGGCCAGGGTCACGCGGCCGATCTTGGTATGGTCGGCCACCACTACCACCCGCCTGGCGCGCTCGATCAGGAGGCGGTTAACGGAAGCTTCAAGCTGATTGTAGGTCGTCAGTCCGTGGCGCTGGGTCAGCCCGTCCACCCCGATAAAAGCCACGTCGACATAGAGGTCGCGCAGCGACTGCTCGGCCAGGGGGCCATGCATTTCCAAAGTGCCGCGCAGGCGCCCGCCGGTCACCGTGATCTCCGCGTCCGGTGACTCGACCAGTTCGGCGGCCACCCCAATGGAGTTGGTGACCGCCCGTAAGTGGGGCATCGCGCGTAGCGCCCGGGCCACCTGGACGGTAGTGGTACCGCCGGTGAAGGCCACGGCATCGCCCGGTCCCACCAGCCGCGCCGCGACGAGGCCAATGGCGAGCTTTTCCCGGGCGCACACGGTTACCTTTTCGCGGATGCTCGGCTCCGGCTCCGCCTGCCTTGACTCAAGGCGGAGCGCTCCCCCATGCGCCCGGCGCAGCAAGCCCGCGTCCTCGAGGAACTGCAGGTCGCGGCGCAAGGTGGCTACCGAGCAGCCGAGCCGCCGACTCAGGACAACGGCCTTCAGGGCGCCGTGCTGGGACAGCGTCGTGAGGATACGCTCGCGGCGCTCCTCGCCAAACAGCCGCGTGGTCATCTTCCTTGTCTCCCGTCCAGGTGCGGTCTTGTCCGCACGGCCGCCAACGAACGGGCGGTCGGATGCATTCCGGGTAGTAGTGCACGCAAGCGCGGCGGGATCACTTTACGCTCCCCGCCAGGATACCATCGATGATGTAGCGATTGAGGAACATCACCATGGCCGCGGGCACGACGATGCAGATGACGCCCGCCGCGTTCATCAAGGTATAGGGGACGGTGTGTTGCGTCTGCAGCGAGGTGATGAACACCGTAAGGGGCTCCGTGGTAATGTCCGATGAGAGCACCAACGGAAAGAGGAACTGGCCCCACGCCGAGAGAAAGGTGATGATCGCCGTGGCGGCGATGCCGGGCAAGGCCAGGGGGATGATGATCGAGAACAGCGTGCCCAGCGGCGAGGCGCCGTCGATAGCCGCCGCCTCCTCCAGGGCCTTGGGGATGCCTGAGTAATAACTGTAGAGGATCCACATGGCGAGGGGCAGAAACCCCGAGACGTAGACCAGTACGATGCCGGTGTAGGTGTTTACCAGGTTGGCGTCGCTCATCATGTGGTACAGGGGAATCAGCGTGGCATAGGCCGGCAGCGCCAACGTGGCGATCACCGTGCTCAGGACAATCTTCTTGAAATGAAACTCCATCCGGGCAAAGGCATAGGCGCTGAACACGGCGATGATCACCGTCACCAGGGTGGCGGCCACGCATTCCACGGTGATGTTCACCAGCGATTGGCTGAACTGCGGCCAGAGGTCGTTCTGCGAATTGGCCTGGCCCTGCCGGCCAAACAGCTGGGCATAGTTGGAAAGGGTGAACGGGCGTGGGATGTAGTGCGAGGGAATAGCCTGAGCCGCGTCGTTGGTCATCAGGCTGGTGTTCAGGGTCCAGTAGACGGGGAACAGGGACCAGAGACAGATCAGCGCGATGGCGAGCCAGCGCCAGCGAAAGCGGCGTCGGGCGCGCATCAGAAGTCCACCTTCCGGTAGACCAACCGCAGCACGATTACCGAGATGCCCATGGTCAGGCTGGTCAGGAGGAACGAGAGGGCGTAGCCCTGGCCGAAGTTCAGATTCTGAAACGCGGTAAGGTAGGTCTGCATCACCACGGACGCGCCGGTAGGCGCGTTCCCATTCAGCACGTACACCTGATCAAAGATGTTGAGCGAGGCGATCACCGACTGCACCATGGCGATGGCCAGACCGGGGCGGATCAGCGGCAGGGTGATATACCACAGCTCCTGAAGCCGATTGACCCCATCCAGCGACCCGGCGTCGCGCACCTCCTCCGGTATGTTCTGCAAGCTGGCTAAAATGAGCAGCGCGGCGAGCGGGGCCGTCTGCCACACCTGCACCACGGAGATGAAGAAAATAGAAACAAGGCGGCTCTCCGAGATCCACACTTGGTATTGGGCGATGACGTGCAGGGAACTCAGGATACTGTTGAGGACGCCAAAGCTTGGATTATAGATCCAGTCCCAGATGATCCCTTCCACGACGCCGGGCAGGGCCCACGGCAGGACCACGCAGGCCAGCACCAGCCCACGTCCGCGGAAGGGATAGCGGAGGGCCAGCGCGATCCCCAAGCCGACCAGGACGGTGAGCGTTACCCCAAACACGGCGTAATAGGCGGTGTTGCCCCAGGCATTGCTGACGGCGGGATCGGCGAACAGCTTCGCGTAGTTTTCCAATCCAATGAATCGCTCGGGTGGATCGAGCGGATCCACCCGAAAGAAGGACTGGCTCAGGGTGACATAGGTGGGGTATAGGGCCAGTATACCGATCACGGCCACGAGCGGCAGGATCAGCAGATAGGGCAGAGCCGTGAACTGGGCGCGGCGCCCTGGCCCCTTGCCGTGGCCAAGACCCGCCGGACGTTTCTCGTTACTGACCATGGAGACATCTCTCGCATCAGCACTTGGATCCTCGGCCCCGCGTGCCCGTGGCGTCCGCGGGGCCGAGGGCCATACCCGCTACTGGAGCGAATTCACCGTCTGAGCGATGGCCTGCGCGGCGGCCTGAACGCTCTCGCTGCCCAGCGCCGCGCTATGGATGTTGGTGTTCACGGCGGCGCTGAACTGGTTATACCAGGGGGGAATGCCAGTGGGGAACGCGGCCTGAGCATGGTGCTCCAGCATGCTGAGCAGCAGATCACCCTGCTGGATCTTGTTCGCCTTGATCAGCATCTCCAGGCTGCTCAGGCGCATCGGCAGGGTAAAGCCGACGATCACATCCTTGCTGCCGTTCAGCCCGGACCACAGCGCCTGGTTGTGCGCGTCGTCGAACCATTTGATGAAGGCCGCGCCCGCCGCGACATTGCGCGCCGTCATCGGGATGCCCATGCCGTCCGGGTTGCCCAGGTTCGGCGCCGTCCCCTTCACCCCGGGAATAGGGAGGTACCGCACCTGGTTGATCACCTTCGACTGACCGGGAATATTGTAGAGACTGCCCACGTTGCCCGAGTAGTCGGAGAAGACACTCGCCACGCGGCCCAGGGCCATCTCACCCTGCTGCGCCTGGCCGTCCAACATGGTAATATTCGCCTTCGGCACCAGGCCGGTCTTGTAGGCATTGACGATCCAGGCAAGGGCCTTATAGCCGGCCGAGTTCGGGTTGGTGAAGAGGGGTTTGTGCGCCTTATCCAGCATCGTGCCGCCCATGGCCGCCGTGACCTGATACCAATAGGTCGAGAGGCCCTCGGCCGCCTGCAACGGGATATCGAGCGGATGAGCCGAGACGCCCTTGGCTTGCAGTTGCTTCAGATCGGTCGTGTACTCGGCGAAGGTGGCCGGCAGCGTGGTGATTCCGGCCTTCTTGAGCATTGCCGTGTTGATCGTGGTCACGGTGAAGGATGAGTCGGCGGGCATCCCCACCAGTTGGCCATTATAGATGAACGAACTGAGCTGAGGCACATCCTTGAGCGTGGAGAGATCGAAGTACTTGTTCAGGGGAACGAACCATTTGAGAAGATAGTACTGGCCCACGCGCGACCAATCCACGTCGGTTACATCCGCGAAGTAGGCATGCGCCTGAACAGCCGCGGTGATCTTGGTCTGCAGGGCGTCCCAGCCGAGCGTCACCCATTGGACCTTGGCGCCGGTCTGGGCGGTGAATCGATCCAGATCCGCCTTGGGTGGCGGAGGGCCTGCCCAGGCCACCGTGATCGTCTGCCCGGCGAACGGCAGGGCCGCGTTGGTATGCGCGCGGGTTACAGCCGCGCCGGAGAGCAGCATGGCGCCAACCAGCGCCCCCGCCGCCAGAGAACGAAACGCACCTTCCCACATAAGATTCGCCTTTCTACTCTCATGATCGAACCAATGATGCACGAGCAGGCAATCCATGACTACCAACCTGCGATAGGCGCCTCCTTCGAGCCGTTGCTCGTCCAGCGGTTCGAGTCCTCGACAATCCCGCGTACGGACGCACGATAAGCGATCTTGAGTGAGTTGTCAAGATTATGAAGTATTCTGATCGTTTAGTGCCAGGTGTTCGCGGACAACCCACCCTGCAAAGCTTGTGACGTGAGCGGCAGGGAGCCGTATGAGCGAATATCCCGTTAGATGCTCGGGAATCGCTCATATATCTCCATTGGCGCGTCGCTGTCGGTACCACGCACAAGACAGCGCACCATCGCCCCCAGGGAGCCGATCAAGTAACGGGTGCCTCTCGGCGCCTGGCGGCCTATCCTTGGCAGGCGCTCGTGCTCCTCGGCATCCCGTGCCCGACCATTAGATGACCCTGGGCGGCACCCGGCCACATCGCTTTTCGGGGCCCGGTATGGCACACTTGAGCATGCCGGCCGCGGGCAGAGCGGCCCCCGTTAGGTGGTGAGGGCTGTCGAGCGTGAGCATGATACGTGACCTGGACGTGGTGGTGGTGTGCGAGATCAACGTCGATATCGTGGTGGCCGGCCTCGATGGGCCGCCGCGTTTCGGGGCCGAACGCGAGGTGGACGACGTCCTGCTCACCGCCGGCTCCAGTGGCGTGCTGACCGCCACCGGTCTGGCCGACCTGGGCCTTCGTGTGGGAATCTGTGGCCTGATCGGCGATGATCCCTTCGGGCACTTCATGCTTGAGCATTGCGCCCGCCACGGCATCGACACTGCCGGCATCGTGGTGGATCGCGCGGCGCGAACAGGCGCCAGCGTGCTGCTGACCGGTACCGCCGATCGGGCCATCCTGACCTATCCCGGCGCCATGGCGCGCCTCGCTCTCGATCAGGTACGTCCCGAGGTGGTCGCGCGGGCCCGTCACCTGCATCTCTCCTCTTATTTCCTGCAGCGGACACTGCGGCAACGGGTTCCCGACCTGCTGGCCCGCGCCCGAGCCGCCGGCCTCACTATCTCCGCCGATACCGGCCACGATCCGGACGAACGGTGGCAGGTGGATCGGCTGCTGGCGTATCTTGATCTCTTCCTGCCCAACGAGGTCGAGGCGCGGGCGATCAGCGGCAGGGAAAGCGTCAGCGCGGCCCTGGAGTGGCTGGCCGGGCAGGCGCCGGCCGTGGCGATCAAGTGTGGCGCGGACGGCGCGGTGGCCGCGCGTGGGGATGAACGGGTGTGCCTGCCCGGCTTTCCCATTCGGGCCGTGGATACCACCGGCGCCGGTGATGCCTTCGATGCCGGCTTCCTGAGGGCCTGGCTGGCCGGCGAGAGCCTGGCCGCTTGTGTCCGCGATGGGAATGCGTGCGGCGCCCTCACCGCGGCCCACCTCGGCGGGACTGGCGCCCTTAACCTGTCCCGTGTCGAGGCCCTGCGTACGGGCGGATCCTGGTAGCGCCAAGCCCGACTGGGCCAGGGCCGGTCTCCCAGTCCTTGCATGGGGAGGCCCCTGGCGCCGTCGGCATCCGTGGGGAGATTGTGCGGTGGCCGGCGGGGATGATCCTGTCGAGCCACGAGAACTGGTGAGCATGGCGTCCGCGATGGCGGTGATCGGCAGGGTTGGAGTTGCCCCGATTTGATGGAGAGTTCAGCACTGGGTGGGTAGACGGTCGATGGTGGGCGGTATACCTCCTTCCTGGGGCCTTGGTCTTACGGTGGTAATGTTTGGTGGTGGTGTGGCGGCCGAGGTGGAGGGGCACTCGTCGTCCTCATGCGCCTGGCGGAGCTCGGCGAGTGAACCAGGGTCGGCCAGTTCGCCGGGGCGCCGGGGACGTCGGTCGTAGAGTTCCACCCCACTGCGGTAGGGGTCGCGCACGCGAAGGTCGGGGCGGCGCGTCTCCAGCATGCGACACAACCAGAGGGTACTCAAGGCGCTGGTGGGCAGGGCGGCATCGCGTGCCGCCTGGTTGAGCGCCTGATAGAGGTCACGGGGCATCTCCACGCGCTGCCGGGGGTAACTGGTAGGCATCGGGAGGGGCGCCTTTCCGGGGCACCACTAATACGGTGGTAAGCTAGGCGTCTCAGGCAAGAGCGCATGCGAGCAGCCTCCGTTCATAGGCGATCGGGGAAAGGTAGGCGAGGGCGGAGTGGCGCCGGTGGGGGTTATAGAAGCCCTCGACATAGTCGAAGATCGCCGTGCGCGCCGCGCCGTGGGTGGGGAACGTCTGGCGGTCCAGCAGTTCACACTCCAGGGTAGCGAAGAAGGACTCGGTGATCGCGTTGTCGTAGCAGTCGCCCACCGAGCCCATGGACGGCAGGATGTGGGCTTCCTGGCAGCGAGCGCCGAAGGCGCGGGCGGTGTACTGGCAGCCGTGGTCGGAGTGATGGATGATCCCCGGGGCGGGCCGCCGGTTCCAGAGCGCCATCTCCAGGGCGGCGAGGACCAGCTCGGCGCGCGGATGGTCGGCCATGGCCCAGCCCACGATACGCCGGCTAGAGACATCCAGGACCACGGCCAGGTAGAGGAAACCAGCCCTGGTGGGAACGTAGGTACTATCCGCTGTCCACAGCCGATCCGGCGCTGATGCCACGAAGGCGCGTCGCACCTGATCGGCCGCCGGGGCCGCCGTGGGTTCCCGGCGGGTCGTCGTGGGCTGCCGCCGCCGATGACAACCCACCAGCC
>DATLQX010000041.1:0-2970 GCA_035534995.1 Chloroflexota bacterium | reverse complement strand
TTTCGGTGTGATGGGCTGTTCATCCGCGCCACCCGCTCCTTCTCTCAGCCATTCGGCTTGCCGATGCGCGAGGAAATGACCCAGACTATGAACGAGAGACCAGCACCGCCACTCCATGGGATGATGCCGGTTTACGGCCAGGCAACCGCCAAGTTGATCGGAATACACGTAGATCTCAGAGTAATTCGAGGGGAGATCCACATAGAAAACCCGAAGCCCTATATCGTTTTCCAGGACGTCACGGAACATGGGGACCGGCCCATCACCCAATCGAGGCGGATTCCCCACATCCGATCAGGACGACATCATCCGTATTGTGTGCAGTGACGGGTTGGTATAGGCTGGTGGCGTCTCGACGGAGCGCTCGGGAGGTCGATCTCAACCGATCGTGGACCCGATTCAACCTCAGCGGTGAGTCCAACATCGTTCGAGCCTTTCACCGCGTCTATAACGTAGTAACTATCCTACTGGACGTGGATGGTTACCACGCTATAGACTGAGAGCTATCCATGATGAGCCATGCCTGGACAGCGGGCCGCCGAGTGGGGATGACCACCGCGGCGTGGTCGGTTTGATCAAGGGAGCCTATGCGATGGCGGACCAGGTGGGGATCCTGCCGGGGGTGGGGATCACGGTTGGCACTGAGGCGCGGGCGCGACCTGCCGTCCAGATCGTGCCGATCAAGGGCCTTCCCATCGTCGCCGTAATCGTCGTCGGCCTGATCGTAGCGATCTCAACCGACTCGCGTTGGGCACTCAGCTTTTACCACGTCGCGGGTGGCGGCTTGTGGACGGGGATCGATCTCTTCGTCGGGCTCGTTATCGGCCCGATCCTCGGACGCCTGTCAATCCCAGCCCGGGCCGAGTTCTCGGCCCGGTTCATGCCGATGATGGTGCTTATCATGCCGACCCTCGTCGTCATGACCCTTGCTTCGGGATTCCAGCTCGGCGTCGATCTCGGCAACTTTACTTCTTCAAGCCCGAACCACGCATGGTTGGTAGGGTCGTTCATTGTCGTCGGCATCATGGCGACGATCGCGCTGGCCTTACTGGAGCCGGCGAATATCGCCGTGCTGTTCGAGATGAACAAGCAGCATCCCAATGGAGCGGTCATCGCCACGCTCATGCGGCGGTTCGTCTACACCGCCGCGATTACCGGCATCATGCAGATCGCGACGCTCGTGATCATGACGCGGGTGGCGTCGCAATGAGCGCGCAAGCGGAGAGCCCAACCACTCCGCCGGTGACCCAACTCGCCGGCGCCTCCCTTGCCCTGGTCGTCATCGGAGGCATCATCATGGCGTCCTCCTTTCCGGGCCGACCGGTGCTCGCTGTCCCCATAGCCATGCTGGTGCTGAGCGTCATCCTCCTGGCATCCGGGGTCGTCCTCCTCGTCCGTCAGCGTGGATTTGCCTGGCATGCGTTCTTTCTCGTGGGGAAATGGGCACTGCTCGCCTATGCGATCTCCGCCGGGATGATCGAGTTCTCTTTCCTGCACAACCATGCCGATGGCGCCCCGCTATTGGTGGTCACCCTGATGCTGGTCATGTTCGCGGTCGACGTGCCGTTGCTGATTAGTTTCACGGTTGCGCGCTACCAAACGGGGCCGGACGCGGCGATCTGACCTCAGGGCCCGGCTACAAATGCCGATGGCTTAAAGGCGGCAAAGCCGACAAGGGCTCAATGTGACTCCGGAGCACTAAACCAAAGCCAAGGTGGGATCCGCGGACCGGGGACTGCGGTCCCCAGGTAGGGACGGGCGACTGCGGTCGCGGTGCAGGGATTCATGGAGTTTCGAGCGTGGCCTTGGTATAGGGTGCGGCCATCATGCCCGCCGTTCGCCGCCGGGCGCCGTGAGCACGCCGATCAGCGAGCCGGTATGGGTTGTCCGTTTGGCCTCGATCCCCGCCTCGCTGATCGAGGCCACCGGCGCCGTCGCCTCCGCTCCCCGTAGCGGGATCTCCTGAAGGAATAGGGCGGCCGCCGTCCCCAGGATGGCGATTACCAGCCCGACCAGGAAGACATCGTGCAGGGAACTGGTCAGCGCCTCCTTGAGCGCGGTCAAGAAAGGCCCCTGCAGCGCCGCGCCGTGCGGCAGGGACGCGAAGGTCGTATGCAAGATGCGTTGCCCCTGGGCGGAAAGCAGCACCTGGGGATTGTTGAATTGGCTGAGCACCGGCTCGGGAATCTGGGCCCTGACCGAGGCCGGGAGATTGGCGCGCAGGGCGCCGCTGAAGTGGCCGATCAGGAAGCTCCCCATGATCGCGACCCCAATCGTGCCGCCGATCGAGCGGAAAAAGGTCAAGGCGCTGGTTACCATCCCCAGCCGCTCACGGGGGAAGGCGTTCTGCACCACGATGGTGTAGAGCGAAAGGCCGAACCCCAGGCCGAAACCGAGCACGATCATCCCGGTGACCACCGCGCTCTGCCTGGAATCCACGGTCAGGCGCGCGAGCAGGGCCATGCCGCCGATCATCACCAGCAGTCCACTTACGGCGATGATCCGGTAGCGGCCCCAGCGGGACATCAGTTGCCCCGAGAGGATGCTGCCCACGATGGCGGTGAGCATTAATGGGGTCATGACCTCGCCCGAGTTGGCGGCGGAGACGCCCACCACCCCTTGCAGGAAGAGGGGGATATAGGAGATGGCCCCGAACATGCCGGCCCCGATCAGAACGCTGATCAGCACCGAGTCGGCGAAGATCAGGTTGCGAAAGAGACTCGGGTCGAGGATTGGCTGCTCGACGCGCCGCTCATAGGCGAAAAAGGCCGCCACCATGACCACGGTGAGGACGAGCAGTCCTATGATCTGGGGCGAGCCCCAGGCGTAGGTGCTGCCGGCCCAGGTGAAGGCCAGGAGGAGCGGGACCGTCCAGGCCACCAGCAAGCCGGCGCCGGGCCAATCCACCTTGCTGCGCGTGCCGGCAGGACGCAAGGCGGGCATGGTGAGGACGAGCACGATCAGGGTCAG
>DATLQX010000040.1:0-6582 GCA_035534995.1 Chloroflexota bacterium | reverse complement strand
CCCAGCAGCGCTGTGGACACCGCGGCGGCGAAAGCGACCCGAGGGCCGGACCGGCGGAGGGCGCGGTGGATAAACTCCATGAGCAGACTGCCTCCTCTTTACCACAATTACGGTGGTCCGTGGCATAGCATGCCTGGCTGTTTATCTCTCCAGGAGAGGGGATTGTCAATCACCAATTTGTCATGTTGCGTTCATCCAGCCTTTCCTATACTAGCGATGCTGGTGCGGGAAGTGCGGTGACACCAGCATCGGAACGATCTGGGGCATCGCGGCAACACCTTATTTCGACGATTCTTCACCCAATTATCAGCGTCGCGGTTGCCGGTTTTCTGGCAGGCCCGGGAGCATTGCTCCCGGGCTTTTCGTTTGGTACGACCCTTGTCAGTTTGAGGAACTCATGCTACAGTACCCAAGCAACGAAACCCGTCGTATGGTGTCTTGTTCAGGTGAGGTTGTGCCGCCGTGTTGACCGCCTTTCGCATCGTCCAGGTTATTCTGGCGGTGTTCCTTTCGATCCTCATTTTGATGCAGTCGCGGGGCCAGGGCCTTGGCAGTGTGTTCGGTGGCGACGGCAACGTGTTCCAGACCCGGCGCGGGATTGAGTTGACTCTCTTCAAGTTCACCATTGGCGTGGCGGCAGCTTTCTTGATTGTTTCCATGTTGGTGGTGTCCAAGATCCTATAGATCCCGAGGCGATCTCGCTTTCCTTCTCTGGCCGAAGTGGTGAAATTGGCAGACACGCGGTGTTCAGGACGCCGTGAGCTATGCTCGTGTGGGTTCGAGTCCCTCCTTCGGCACTCAATAGTACGCACGGCGGCCCCAGTTGTTGCGACTGGGGCCGCCGGCGTTTTTCACGGCTGATCGCTGTACATTTCCCTGTGCTTGTAGGGGCACCGGCGCGTTGGCGTGCAGGAGCACCCGTCCCAACTACATTTCCCTGTGCTTGTAGGGGCACCCCTCGTGGGTGCCCTCGCGCGGCTGGCCAAGGGCACCCACAAGGGGTGCCCCTACACGATCGCGGAAATAGCTGCCAGGCTATACTTGTACGGCGACCGGCCGGGGAGGCATTGGCGTGCTCTTCCCTTTCGCTGGTCCGGGTGAAAGGAGTAGTCCGTGCAACCTCAGCCATTGACTCAGAGCTACGTCCATGGGGCGTCCGACACGCCGCTGATCGGGATGACGATCGGCGATCTGTTTGACCAAACGGCGGCGCTCCACGGAGATCGCGACGGCCTGGTGTCACGCCATCAGAACCTGCGCTACACCTACACCGAGTTGCGGGCGGCGGTAAACCGGGCCGCTCGCGCCTTTCATGCCCTGGGGCTCCGGAAAGGAGATCGGCTGGGAATCTGGGCCCCCAACCGGGCGGAGTGGGTACTGACTCAATTCGCCACCCCGAAACTCGGGGTGATCATGGTCAACATCAACCCCGCCTATCAGGGCTCGGAACTGGAATACGCCCTACGCCAATCCGGCATCTCCACCCTTGTCCTCGCCCCTGGTTTCAAGAGCAGCGACTACCTGGCGATCCTGGCCGGGATCTGCCCCGAAATTGCCGGCGCTCCCGGCGCCTGGCGCTCCGCTCGCTTGCCCGAACTGCGGGAGGTGGTGGTACTGGGCGAGTCCGGCCCGCCCGGTACGCGCTCATGGGATGACCTCCTGAGCCTGGCGAGCCAGGTGAGCGGCGAGGATCTCGCGACCGTGCAAGCGGCACAGCAATTCGATGATCCGATCAATATTCAATACACCTCCGGGACCACCGGCTTTCCCAAGGGAGCCACGCTCAGCCATCACAATATCGTCAACAACGGCTTCTTCATCGGCGAGACCATGGGCTTTACGGCCGCCGATCGGCTGTGTATCCCGGTTCCCTTCTATCACTGCTTCGGCATGGTCCTGGGGAACCTCGCCTGCGTCACTCACGGCAGCGCCATGATTCTCCCAGGGGAGGGATTCGACCCCCTTGAGGTGCTGGAGACCGTGCAAGCCGAGCGCTGCACCGCGCTGCATGGCGTCCCCACCATGTTCATCGCCGAACTGGAGCATCCACGGTTCTCCGAGTTCGATCTCTCCAGTCTCCGCACCGGAATCATGGCCGGCTCCCCGTGTCCGGTGGAGGTAATGAAGAAGGTCAATACTCTGATGCACATGCCGGAGGTGACGATCGCCTATGGGATGACCGAAACCTCGCCCGTGTCCTTCCAGACCAGGGTTGACGATCCGCTGGAGCAAAGAGTGGGCAGCGTGGGCCGGGTGCATCCGCATGTCGAGGCAAAGGTGATCGACCCGGCTAGCGGCCAGATTGTCCCACCGGGTGTACCGGGCGAGCTGTGCAGCCGGGGGTATCTGGTAATGCTGGGCTACTGGAACAATCCCGAGGGGACGGCGGCGGCGATCGATCCAGCGCGCTGGATGCACACCGGCGACCTCGCGACCATCGATGAAGCAGGCTACGGCAATATCGTGGGCCGGATCAAGGATATGATCATCCGGGGCGGCGAGAACATTTATCCCCGTGAGGTAGAGGAATTTCTCTATTCCCATCCTTCCGTGCGGGACGTGCAGGTAATCGGGATTCCGAGCCGGAAATATGGGGAGGAGGTGATGGCCTGGATTTGCCTCAAGGAAGGGGTAGCGGGCGATGCGGAGGACATTCGCGCCTTCTGTCGCGGCAAGATCGCCCACTTCAAGATTCCCGCGCACATCAAGTTCGTGGACGGTTTCCCCATGACGGTGACGGGAAAGGTTCAGAAGTTCCGCATGCGTGAGATCGCGACGGTCGAGCTTGGACTGCTAGACGCGGCGCGGGAAGTGACGGCGTAGCTCATCAGGGCGTGAGGTAGGACGGATCGAGCGCCGGCACGTAAATCTGGAACCGCGCCCCGCCAAAGGTATGGCCGCTGAATTGGTAGAGCGGTTCGTAGTAGACGCCGCCCGCGGTGGTGACCGGCACGTAGAGGATCGAGGGGGCACTCACGTCGTCATTGGTCGTGGGGAGCGCCCCGGTGCTGTGAATGGCGGCCTGTCCCGAGGCAATGCGCGCCAGGGCATCGCTTGCGGAGACGCTCGGCGCCAGGGCTGCCCTCGACGTATCGACCCAGGATAGATCAAGCGCGAGCACCTGGCCAGTCGAGGCCACGGTTACGCGCGCCTGGGCTCCCGACACTAGATAGGGAATATTTTCGGTAAAGTTGACGTATTGGTTGCCGTTTCCCGCCGCTTGCATGCCGGTCAGTTGGGCGCCGGCCGCCAGTTGATGAGTGGCCAGAAAAGTGGTCGCGCTGGCCTCGGCGGTAACCGCGACCGTATTCGCGGCGCGGGGCTCGACCGGATTGAGAAGGTTCATGTGGAGCCCATAGCCGGAGTTGTGCAAGGTGAGGGAGGCTCGGTAGGCCAGGCTGCCCGCGTGCACCAGCGCCGCCAGCTTGGTTGTACCGGCCTGACCAAGCACCCGCGTCACCGGGAAGCCGAAGCTGCTCAACAAATCGCTCGGCGATGGGAGATCGGAAGACGGCCGGTACACCGCCAGTGAACCAGGGCTCGCCGGGACGGCGGCCATTTTCAACAGGACGCCGGGGCTAAACGGCACGGTTCCCGCGATGGCGCCGCCAGAAGACGTGAGGGCCGGGGCAGGGAACATATCGTGCCCCAGGGCGAGCGGGGTAGCCGTGGGACTGCCTTGCGATTGCACGGCCGGCTGCGAGAATGGCGCCGTGGCGCTTGGATTCGCCAGGGCTACCTCCGTGCCGGCCGGAGTCGCGGGCGCCGGATCGGAAGTGGCGCTGGGCAGCGCGGCGACCGGGGTATCGGTCTCCACGCCGGCTTTCACTGTCGTGGACGCGGTGGGGGTCGGTAGGACCGCGGTTGCCGAAGCCGGCACGTTCGTGGGAGATGCGCTGGGCTTCTCGGTCGCGGCCGCCATGGTCGCGGTGGGCGGGGTGGTAGCGGTCGGTTCGGGGGTGTTGGTCGCTGGAACGGCGGTCGCGGTCGGCTGGGAGGTATCGGTCGCGGGCGCCCTAACGGCCGCGATACGGGTAGGACGGGCTGCCGTGGCGCTGGGCACCTCCGTGGCGCTGGGTGGGATGGCGGTCGCGGTAGCGGGCACCTCGGTCGGCGGCGGCGTGTTGGTTGGGGGAACCTGGGTTGGCGGTGGCGTATTCGTCGCCGGCGGCTTGGTGGCAGTCGCGGGAATCCTGGTCGCGGTCGGGATCGGCGGAACCGACGTGGGAACCGTGGTGGGGTTGGCGGGGATCACGGTGGGTACGGGCGTACTGGTCGCGGGGACGGCGGTTGGCGGCACGGGCGTGGCGGTGGCCCTGGTGACGTTGGCGACCGTGATCGCGGTGGCGCTAGGGATTGGGTGGAGTACGTGACCGGCGCCGCGCGCCCGCGAACTCGTGGGCCGCGGCGAGGGGCTGATCCGTGTCACATGCGCCACCATGACTTTGGTGGCGGTGGCCCTGGGCTCGGGTAGGGTGATCGTGCTGCCGGGGGCACCGGTATGAGGGGTCGGGCGGCGCGGCGGGGCCGTGCGGGGAGCGACCGCATGAGGAGTCACCGTGGGCAGGGTGACGGTGGTCGCGGTATCGAGCGGCGTGGCCGTGGCCGTGGCGGTGGCGCTCGCCGCGGCCACCTGGGCTACGGTGGACGGGCCGGCGGTGTGATGGCGCAGATCACCGATCCCGAACGCCAGGGCCACTGAGGCGGCACAGGCGATCGCGGCGGCAACCAACCCCTGCCGCACCCGATGCATTCGGCGCGAGACAGTTCCCGCTTGAGTGGGAAATGGCACCACATTGTTGGCGTATTGCTCAAGCAATTCGGCTTTGAGGCGGGCGCGGAACGCGGGATCCATCGTCTCGGATCCCAGCGCCTCATGGAGATTGGTGGCCAGGCGCAAGAGCGGATCGGCGGCCTCGGCGGGAGACGCGGCCTCGCCATCCAGGAGCTGCTCCACGCGGTCGGCGAAATGATCAAACGGATCAGGCATCGGTCGCCGCGTGCTCCTCGTCCGTCGTCAACCTCCGGTGCAGCCCGGACAGAGCACGATGGAGCAGTGCCTTCACCGCACCTTCGCTCCGTTCCATGATGCGGGCGATCTCCTTGTTACGCAGTTCCTGGCCAAAGCGCAGCAACACCACTTGTTGTTGATCGTCAGGCAGGGCCCGCACCGCCGCCAGCACATCCGTTCTCCGTTCCAAAATCGTAAGAGCTACTTCGGGTCCAGGCTCCGGGTCGATTGCCAGTTCGAGATCCTCGTCGTCGCCGATTACCGGTTCGCGCCGGTACTTGGCGGCGATAGCGTTGCTCGCTATCCGATACAGCCAGGCCGAGAAAGCCACCCCTCGCCATTCGAAAGCATGAATGTTTTCCAGCGCCCTGTGAAAGGTTTCGGAAACAATGTCCTCCGCGATGGTCCGATCGCCGACTCGATGGTACGCATAGGCGAAAATCGCATCGACATAACGTTCATACAACGCGCCAAAGGCGACAGGGTTGGAACGTGCTGCCTCAACGAGATTCCGTTCCGCTTCAAGCTGCTGGGGCGACGGTCGCAGAGCTTTTCCCTCCACGCCGGCTTTCGAGTACGCACTCTATACGTACAATGCGCCGGCCCTGTTTTCGATACGGGTAGGGTGGGAATCCGGAACCCGCGCACCCTGAATGGCAGGGAACGCGGCGGAGAAATGCTTTGACGGGCATTTCATGCCGCGGTATGCTACAAGCCGGTGCGCTCACGGCGCCCAGTCTGGCGCGCTCGATACGACTCAGGGAGGAATGTAAGGCACTATGCGAACCGTAGCCACCATCGTGCTCAGCGGGCTTGTCGCCTATGGGCTGGCCCTCTGGTTCAGTTTGGTGATATGGACGTTCAACGACGTGCGCGCCCGGTCGCAGAACATTGTCACCCAGATGCTGGGCACCTCCATCGTGCTCCTTTTCAGCCTGTTCGGGCTGCTCCTATATTACATCATCCGTCCAAAACAAACGCTGGCCGAGGCATACGAGAAGTCCCTGGAAGAGGAAACGCTGTTGCAGGAGATCGAAAACCGGCATCTGTGCCCGAATTGCAGCCAACGGATCCAGGACGACTTTCAGCTCTGCCCCTCGTGCTTCACCAAGCTGCGGCGCCAGTGTCACTTCTGCAGCCATCTCCTGGCCCCCGAGTGGACCCTGTGTCCCTTCTGCGGACGGTAGCACTGCCCCTTTGACCGCGCCCGCGACTCGCGCTATCCTGCATCTTGACGGATGTTCCCACCAAGAGCGAGAGAACGAGTCTGCCGCCGATGCCAAGCCGGATCGAGGCCGCCAACCCTGGTTCCGTCCCCTTTGGCGGCTGCGCGCGTGCCTGACTATCGGCTCACGGTGCGCGAGTGGCCGGTCACCGAGCAGCCGCGCGAGAAGTTGCAGCAAGCGGGCCCGGCGGCCCTCTCCAATGCGGAGTTGATTGCCATCCTGCTCCGCGTGGGCAGCGAGGGCGAGGACGTGGTGTCGCTCTCCCAGCGGTTGCTGGTCGAGCATGGCGGTCTCTCCGGGCTGTTCCGGGCCGTATTCGCCAACATCTCCGCCGTCCGCGGGATG
>DATLQX010000039.1:0-3951 GCA_035534995.1 Chloroflexota bacterium | reverse complement strand
TCGACCCCAGCCAGCGACCGCCCAATCTCCCCCACCACGTCGGCGCGGGCCATCCGGTCGGCCAGCCGTAGCGCCTGGGTGATCGCCCGCGCCTTCGAGCGCCCATGGCAGTTGATCAGCACTCCATGCACGCCTAGCACGGGGACGCCGCCGTATTCGGCGTAGTCCAGCCGGCGGCCCAGGGCGCGGAGCGCGGGCATGGCAAGGGCGGCGCCGATTTTGGCCCGCAGGCTGCTCCTCAGTTGGTGCCGCAGGAGGCTGACGATCGTGCCGGCCGTGCCTTCCATGGTCTTGAGGATCACATTGCCGGTGAAACCATCGCAGACGATCACATCCGCCTTCCCACCGGTGACGTCGTTCCCCTCGATGTTCCCAATGAAGTTCAGATCGCTCGCTTTCAGTAGATCGTAGGCGGCCAGGGTCAGGGCCGTGCCTTTCCCCTCCTCCTCGCCGTTGCTGATCAGGCCCACTCTTGGACGCGCGAGCCCGTGCTCCACCTGCATGTAGACCGCGCCCATGCGGGCAAACTGCAACAGCCAGGCGGGTCTGCATTCGGCGTTGGCTCCCATGTCCAGCAAGAATGCCTGGCCGTCGCGCGTGGGCACCAGTCCCCCGAAGGCGGGCCGATCGATCCCTTCCTGCCGCTTGAGCGAGAAAATCCCTGCCGCCATGATCGCTCCGCTGTTCCCAGCCGAGACCACGGCGGTTGCCTGCCCATCGCGGACCAGTCCCACGGCCAGAGGTAGCGAGGCGTTGGGCTTGGCCCGCAGGGCCCGCGCCGGGTGCTCGTGCATCTCGATCACCTCGGGAGCATGGTGGATAGTGATTCCCGCCGGCATCGGACCAAGTCCGGTCAGGCTGGCGCGGACCCGCGGCTCATCGCCGACCAGCACGATCCGCAGGCCGTACTCACGGGCGGCCGCCACCGCTCCGGCCACGATCTCCATCGGCGCATGATCGCCGCCCATCGCGTCCAGCGCGATAGGCAGACCGAGCGCGGTGCTCATAGCGCTTCCAGTTCATCCACCAGGGAGGCGAAGACAGCCACCGCGCGTTCGAGCGGGGCGGGGGTGGTCATATCGATTCCCGCCGCACGAAGCAGGTCGATCGAATGGGCGGACGAACCGGCGCGGAGAAAGCCGAGATACCGCTCCACCGCCGGGGCGCCTTCACGGAGGATGGCATCGCTAAACGCGGCGGCGGCGGCGATCCCGGTCGCGTATTGATACGAGTAGAAATTGTAGTAGTGATGCGGCGGTCGCGACCAGCCGCTGCCCATCCCTTCCTCGGTAATCTCCACCGCGTCGCCAAACCAGCGCAGGAGGTTTCTTGTGCTAGCCACCGTGATGCTCTCGTAGGTCAAGGGGCGGCCTGCTTCAACCATCTGGTGGACTTCTTGCTGAAGCGCGGCCTGCATGGCGCCGCCAAAGAAGTTGCTGGTAAAGGCGCCCAGGGCGCGGGTGAGCACGGCCCGGCGCATCACGCGCTCGCTGGTGGTGTCCAGCAGGGAGCGAGCCAGGAGCAATTCGTTGGTCGTGGAGGCCATCTCGGCCTGGAACATGGTGTAGTGGGAATAGACATAGGGCTGGCTCGCGCAACTGTAGGTTGAGTGCACCGCGTGCCCCAACTCGTGCGCCAGAGTAAAGACATCGCTCAGCTTCCCTTGCCAATTGAGGAGAATCACCGGATGGTAGCCGTAACAGGCGCTGGAATAGGCACCGGATCGCTTCCCCGCGTTATCCGCCCAATCGACCCAGCGTTCCCGCCGCGCCTGCTCCAGCACCCGTGCATAGTCGGGGCCGAGGCAGGCAAGGGCCGAGCGAATCCGCGCGAACGCATCGGAAAAGCTGATGTCCAGCGGCGCGTCAGCATCGAGAGGCGCCTGCAGATCCCAAGGCATCAGGCGCTCCACTCCCAGTTCCCGCCGGCGGAAGCGCAAGTAGCGACGGTTATGCTCCGAACCGCGATCCGCGACCTCCAGGAGATTGTGGAACAGGGCCTCGGGAAGATATACGGGGCCGAGCGCGGCGGCCAGGGCGGAAGGATAGCGGCGCAGTCGGGCCACGATTACATCCCGCTTCTGCGCGGCGGCAAAGGTCGCGGCCAGAGTCCGCTTGTGGGCCGCGAAACCGCGCGACGCGGATTCGTACGCCGCCTGACGCACCGCTCGATCAGATGATTGCAGCAGATTGTTCAGGGCCGAGAGCGACATCGGCACCTCCCGTCCGTGCTCGTCGGTCACGGAATCGAAGATGATGTCCGCGTTGACGACGTTCCGGTAGACGTCGTAGGGGGCCTGGAGCAACTCGGTCATCCCGGCCAGCACCTCCTCGCCCTCCTTCCCCAGCAGGTGCTCTTTCTCGGCCAGAATATCGCTCAGGGAGAGGCGGTAGAGTGCCAGATCGGGGTTCGCGGCCAGGAATGCCTCTACCGTACCGTCCGGCAGGGCCAGCAGTTCCGGTTCGAGAAAGGCGGTCGCGGTGCGCGCGCGGGCCAGGGTGGCCGAGGCGCGGTCCATCAGAGCCTGGCGCTCGGGATCACCCTGGTCCTCGGCCAGCCGATTGCTGGCATACCAATAGACGCGGTGCATGGCCTCACCCAATTGGTCCTGTGCCCGGAGGCAGGCGAGTAGCGTCTCCGCCCCATCCCCCAGGCGCCCCTGGAAGGCCGACGCCGCCGCGATACGCGCCTCGATCCCGGCCAGATCGACCTCCCAGGCCGCTACGTCTGGATAGAGCCCCTCCAGATTCCAGGTTCGCTCCGCCGGCACGTCCGCGCGGGCCTGGCGAGTGACGGTTGCCGGTGCGCTCATGGTGATGCGTCCTTTCTTGTGTTGGTTAGATCAATGAGCGGCCTAACGTCTATGCCAGCCCATCCGCCGACTGAGGTCGGCTGGCAGGGACGGGCCATCTAAGGTCGCGCGGGATCGGCACCTCAGTGCCCTCGTTCCTGCCAGGGGACCTCAGTCCCCGGTCGGTCCACCGCCTCTACCGCCTCACCCGGTCGTGCCGTTCCCCGGCGGCGTTGACCCGGATAAAGGGATCCTCCACCTCAAGGGCTACCAGCGACTGATAACAGGCCGGGCGTCGGAAGGCATTGCCCCAGGTTTCGCGCCGGCGCCAGTCGCGGAGTTCATCCAGATCAAAAGGCGCCAGGTATATCCCTTCCTTGGGACCGGCCCGCACGATGGTTGTATCACGCGATCCCTGGCGGTCGAAGGCAATCGGGCTGAAGGCGCACGAGTGGCCGTCCTGTCGCGGCGCGGCATAGTTGGCCAGCGCCACCCCCACCATGTTCTCGGCCGCGCGGGCGCGGAATTGGCCGGTGCGATTCTCCTCCATATGGCAGGCATTGGGGGTCAGGATGATCTCGGCTCCCCCCAGCATCAGGACGCGCGCGCTCTCGGGAAACTCGCGGTCGTAACAAATCATGGCCCCGATCCGCACCGGGCCGGCCATGGTGTCGAGGGTACACACGGGGAAGCCGTCACCGGGGGTGAGGGCTTCCTCCATCCCGAAGTCGCAGGTATGTACCTTCGCGTAGGTGAGGACGATTTCCCCATGACGGTCGATCAGCGACATGGTATTTCGCGGCGCGCCCGGCCAACGTTCCAGATAGGTGATCGCGATCGCGATCCCCAGTTCTCGGGCTAGGGCGCGAAAGTGGGTGACAAACGGACCTTCACGATCGATCGCCTGGGCCTGCCAGCGCGTCCGAGCCTCCAGCAGCGCGGGATCGAGGACGTAGGGCGGCGGTGGGCAGGCGGGATCGCGCCAAAAGTTGGTGGACTCGTCCTCGTCGTCCATATAGGGCGTGTAGCCGATGTTCCACATCTCGGGGAATAGGGCGATGTCGGCGCCCAGTTCGGCGGCGTGCCGGCACGCCGCCTCCCCGATTGCCAGATTGGCCTCCTGATCGCTGCCCTTGTCAAGCAGTTGCAGGAGGCCAACC
>DATLQX010000038.1:0-11479 GCA_035534995.1 Chloroflexota bacterium | reverse complement strand
TTGGCGGTTATCCGACTGATCGGTCGGATCCGACCGATCCGACCGATCTGATCGTCCCCGTACCAGGCGGGCCTGGCGACCCGCGCTCCTACAATGCCTGCTCCCAGGCGGACTCTTGCCGACCGTGGCCGTGATCCAACCTGAATCGCGAATCTCCGGCACCCAATCCCCCGTTTGACCAAGGCGCGCATTCTTGCTGGACCTTATACTATGGGTGGGCCGCGAACTGGACGCTTGATGGCGCGGCCGGGCGCACTATCCAAGGAGATGGCATGTCCCGTTATGTGGTGCAAGGCGGCGTGGCCCTGGAGGGCACGGTAGAGGCAGCGGCGAATAAGAACGCCGTGCTGCCGATTATGGCCGCTACGTTGCTGACCGATGACCCCTGCGTATTGACCAATGTGCCGCAGATCACCGATGTGGTGGTGATGGGCAACCTGCTCCGTGAATTGGGCGCCTCCGTGGAGGGCCTGGGGAGCAAGACGTTGCGCATTTGTTGCGCCGACGTGCGCGAAACTACCCTGAATCCCAACCTGGTGCGGAAGATGCGCGCCGCCGTTACCCTGGTGGCGCCGTTGGTGGCCCGCCTGGGGCGGGCCCGCACCACCCACCCAGGGGGCTGCGTGATCGGACGCCGAGACATCGGCACTCATCTTGATGCCCTGCAATCCATGGGCGCGCGAGTCACCGAGGTGGACGGCGTCTACGACATTACCGCCGCCAAGCTGTTGGGGGCCAACGTGTTTCTGGACGAGGCATCAGTGACCGCGACCGAGAACGCGGTCATGGCGGCCTGCCTGGCGGCGGGGCAGACCGTCGTCAAGCACGCCGCCTGCGAGCCGCATGTGGAGGATTTCTGCCGCTTCCTCCTGCAGATGGGGGCCAAAATCAAGGGCGTGGGCAGCAACGTCATTCGGGTGGAAGGGACCGAGGCCCTTCATGGGACGGAGTTCCGCATTTCCACCGATCATATAGACGTGGGAACCCTGGCGATCGCCGGTGCCCTTACCGGCGGCAACCTGACCATTCGCAACTTCGTGCCCCAGCACTTCGAGATGATCGGCCTGGTCTTGCGCCGGATGGGCGTGGATTTCGAGGAGGGCGAGGGCACCCTGCACGTCCGTCCCTCGGAACTGGTGGCGACTCGGAAGGTGGCGACCGATCCGTGGCCCGGCTTCCCCACCGACCTGGCCTCGGTGCTGATCGTCCTGGCGACCCAGGCTGCCGGCACCACCCTGATCCACGACTGGATGTACGAGGGCCGGATGTTCTTCATTGATAAGCTGGTGAACATGGGCGCCAACATCGTGCTCTGCGACCCGCATCGCTGCGTGGTGACCGGGCCGACCCCGCTCCGACCCCGAACCGTCTACAGTCCGGACCTGCGGGCGGGCGCGGCCCTGGTATTGGCAGCCCTGGCCGCCCAGGGGACCAGCGAGATCCATGACGTGGAACTGGTGGAGCGCGGCTATGAGAATTTCGTGGATCGTCTGGGCGCCCTGGGCGCTCGGATCGAGAAGGTAGATTAGCGTACGGTGTTTTCCCTGTTGCTTGCCGCCTGCGCCGGCCTACCCGGCTGGCTGAGGGATATTTCCGTCCTTGGCCTGCATGTCAGCATCTCGCATTTTCTCGATACATTTGGGTACATCGCCGTCTTCGTGTTTATCGGGATTGAGAGCACCGGCATCCCCTTCCCCGGCGAGACCATGCTGGTCGCCGCCTCGGTCTACGCGGCCCAGGGTTGCTCCTTGCAGGAGCCCTGGGTGATCGTGGCCTGTATTCTGGGGGCCACCACCGGCGATAATCTCGGTTTTTGGGTGGGGAGAACGGGCGGCCGGGGGCTGGTGACCAAGTACGGGAAGTACGTCCGGGTCAACGAGTCCCACCTGGACCACGCCGAACGCTATTTCCGCAAGTACGGCGGGGCCACGGTGTTCTTTGGCCGCTTCCTGGCCATCCTCCGGGCCTGGGCCGCGTTCCTGGCCGGGGTGAACCGGATGAACCCCTGGCGTTTCTTTCTCTACAATGCCTGCGGGGCCATTCTGTGGTCCACCACCTTTGGTTTGATCGGGTACGAGCTGGGCAAAAACCTGGACAAGCTGCAAAAGGTATTGACCACCCTCGGCACGGTTGGTGTGGTGATCGTCGTGGTTCTGCTTGCCGTCATCGTGGGTACGGTCTGGTATCGGAGCCGCCAGTCACGCGCGGCCAGAGAGCGAGAAGAGGCGGAAAGGCGAGCGGCGGCGCCCAAGCAGGCGGCGGGAGAGTAGGGGTCGGAAAGGGGCCTCCGGCTGAGGCCGGGTGGGCGACCCATTTCATCCGCCGGGAGCGAGGTCGCGATTGCTATTCGAGATCGTGCTCCAGGGAGAGGAGTTGAGCGCGGGCCTGCAAGTGAGTGAGGCGCCCGCGCAGTTCGAGGTAGGGAGCGTCGCTTTCCGGGCCGCCGGCCGCCAGGGTCATGGTGTAAGTCTCATCGAGATCCTGGCCCAGGGTGATCAGATCGGCGCCAAGTGCCCAGTACTCGGTGGTATACTCGGGGCGCGGCTCGATCGCTTCGAGCAGCACCTCCAGCAGGTGTAGTTCATCGTGAAGCGCGACCCAGCGCGTTTGCCAGGCCGCCAGCCCTTTTCCCGATCTCCGGGTCACCGATCCAGTCCTCCGATCCGCCATACCATACACTGATAAGAATACCGGGCGGGGGGTTACTGGGCGGTCGCCGTGTCGATAAGGGGTACGTCGCGCGTCCGTGGAGATGAGGAGCGCGGGTCGCCAGGCCCGCCTGGTACGAGATCGGTCCGATCAGACCGATCGGTCCGATCAGACCGATCAGACCGATCAGGCGAATATCCGCCAAGCTCAGTGGGCCTGGCGATCCGCGCTCCCACTAAGAGCCCTGGCATGCAGGGTACACTGGGGATCAAAGGCGCCGTATCGGTCGTTAGTCAGGATCGAGGGCAGGCAATCGACCAGGAAGCATCGTCACGACCTGGCGAGTGGAGGCGGGCCGCCTGGGGGTGGTTTCGTCTGTTACATCCATTCCCCTCGGCGCTGGTCACGGCATCCTCCTTCCTGTTCGCGGAGATGGCGGCGGGTGGGCATGCCGAGACGGGGGCGCTGGCCCGGCTCGTGCTGTCCGTGGCCTGCTCACAGGGAGCGATTGGCGCCGCCAACGACGTGGTGGACCGAGAACTGGATGCCGCGACCAAGCCCTGGAAGCCGGTTGCCAGAGGGGTCATCTCGCGGAAGGCGGCGGCGGTCCTGGCTGGGGCCCTGTCGGTTGGCTGCCTGGCTCTCTCGGCGTCGCTGCCCATGCCCACCGTGTTCGCGGCTCTGCTTGGCCTGGGCTGCGGATTATCCTACGACCTCTGGTTGAAGCGGAGCCGCTGGAGTTGGCTCCCCTATGGCGTGGCAATCCCTACCCTCCCCGTGTGGGCCTGGGCGGCCATGGAGAAGCTCACCGGGCGGCTGACCCCCGCGTATCCGCTTGGGCTGTTGCTTGGCCTGGCCATCCATCTGGCCAATACCTTACCCGATCTGGAGGGTGATCACGGCTTCGGGATTCGCGGACTCACCCATGAACTGGGCCGGCGGCGGAGTCTCGGCCTCTGTTGGGGCGCGCTGGCAGCGGCGCAGGGGCTTACCCTGATCCTGGCCCCCGTGTTGGAGTATCGCGGCTGGGCCTACCCAACCGGGCTGGGAACCTCGGTGGTGCTGTTGCTGACGGCGATTCTGGGCTACCGCCTCCGTCCGACCGCCGCTACCTTGCAGTTCAATTTCGGGGTCATTGCCCTGGCCTCGCTGGCCCTCGCGGCGGGCTGGCTGGCAGGCGCGGTAGCCTGATCGTCCAGCAGTGGCCGTCAAGGCTGGCATAAACATTACTATTTTATACCTAACTTGATAATTATGTGACATTGACTTTATTATTTAGAAATATGGGCTTACACTACCTCTGCGAGGCCACACCAATGGGAGGGCCCGTAGCAGGGAGTAGCTAGCGATGGGACTCTGCCCTAACTCGAACCTTGCCTACCTCTTCGTGGTCATGCGGCAGGACGATCTGTGCTCTCTTAGGAGGGAGTGCCGTGCCACGCAACCATCCCGGCCCTTTGCCCGATCGCGGAGGATCATCGGCGTTCCGCTCATGGCGGTGGGCCGGAGACTATTCAAGATTTTCTTGTAGAAGCATCTCGATCAAGTCGTCGAGTAGCCGGATGTCGGCCTCGGAATCGGTTTGTGTATACTCGCTCGGATCGCGGTTCACCCACGCCTCGGCCACGGCGTATTCCATACCCGACGGTACAAGCTGCACGGTGAAGATGCAGTAACCAGTCCAACCGCGGTGAAAGAAGAGTTGGTCGCTCTCGATATAGATGAACCATCTATCGTCCGTACCCTGGGGAATCAGGCCGAACGCCATCCGCTTGTGCTGATCAGCGGAGAAGGCGCGGGTGTAGGCAAGTCTGGTTCGGCGTTCCGGCAAAGGCTTAGCGAGCCAATCGTTGGACCGGGCTCGCCGCGGTGCCCGCGCGGTCGCGCCCGAGGCCCGTGCGCGACCAATCTCCAGGAGGTGATCGCCCAGTTCGATAGCGTCGATGGGCCAATATACAGGTGGCCGTGGTTGCGACACCCCAGGCGTCCCCTGCTGGGGCCGGCAAGCGAGCACGGCCTGCCGCAAGTCGGATGCCGACTAGGTGGAAAGTACTGGTTCGCGGGCGTATCCCATGTACGAACAGGCCAGCAGGCGGGTGCGGCGGAAGGCGAGGCGGCGTCCGAGTTGCCCGAAGTTGAGTTTCCCGCTTCGAAAATCACGCGCGGCTAGCAACAGGGCGAGGGGGCCAGCGGCCGGCCTCAGGCCGGTAGTCTCGATGTTGTTCAGGCCATGGCGCTCCAGGACGGATCGCAACTCCGCCGGCTTGATAAATAGCTGCCAGTCGTGCAAGTTGGCGGGAACGAAGCGAGTGGCCGGCCATTCCTGAATCACTTTGATCGCGATTAGCTTGCTGAGCAGGGTCCGGTTGATCGTGTCGTAGAGGAACACCCCGCCGGGAGCAAGGACGCGGGCGATCTCCGCGACCACCTTGTCGAGGTCTTGCACATGCTCCAGCACATCACAGCACAGGACCACGGGGAAGGAAGCGTCGGGAAACGGGATGCGCTCGCCCACCCCCGTCCGGTAGTCGATACGGAAACCGGAACGGGCGGCGTGAGCGCGGGCGATCGTCAAGGAGGGCTCGGACGGATCGATGCCGGTGACGGAGAAACCGAGTCCGGCGATCTCCTCGGCCAGGAGCCCGCCGCCACAGCCGACCTCAAGCACGCGCGTATCAGACGGATTGAGTTCCAGCCGGTTCACCAGGACATGGAGGAAGTAGGGGACGCGGCCGGGGTTGACCATGGTGCGGAGGGTAGCAAGGGGGTGAGCATCATCCCACCAGATATCTCCCGGTAGGTCGTAGAGCGTGTTATCGATTGGCATGACCCTCCCGACCCCACTAAATGCACATAACTAGTAGATTCCGCAACCCCACTCCCGCTCGTATAGTACACTGGCGGAACACGGGGTAGGGGGCAAATCGCGAGCGGGAAGGTGATCTCGGCGTGCCAAGCACGGCGGAAGCCCGGTGGCGAGGCGGGGACATCAAGCCTGCCTGTTCGCGCCGGTAGCTGGATGAGGGGACATGGCGGGAATCACTGAGTCTGGACCGACAACCTTTGGCGCCCTGTTGCGCCGGCATCGACTGGCGGCGGGTCTGTCGCAGGAGGCGCTGGCCGAACGGGCGCGTCTCAGCGCCGCCGCCATCGCGGCCCTGGAGCGGGGGAGACGGACCGCTCCCCGTCCCGATACCGTGGCCCTGCTGGCCGATGCTCTCGCTTTGGCCGAGCGCGACCGTTCGCGCTTCGTGGGGGCGGCGATCGGGGAAGACCAGGTGCCGTCCGCCGAGGCGCCCCCTTCCCCGGCCGGTTCGCCATCAGCCGTGCCCGCCGCCTTCGCGCTTCCCGTGCCGCCCACGCCGCTGATCGGGCGGGAGCAAGAAGAAGTGCGGTTGGCCGATGCCTTGCGGCATACCCTGGCGGGGAGCGGTACTCGTCTCCTGACCCTTACCGGACCCGGCGGGGTGGGGAAGACCCGGCTTTCCCTCCAGGTGGCAACCGCCTTGCGGGACACGTTTGAGGACGGCGTGGTCTGGGTAGATCTGAGCGATGTCCGCGATCCGGGTCTGGTGGCCACGGCAATCGCCCAGGCGCTGGACGCGCGCCCGACGGGCACGCAAAGCGCACGCGACGCTCTGGTGGGATTGCTCCATGATCGCCATGCCCTTCTGGTTCTCGACAACTTCGAGCAGGTGGTGGACGCCGCGTCCCTGATCAGCGATCTGCTGTCCCAATGCCGGCGTCTGGTGGTGCTGGCTACCAGCCGAATCGCCTTGAGGGTCCGCGGCGAGCAGCAGTTTCAGGTACCGCCCCTGGCGGTTCCAGCGGCCGACCGGCGCCTGCCGCTGGAGGCGCTGGCCGGCTTCGCGGCGACCCGCCTCTTCGTGGCGCGGGCCCGCGCGGTGCAGCCCAGCTTTACCCTCAAGGCGGATCAGGCCGAGGCGGTGGTGGAGATTTGCCGGCGCGTGGATGGGCTGCCCCTGGCCATTGAACTGGCGGCGGCTCGGGTGGCCCTGCTGCCGCCCACGACCCTGCTGGCCCGCCTGGAATCTCGACTCGCCATGCTTCGCGGCGGCCCCCGTGACCTACCGGGGCGGCAGCAGACCATGCGCGCGACCATCGACTGGAGCTACAACCTGCTCTCCCCCACCGAGCAGGCGCTGTTCCGCCGATTCGCCGTTTTTCAGGGCGGGTGTACCCTGGAAGCCGCCGAGGCGACCTGCGCGGACTCCACGGCCCCTGACGTACTAGACTGCGTCTCCTCGCTGATTGAGAAAAGTCTTCTCAGTCAAAGGGAGATCCATGGTGAACCGCGCCTGGTGATGCTGGAGACCTTGCAGGAATACGCGCGCGAGCAACTTGCCGCTCAGGGCGAGACCGGAGAAGCGCGCCGAGCCCATGCCCTCTACTTCCTGGCGCGCGGGGAGGCCGACGCATTTTCCCTGGCGGACGATCGGGGGGCCTGGCTGGAGCGTTGGGAGCGCGAGCACGACAACCTGCGCGCCGCCCTCGGCTGGGCGCGAGAGACCGGAGAGCGGGAACTGGGAATCCGCCTGGCCATGGGGATATGGCGGCTCTGGGTGATCCATGGCCATCTTGGCGAGGGCCGGCGATGGGTGGAGGATCTGCTTGCCCTTCCCGGTCCATTAGGGCAACAGCCGCGAGCCGATGCCCTGCGGGTGGCCGGTCTGCTCGCGACTCAGATGGGCGACCTGGTAGCCGGGGTCGCGTGGTGCGAGGAATGTCTGGCCCTGTGCCGCGAATTGGACGATCGTCCGCACATGGCGGATATCTTGAATACGTTGGGCAGTATTGCCCGCAATCAGCGGCAGTTCGCGCTCGCCATGGAACGATACGACCAGAGCCGCGCATTATATGGCCAACTTGGGGATCGGGTAGGGATCGCGGTCGCGCTCAATAATCTAGGAACCACCGCGCGCTTTCAGGGCGATCTGAACCGGGCGGCCAGCCTCTATCACGAGAGCCTGGTCATCCGCCGGGAGGAGCGCGACAGCTGGGGCGTCGCCTATATTCTCCATAACCTCAGCGTGGTGGCCTGGCGGCAAGGACAGGCGGAGCAGGCGGCGATCCATGGCGCCGAGAGCCTTGCCCGGCGCCGGGAACTGGGCGATCGGCAAGGCACCGCCGATTGCCTGATCCTCGGCGGCTTCGTGGCCCGCGATCTTGGCCGGCCCGATCAGGCCGCGGCGTCCTTCCGGGAAGGGATCGGCCTGGCCCAGGCGATCGATGATCGGCGGATCATGACCACCGCCGTGGTGGGGCTGGCCGGGCTGGCGGCGGACCAGAATCGGGCGTGGCGCGGGGCACGACTGCTTGGCCTAGCCTCGGCCATCTGTCCTTCCGACCACCATCCTCCCCCACCCGAGGACGGAGACTACGAGACCGTGGAAACGCGGCTGCGCCTGGCCCTGGGTGATCAGGAGTTCGACCAGGTATGGACAGCGGGACGCGCCCTTACCCCCGAGGCAGGGCTCATGGAGGCGCTGGACCCCAACGCGACATAAGATTGGCGCCTCACTGCGCGATCTGATGGCGGAACTGATAGCTGGCCACCGGGACGGCGCAGGCCAGGATCCCCAGACCCCAGAGCACGGCCAGCCAGCCATGGTTCCCCACGGGCTGCCCGAGAAGCAGGCTGCGCACGGCGTCCACGTAGAGGGTAATCGGCTGGTTATCGGCGAACCCGCGGAGCCAGCCCGGCATGGATTGGGTCGGGACGAAGGCGCTGCTGGCGAAGGTGAGGGGGAACAGCCAGATAAAGCTGGCCTGCTGGACGAACTCGATGCTCTTCCCCATCAGGCCGATAATCGCCGACACCCAGGAAAGGGCAAAGGTCAGGAGGAGCAGCAAGCCGATGACGGCGAGCCAGGCCAGGGGGCCGGCGCTCGGCCGGAAGCCCACGAGCAGCCCAGTAACGATCATCACCGCCAACGCGAGGAGGCTCCGGATCAAATCAGCCGCCACATGGCCGGTCAGCACCGCCGTTTGCACGATGGGCAGCGAGCGGAAACGGTCGATGATACCTCGCCGCAGGTCCGTGGCGAGGCCGACTCCGGTCGTGGTCGAGCCAAAGGCAGCGGTCTGGACGAAGATACCGGCCATCAGGAAGTTCGCGTAGCTCACCCCGCCCGTATTGATCGCCCCGCCGAAGACATAGCGGAAGAGCACGACGAACATGATCGGTTGCAGGGAGAGCGAGAGTAGCTGCTCCGGATCTTCCTTGATATGCAGCAGGCTGCGTACGATCAGCACCCAGGTATCGCTGACCACCCAGAATACCCGTGATCGCCTGAGCGGTTGGATGCCCGCCATGGGCGGCATGATGGTGGCCACGGTTACTCACCTCCTTTCAGTTCAGCGCCGGCGGTTCGCTGGGTCAGGCGCAGGAACACATCGTCGAGGGTGGGCCGATGCAAGGAGAAGCCCGCGATCTCGATGCCCGCCTGTTGCAACTGGCCGAGCGTTTCATAGAGCTTCTGGAACCCTTCATCGGCCCGCAGGCTGAGGGTCCAGGTATCGCGATCCGCCTGGAGGGCGCGGGCGCCCAGGAGGAGGACGGCCTGCTCGAAGGCGGCGGGGCTGCCGGTGACGATGTCGAATCGCTCGCCCCCCAGTTGGCGCTTGAGCTCGTCCGGCGATCCCTTGGCAACCACCGTCCCGGTGTCGATCACGGCGATCTGGTCCGCCAGTTGGTCGGCCTCCTCCAGATATTGGGTGGTCAGCAGGAGGGTGGTGCCCTCGCGCACCAACTGGCGAATGATCTCCCACATGGCGTTCCGGCTATGGGGATCGAGCCCGGTGGTGGGCTCATCCAGATAGAGGATAGGCGGATTGGCGATCAGACTGGCCGCCAGATCCAGACGGCGACGCATCCCGCCGGAGTAGGTCTTGACCGGGCGAGTGGCCGCGTTAGTCAGATCAAACACCGCCAGGAGGTCCGTGGCCCGGCGCCGCGCGTCCGCCGCGCTCAGCCGGTAGAGGCGGCCGATCATGGTCAGATTGGCCATGCCGGTCAACAATTCATCAACCGCCGCGTACTGCCCCGTGAGCCCGATCAGCGAACGCACTTTGCCGGCCTGCTGGACCACGTCATGGCCTTCGACCAGCGCCCGCCCGCCATCGGGCTTCAGGAGGGTGGCCAGGATGCGGACCATGGTGGTCTTGCCGGCGCCGTTCGGGCCAAGCAAAGCCAGGACCGTGCCTCGGGCGACCTCGAGATCGATCCCCTTGAGCACCTCCACCTGTTTAAAGGACTTCGTGATCGCCGTGGCCACGATGGCCGCCTCGTTGCTACTCACCCATCCGCCGCTTCTCCGTCCTGTTCTCGTGTGGGCGATCCACTCCGCCTACTCTTCCGATCTATGATAGGCGGGCCGTGGATTCGTGGCTGTATCAGGAGACACTGGCCTGGCGACCGGGCGACCGGGCTCCCGCTTGTCGCGCGCCACCTGATTGCTCTACCCTGAGGAACAGGCCGTCCAGTTGGTCTGGTCCCAGGTCAAGATCGTGGGGGCTGGTTTTTAGCTACTATTGGGCTGCCTCCACTCTCTTATCACGGTCTGTAACTAGGGTCCATGATCCTCCGCTTGAAAGCGGATGGAAGACACGGACGGCCGGCTAAAGCCGGGTCTACGGACGCGGTAAATCGTGAACCGGCTTCAGCCGGAAAACATCCTTTCATGCGCTTTTAAGCGCAAGATCATGAGGATCGTACGAGTTGTGGACCATGACTCCGGTACCCAGTAGCATGGAGACCGGGAACGTACACCATGGAGCAGGAGATGACAATGAATCAAGAGCCGGAGGTGCCGCCCGCCTGGCATATCCATCGCCGCCCCGACTTGACCCTGCCCCTGGCGACCGAGGATTGCCGGCGTGTGCTCCGCCAGGGAACGCTGGCCGAGGCGCTGTTCCGGGGAGGCGAGGCGCCCGCCTTGCGGGTGGGCGACCACTGGGAGAGCCATGAATCGCTCCGCCGCCAAGCGGATCGGATCGCGGCGGGGTTGCATGGCCTGGGAGCGCGGCCAGGCAGCCGACTCTGTCTGTATGCCGCGAACTCCCGGTCCTGGGTATTGGCCTACCTGGGGGCGAGGCGCCTGGGCGCCGTGGTCAATCCCTGCAATCCCGCCTACCGTGAAGGCGAGTTGGCCCATATCCTGGGCGACTCGAAGCCGATGTTGGTGTTGACCGATCGGGACCGACTGCCGCTGGTGGAAGCCGCCCGTGCACAGGTGCCCTCGATCACCGCCGTGCTGGACATCGAGGACTTGCCGGAAGGAGACGAGAGCTTACCCCAGCTCTCCCTCGACTCCGAGAGTCCCGCCGTGATCATCTACACCTCGGGCACCACCGGCCGGCCCAAGGGCGCCCTGCTGGACCACGGGAACCTGCTGGCCCAGGCGCGCGGGGTGATCGAGGCCTGGCGGTGGACGGCGAATGACCGCCTGGTCCTGGCTCTGCCCCTCTTTCATGTGCATGGACTGGCGATCGGCCTGCACGGCACACTCATCGGTGGAGGCTCGGCGGTGCTCATCCGCTTCTCCCCGGAGGCGGTGGTGCACGAGTTGTTGCACGGCGGAGGGACGATGTTCTTCGGCGTCCCTGCTATGTATCAGAGGCTGGTGGAATACCTGGAGGAGCATCCGGCGGACCTCTCGCGGGTTCGTCTCTTCGTGGCCGGCTCGGCCCCGCTGCCGCCCGCCCTGTTCGAGCGGGCCCAGCGAGCGTTGGGGCAGCCGGTGCTGGAGCGATACGGGATCACCGAGGGGGGGATCGCGGTCTCGAACCCCTACGATGGGCCGCGGCA
>DATLQX010000037.1:0-15544 GCA_035534995.1 Chloroflexota bacterium | reverse complement strand
TAGGTTATGACAACTACCAGGGGAAGATCGCGGTTGGCCGGGTGATGCGGGGCCGCCTCCGCCCAGGCGACCCGTTGGTGGTGATCGGGCGCGACGGCACCACGACCCGGACCCGGGCCACCGGCGTCTTTACCTTCCAGGGCCTGGACCGGGTTCCCGCCGAGGAGGTCGCGGCCGGGGACATCATGGCTCTGATCGGAATCCCCGACCTGACGATCGGCGATACGGTGGCCTCGGCCGAGAATCCCGAGGCCCTCCCCCTGATCTCTATCGAGGAGCCGACGGTGCGGATGAGCTTCGGAGTGAACACTTCTCCGTTCGCCGGCCGCGAGGGGCAGTGGCTCACCTCCCGCCATATCCGCGACCGCCTCTACCGCGAATTGGAGCGGGACGTGGCGATCCGGGTCGCCGATACCGACAGCGCCGATGTCTTTCAGGTGTCGGGGCGGGGCGAACTGCACCTGGCGATCCTGATCGAGACCATGCGCCGCGAGGGGTTCGAGTTCCAGGTCTCCCGTCCCGAGGTCATCACCCGCCAGATCGACGGAAAAACCCACGAGCCGGTCGAGCACCTGGTGATCGATACGCGCGAGGAGTTCATCGGCTTTTGCACCGAGGCGATCAGTCGTCGCCTGGGCCAGATGGTCAATATGCATAGCGACGGTACCGGCCACACCCGGCTGGAGTTCGCCATTCCGACCCGCGGCCTGATCGGCTTCCGCTCCGCCTTCCTCACCGCGACCCGCGGGAACGGCACCCTCAGCAGCTTGCTCATAGGCTACGAACCGTGGTACGGCCCCATGGAAGGAGACCGCAACGGGGTACTGGTCGCCTCCGAGGCCGGCACCGCGCTCTCCTTCGGTCTGGCCCGCGCGCAGGAGCGCGGCAGCCTCTTTCTCGAACCCGGCACGGCGGTCTATGAGGGGATGATCGTGGGCCTGAACGCGCGCGACGCCGATATCGCGGTGAACGTGGCCCGCGAGAAGCAGCAGACGAACATGCGGCAGAGCACGGCCGAGATCGCGATTAAGCTGGTGACCCCCATGAAGCTCAGCCTGGAACAGGCGCTGGACTTCATCGGCAACGACGAGTTGGTGGAAGTTACCCCCAGCGCCATCCGCCTCCGGAAACGCATTCTGGACAACAACGAGCGGGTGAAGGTCGCTCGCCGCGCCGGACAGGCCCAGGCGGTGGAAGTCTAAGCCTCCATGCCCTTACTCACCGCCGCGAATCTCAGCCTGGCCTATGGCGGGCTTGATATCTTCACCGAGCTGTCCTTCAGTGTGCCGGAGGACGCGCGGATCGGCCTGGTCGGCCCCAATGGAGTGGGGAAGACCTCGCTGCTCCGTGTCCTGGCCGGGATCACCCCGCCCAACGCCGGCGCGGTGCATCTGGCCCGTGGGCAGCGGATCGGCTATCTCCGGCAAGAAGCAGTGGAGGCATTCGCCCGCCGCGAGCACACCGTCCACGCGGAGATGCAAACCGTCTTCGCCGAGGTACTTTCCCATGCCGAGGAGTTGCGCGCCCTGGAGGCGGCCATGGCGGGCGGGGACCACGGCGAGGAGATCCTGGCCCGCTATGGAGCCGCCCAGGAGGGGTTCGAACGGGGCGGCGGCTACGACTACGAGACGCGGATCGCTACCGTCCTTGACGGCCTTGGCTTTCCGGAATCCCTGTGGGAAACCCCGATCGCCCAGCTCAGCGGCGGCCAGAAGACCCGCGCCCTCCTGGCCCGCCTCCTGTTGGAGGCGCCCGATCTCCTGATGCTGGACGAGCCGACCAACCACCTCGATATGGAGGCCACCGCTTGGCTGGAGGAGACGCTCCGCGGCTGGCCCGGCGCCCTGCTGATCGTCAGCCACGACCGCTACTTCCTCGATCGGGTGGCCGACCGCATCTGGGAACTCAGTCCCTCCACCATGGAGACCTATCGCGGCAACTATAGCGCCTACGTGAGCCAACGCCAGGAGCGCTGGGACCGCCGCATGCAGTTGTTCGAGTCCACCAAGGAGCGGCTGATCGCCGACATCGAGCTGATCAAGCGCTACATCGGCTGGCGGAAGATGGTGGAAGCCAAGGGGAAGCTCAAACGGTTGAGCCGCGAGCTGGCGGCCATCGCCGAGTTGGGGATCGAGGGGATCCAGGGGAAAAGCTGGTCCGAGACCGGGCTGGGCGGGATCAGCTCGCTCACGGTCGATGAAGCCTGGCGCCAGATCCGCGAGCTGCGTCCGCCGGTTGGCCGCCCGCCGCACCTGGCCATGCACCTCAAGACCACGGCGCGGGGCGGGAACGGAGTGCTGCGCACGTCGGACTTGCGGATCGGCTACCCGAATCGGACCCTCTTCTCCGCCGGCCCCATCGATCTACAGCGCCAGGAGTGCGCGGCCCTGATCGGGGGGAACGGGACCGGGAAGACCACCTTCCTCCGCACCGTGCTGGGCGAGTTGCCGCCGCTAAGCGGGACGGTCACCCTGGGCGCCAATGTCCGGGTCGGCTATTTTGCCCAGGCATACGACGCGCTCCACCCCGAGCATACGGTGCTGGAGGAACTGCTGGGCCATAAGAATCTGCACCTTGGGGAGGCGCGCGAGTATCTGGCCCGCTACCTGTTCCGGGGCGAGGACGTGGAGAAGCCGGTCCGCGCCCTGAGCGGCGGCGAGCGCGGCCGGCTGGCCCTGGCGATTCTGGCCCTGGAGGGAGCGAACTTCCTCCTCCTGGACGAGCCCACCAATCACCTGGATATTCCGGCCCAGGAAGTGTTGCAGGAAAGCCTGGAGAACTTCGAGGGGACGTTGCTGCTGGTCTCCCACGATCGCTACCTGGTGGACCGGCTGGCCACCCAGATCTGGGAGATTGAGAACGGCGCCCTGCGGGTGTTCAAGGGGCCATTCCAGGAATACCTGGCGGTGAGGGCGCGCGAGGAGATCGCGGCCAAGGCAGCGGCCTCCCTGGCTCGCGTGGAAATCCGCGCGACCAATGATCGGACGTCCCAAACAGCGGAAAAGGAGACGCGGAAGCGGGTGCAGGTGCTCGCCTCGCTGGAAAAGCGCATCGCGGATACCGAGGCGTTGCTGGCCCAGCATGAACGCGACTTACAGGAGGCGAGCGAGAAGCAGCGGGTGGATGACGTGCGCCGTCTGGCCGAAGCCTATGCCGCCACTCAGCGTGCCCTGGACGAGCGGATGCGCGAATGGGTCGCGATCAGCGAATAGTCCGCCCCTACGGCCACTGCTGGGCTTGATGCGGGATAGGCAAGAAATCTTGCCGCTAGGGTATACGGATCCGCATGGTGGCGGCGCGGCCCTTGAGATCGATGGTAACCGCATACACCCCAGGCATCAGCCGCACGATAGCCCCATACATCCCCGGAATCTTGCCGTTTCTCCCAGAAAGCGCCGGCAAGACCACCGGCCCTTTCGGCGCGCCCATGCCGGTGATCCGCATCGTGACGTGAGCCCCGATCACCGCCATGCCCATGCCGCGATCCCTCACCGCCAAGGAGAAGCTACCCCGCGGTGGTCGCACGGCCAGGGTGAGGAGGTAGGGACCGGCTGTCGCGGTAGAGGTATGGACTCCGCTCGCGGACGCGGCCATGGTCCCAACCGGCTGGAGCCCCGATGCGGGGAACAGCCGGGGCTGCGCGCCCATGAGCATCCCCAGTCCGATGAACAAGATCCCCACCAGGCGGCTCATGACCAGGCCCCACGGTGCAAGCTTCTCCCCCGCGATCAGGATGCTGAGCGCCGCCATCCAGCCAAGATTCATCAGCCCCACCACGAAGAGCACCGCCATGATCCCCCAGCAGCAGCCCAGGCAGGAGAGGCCATGCGACGTCCCCATGCGCAGGGCGCCCAGGCGGCCGTCCCGCCAGCCGTGCAGGATGAGATGGAAGGGCGAGCGGCAATGGGCCAGGCAGCGGTGCTTGAGCGGGGAGAACTGATAGAGGCCGGCCAGCACGATGATCCCGGCCCCGAGGTACGGCACGGCGCCGGAGCCGGCCCGCGTATGGCTGCCCGCGGCTTGCGCCAGGACGTAGGCAAGGTCGGCGCCTATCCCGGCTAGAGCCCAGACCACCAAATAGCCTCCCACGAACGCGCTCGTGGGGATCGTGGGACTGCCACGGGCCGCGCGCCCGCGCTGCATGGTCCGGAACAGCAAGACGACTGGAGTGACGGAAGGCAGCATCATCGCCGCCATCATTACCAGCCACATACCCGCGAATGAGGCCGCGTCCACGAGCGTTGCCTGGCCGGGCATGGCGTCCATCATCGAGGACGAGCGTGCCCAGAGGATGACCGCCGCCCAGGCCAGAGCGGCAAGGAGCGCCAGCGTGGCGATTGACGGCGCTCGCCCGCGATCGGGCACCGCGTGAGCAGGAGAGGCGGGTACTAGACTCACCGAACCAGAATCTTGCTAGGCGTTGGACCAGGAGATCGGTGCGTAATGCCCGTTCTTGCCCGAATTATCCCAGTGCATTCCGTAATCCGCCCAGGTGCTCCCATCCTCGCATACGGCGAGCGCCACCCCTTCCAGATTGAAAGGGTGTAGATTGGCCGCCATGATAGGATCGGGCGCCACGTTGGGGACCGCCTGGACGCCCATATGCATCAGGCCGGGAATCTCCACCCCGCGCCGCCGGCCTTCCTTCTGGAAGCTGATCGGCACTGCCTTCACTCCCAGAACAGTGCTGATCAGGGGAGAGAAGTGGCCCATGATCCCCCCGGCCGACCCGGAAAAGATCGCCTGCAAAGCATCGCGCTGGTCGGTATCACCGCGCTCATCGACGTAGAGCGCCACCGTCCAGTCCCCGGCGGCCATGGCGCCCGGCGTGCGCGCGATCAGGGCGGCGTTCAGGCCGTCCAGCGACAGATCGCCGTAGCTGCCGGCCTCGATATGAAAGGCGAAGGCGACCTCACAGGCACCCTGGGTGGGCCGAGCGGTCATCGGCGCGTTGACCGACGCCAGGCAGGGGCAGACCACGTCACAGTTGCAGTTCTCAAAGTAGTCGCCGGTGATTCGCCATCGATTCTGAGTCGGGACCATGAGGCACCTCCAACCGCTCGTCGCCGCCCCGCGTCCACGCCGGGGCATTCGGCGACCAATTCATCCCCATCGTACACCCGCCGTCAAGCCGGTCCCTGCCCTCGCGTTCGGGCGGCGTCCGAGGGCGGCTGGTTGAGCAAGGTCATCATGAGCCTGGTATGGTTACGGTCACGCTTCTACTCGCTCCCTCGACGATGGTCGCGCTTGCCGTAATAGATTTGCCCGAATTCATCCGCGCCTGTATCGTGTATGCGCCTTGGGCGGCCAGGAAGGAAACCACCCCTTGACTGTCGGTAAGATGCGTACCGATAGAGCTGCTACCCAGGGAAATGGTCACGAGCGCCCCGCTCGCCGGTCCACCCGATGACTGCCGCACATGTACCAGCAGGGTTCCCGCATGCAGATCGATGCCGGCCGCGGCTTCACCACCCACGGAGACGGATACCGTGCCCACCAGGGTCGCCGCGGCATCGCCCAGGGTGACGCCGGCCGAATAGCTACCATGCGGTAACAGGATAGTGACCCGACCCTGACTGTCGGTGAAGTGATTCGCTACCGTGTTCCCATTCCGGGATACCGAGACCAGGGCGCCCACGGCCACCTTTCCCGGTGACTGGTAGATCGTGATGGTGAGCGTCCCCGCTTCCATATCGAGATTCGCGTGAGCAATCCGCCCGACGGTTACGGTGACGCTCGGGAGGGTAGCGACGGTATCGCCCAGGCTGGCCTTCACCTGATACACGCCATGCGGCGCCAGCATGCTCAAGTTTCCTTGAGCATCGGTGAAATGGTTGCCTACCGTGGCCTGGCCACGATTCAACGAGACCAGCGCCTCTACCGCCGGCTTCCCAGGGGCCGTATCCACATGCAGGATCAGCGTACCGGCCTCCAGGTCCAGGGTAACGCGGGCTATGCGTCCGGCGCCCACCTGCACTGGGCTCGTGGTCGCGGCCGAGGCATCACCCAGGCCTGCCTTGACCGTGTAGTCCCCCGGCGGCAGGATGCGGGTCTCAATACCCTGGCTGTCGGAAAACCCATCGGCCACGCTGATACCGCCTCTCAGAACCTCGACTAGCGCCCCGTTCGCGGGCAGGCCCGGCGAGGTCAGCACCTTGATCGCCAGCGTGCCCTGGGTCCGATCGCTGGCGGTGGGGATGATCTCAAGGGTGGGCGTGGCGGTGGCCGTCCCGGACACCAGGGTGGCCGTGGGAATAGCGGACGTAGGGGTGGAGGTTCCTAGCACGGTGGTGGCCGTGGGACTGGCTGCCGTCGATCGCGTCGGGGTGCTCGACGCGCCGGCCACGGCCGGGGTAGCGGTGGGCGCCCCTCCATTGGGCGCCGGCGGTGGAGCGGTGATAGTGATAGTTTGTTGGCGCGCGCCATGCCGCGTAACCATCAGACCGCGCGCGCTACCCAACTCGCCCTGGGGGGACTGCGCCAGTACGTCGTACGTACTGGGAATGAGGCTGAAGACCGCCGTGCCGTCACGGCCCGTGTAGCCCGTGGTCACATAGGTTTGGCCATGCAGCACGGTAAGGCTCACGGCGGCGGCTGGGCGCCCGTCCTTGGTCACCAGCACGCGCAGGCTACCATGCAGGCTGATGTTATTGATGCTGATTCCCCCGGCCCGAGTGAGCGGCGCCAGGCCGGGCGCCGTAGCCACTACCCGGATAGTATAAAAGCCTTCCTGAAGGGCATGCCCATGGCTATCGTGGCCATCCCACCGCGCTTGGTACACACCGGCCGCGAGCGTGTGGCCGCTGGTTAGCACGCGCACCCGATGATCGGAGGCATCGGTGACCTCCACGGTGACCGCCGCCCGCGAACTGAGGCCGTATTTGAGCGTGACCGAGCCGCCGGCCGCCACGTCGAGCGACGGCGCGCCGAGGTCGAAGGGATCGAGGCGGAACTGGCGGCTGACAAAGATATTGTGGTTCCCGGTGAGGGTAGAGACGAAGGCGGTGGCCGCCCCGTCGCGGGAATCGGTCGGCGCGAACAGTTGGGCCGGCGGCTGGCCGATTAACGCCGCCTGGCTCGTTCCATCGGTATCCACGGTATAGATGACCGATACCTTATGCCGATTGGAGACATAGGCGATTCGCCCATCGGCCAACCAGGTGGGAGATGATTGCCTCTCGCCGTCGCCCAGGCTGGTGACCGGCCCGGCGTGGCTGCCGTCCGCGTGGGCGGTCCAGATCTGGTCCACGTAGAGGCTGTGGCGGAACGCGATTAGTTTGCCGTTGGGCGACCAGGCGGGATCGAATACCGCATGCTCGCCATCGGCGATCAGGATCCGACGGCCGCTCCCGTCACGATTCACCACCAGCAAGTCGCCGTCGTTGACGAAGGCGATCTTCTTCCCATCGGGCGACCATGCGGGCTGGGCGTCGCCTGCCGGGCCATTGGTAAGACGTATGAGCCCGCTCCCATCGGGGCGGACCAGCCAGAGATGGCGGCTCCCATCTCGGGTGGAGTCGAAGGCGATCAGCTTCCCATCGGGCGACCAGGCGGGATCGGCATCGGTGCCCGGTCCTGGTACCACTTGGCGGGCGGTGCCCTGCTTCTCCCCGATGTCACCCGCGTCAATGCGCCATAGGTGGGGAGTGCCATTCCGATGGGAAATGAAGGCCACGGTGGCGCTGTCAGGGGAGAAGGTGGGCGAATCACCGCCCCGCGTGGTCAGCAATTGAGCGCCCCCAGGCAGCCCATTGGGGATATCCAGGGTATAGGTCCAGGCGATAGGATGAGGAAGCTGGTTCCCCGCCGCGTCCTCCGCGGCGATCAGCGCCACCGGCACTTTCCCGCCCGGAAACAAGTTCCTGGGCGCCGGCTGAATCAGGGCCAGGGTGAAGATGGCCGATCCGGTGTTTGAAGCATAAGTCACGGCGCCGCCGGCCGGACCATACACCTTGCCGAAGGCCGAGAAACGGAGGGTGGCCGCGTCGATCCCGCTGCCGCCCGGATCGGTGAGCGGCACGGTCACGTAGGCCGCTCCGGTACCGCCGGGTCCGGGATCGGGCGCCCCGACCAGCGGGGCGAGGGCGTCGATCACGATCGGGTAGCCGGCGGTCGCGCCCCAGATCCCGGCCCGATTCCGCGCCCGCACATGCAGCCAATACCGGCCGCTGGCCAGGGGGCCAAAAGTGGCGTGGGCGGTCGCGCCCATGGAACGGGCAGGTGGGATCGTGGTGGGATGGTGATCCAGCCGGTAGCTGTAGGCGGAGATCCCAGTGGAATCGGCATCGGTCCAGGTGAAGGTGGCCATGGCTCGCCGACTAGCCGCCGGGATCGCCACCTGATCCAGCAGCACCTGAGCTCCCGGCGGATTGGCGGTAGAGGACTGCACGGCCATCCAGCCGCCCTGCATCCAGTCACCCACCGCCATGCGGTCAACCGCGATCTGGCCGGTGGGAACCTGTTCGCGGATCAGTCCATAAAGATTGAGGGAGATGGAGTGCCACCGGTTGTCGCGGATCAGCATGGCCGATGGATTGCCGGACAAAGGGGCGAAGTAGGTCTTCTTGAAGTCGGCGGCGGTGGGGGGAAGGTCGCTCAGCGGCACGACCCACCAGGTGTCATTGGCATGCACCGCCAGATTGACCTCTACGCTGGCGGGGATCTTGTACGAGAAGGTGATTTCGGGGTGAGTGCGCAAATCGAAGGCGCGAATGGGGAGGAAGGTAGTCAGATCGCCGCCGGCCCCCGCGGTAATCTGGAGCGCCGCATGGCCCCCTCCGGCGGGGTCGAACCGCTCGCTGGTGGCGGCGCCCAGCGGAGCCGATCCGCTCGGCCACCGGTCGGCGGGCCGGCGGAAGTCGCTGGCCAGCATTGCGTGGTGAGTGGGGGAGTCGATCACGGGCGGCGGAGGCGGCGATGCGATGGCACGCGCCGTCAGAGGGGCACCGGCGCCATGCCGTCCGCTGGGAGGGGCGCCCGCGACGATGGTGAGAGAAGCTGAAGTCGCACTGCCATGGCCTGCCCCATCGTCGGCGGTAGCCGTGAAGCGAGTGGCGCCCACCCGCAAGGTGATCCCGCCGACCATCGCCAGCCCCTGGCTATCGGCCACGGCAGTTCCTATCGGACGGCCATCCAACCGCATGCGCACCACCGACCCAGGGCGGCTCACCGCCGCCAGGCTGAAGCCGTGTCCCGCCGCCTGCGTTCCCGCTGGGGCCAGAAGCAGGGGCGCCGGGGGGGCCGCTTGCGAGACGAAGGCGGCATACAGAGCGGGAGACTGGGTATTGCGTAGGATCGAGGCGCCGAGCGTGGCCACCCGCGCCCCCCGACCAATGCTGGTGGGGAGCGGCGCCCAGGCGTTGTCCCCCGCCGACCAGGCATAGAGAGCCGTGCCGCGAGGGGCGGAAGGGACGGTGATGCGCAGGGTAGCTGGGGTGTTGAACAGGTAGCCCGCTGGACGGAGAGTGTAGACGGGCGACAGCGCCCGAAGGCCGGCCGGCGGCGGCGGCGCGGGGCTGGTGGGAAGGATCGCGAAGAGTTGGGAGATCGCATGGATGGCCATGCTCGGCACTGCCAGGGTGGCCCGTCCATCGGAACTGGGGATCAAGGCGTCCTGGACATAGGTGGCGACCCGTCCCACGATAAAGTGAGCGCGTGTCTCCTGTACCTCGCCATGTTTCCCTACCACCCGCAGGCGGACGGTATAGAGCCCGGCCAGGCCATGGTCGTGGCTGAAGGCATTATAGAAATAGTCGGAGAGGCCGGTGTCCAGGGTACCTAGATTTCCATAGACGGTGTGGCGCTGGGCCAGTGGCGCCGGTCCGGTGTCGGCCACGGCTATGTTGTTGGTGTCGACAATACTGGTCCAACTGGTAGGCTGCCCGCCCGATCCGTAGTCCAGGCTGAAGTGATCGAAATCCTTGCCCGCCGCTACCCCGATCAGGGGGAGCACTCCGCGGACCAGCGATCCTTCCTGGGGTACGGTGATCTGAGCGGTGAGCGAGCCGGCGGCCGGGTGTAGGGGGGTGATAGGAGGAGTTGGGGTGGCGGGTTTCCGACCGAGCATGATTGTTCGCAGGGTATCGGTTTCGCCGCTGGGGGCCTTCAGACGGAGCAAGGCGAAGTAACGTCCTACCTCCACGGCGTGTCCGGCATCGTCGCGCCCATCCCAGGAGAAGGTGGCGCTGGGAGCGGCAACCTGCCGCGAGGCGCTCTGGCGGCGGGTGATCGCCCCGGTGCTGGTATAGATGGTGAGGGTGGCGGCGCCCGCCTGGCTGATGGGGAAGAGGACGCTCATCCGGCCCCCAGGTGCTGGAGGGGAGAGGGTTGTGGAGGCGCCGGTGCCCGTACCGGCGACCTCGCTATTATCGAGAAAGGTCGGATCGGTATTATTTTCGGGTGAGTCACAGTCGCCGCTGCCCCCGTTGGCCGGATTGTCGAGAGCCGGACCGCCCGGGCCGCAATCGGAATAGGAGGAGTACTTCTGTCCGGCTCGCGCATTGAGCACGGCGAAGGCGAGACCGGCCACGGCCAGCGCCAGGCCCAGTTCCGGCATCAAAATGGCGAGCGTGGCCAGCGTAGTGGAGACGCCGAGCCCGGCTGCATTGGCGGCGGACGGACAATTAATCGTCTGGGCCAGAGCCAGACCAACTCCGAGAACCCCCAGCCCGGAGGACAATCCGCCCTCAGTCACCCCACTAGCGGCGGTGAGTCCCTCCCCACCCAGGGTAGCCCAGTCATCGGAGCTGTGACCGCCAATGCACAGTCCGAAGGGATCACTGAAGGTCAGAGGATTATCCAGCGCGTAGCTATACGGCGGCTCTCCGGCCTGGACCAGGGGATCCGGCGCCAGGAAGCGAGCGTGAAACGGGTCGTAGAGGCGATCTCGGAGATCCACGAGCCCAGTGGTGGGATCGGTGATGCGGCCCAGGAAGCCGGGCATCCCGTTGCCCCCGCCTGCTACCTGGCCAAAAGGACTGTACGCCTGCCCGACGCGCTTGCCGCCAGGCAATTGCACGCTCAGGCGAATCGTGCCCTGACGGTCGGCCAGCAATACCTGGGTGACGTGACCGTTGCTCCCCACGGCCAGCGATTCATCCAGGCCCGGGCCCAGGAGCAACCGTTGCATCGGTCCCGCTTTCCCTTTGCGTACCTGCTGGATGCCGATCAGGGTGGTGCCGCTGTACTGGTAGCGCGTAACAGTCGTACCCTCGGCGCGGCTCATCACTCTGCCCAGCGCGTCGTAGCTGTAGCGCACGGCGTGGCCGTGAACGGTGGCGCTTACGAGGTGGTTGTTGCCGTCGTAGTTGTAACGACTGCCGTCGGAGGAACTGACCAGGAGTCCGGCGGCGTTATAGGTAAAGTGGACGCCGTCGGCCTCCAGTAGACGGCCCGCCGCGTCGTAGCGCCAGCCGCCGCCGTTCGGCCCCGAGAGCAGATTGCCGTTGGCGTCGTATTGATAGCGCAGGGTTCGCCCATTCTGGACAGCCGCGACCAGACGGTTGAGACGGTCGTAGCTGAAGCGTTCGCCGGCGCCATTCTCGGTTTGGTGTACTACGTTGCCGGCGGCGTCATACCCGTAGCTAAAGCGGACCAGCACCGAGCTGCCGCGCCGGTAGGTGAGGGCAGTGAGGTGATTCGCCGCGTCATAGCCATAGACCGCCGTGATGCCGCCGGGAAGAGTGGCCGAGACACGCAATCCTATCTTGTTGTAGCCGAAGGAAGCGGACCCAAGTGGATCGATCAGCCGGGTCAGATGGCCGGCCGCGTCATAGGTGTAACGGGTAACGGCGCCGGTGGCGTCGATAAGGGCTACCCGCCGCCCAGACGCATCGTACTGGTAGCGCACCGCGCCGGCCGTCGTGGTCACGGCGGTAATCTCCCCCGCCGGGTCGGTGGTGTAGTGGACCGCCGCCGTGCCGCTCGCGGCTACCCCTTGTTGGGCACCGTCTGGACTCAAATCCACGGTTTGCCTGGCGCCGGTGGATGTGTGCTGCCCGGTGCGGCGCCCCAGCGCATCGTAGCTATAGGTGGTAGTCGCCGTCCCGATAGTGGCCGCGATCTCGCGGCCCGCCGCGTCGTAGCGGTAGGCGGTAACGGTGCCGGTGGGGCTGGTGATCGAGGCCAGGCGGCCCGCCGCGTCGTAGCGCTGGACCGTGGTGCCGGCGCCGGGGTTGGTGATCGAGGCAACGGCGCCGGTAGGAGTGTAGGTGTAAGTGGTGGCCGCCCCCGTGGCATCCACCAGGGCAACTAGATGCCCGGAGGCATCATAGCGGGGGCTGGTGGTCTGGCCCAGCGCATCGGTGGTGCCGGTCAGCCGGCCGCCGGCATCGTAGGTCAGCCGTTCCGAGCGCCCCAGGGAGTTGGTGATCATCACTGGGAGATCCTGCGCGTTGTACGAGAAGCGGGTGGCATGGCCCAGGGCATCGATCACGCTGGTCAGGTTCCCATCGGCATCGTAGGTGTAGCGGCTGACGGCGTCCAGGGCATCGGCGCGGCTGATCAGTTGCCCCGCCGCGTCATACTGATAGGTGAAGCGCCCGCCGGCCGGATCGTTGAGCGAGGTGAGGCGGCCCGCCGTATCCCAGGTGAAGCGGGTCGTGCGGCCCAGGGCATCGGTGAGCGCGGTCAGGTTTCCGGCGGAGTCGGTCACGATCCCGATCACATGACCCAGGGGGCTGATGACCCGAAAGTGATTCGGGGCCGGCTCCTCTACGCGAGTCAGAGCGCCGGAGGGATCGCGAACTCCAGTCAGCCGGCCGGCCGCGTCGTAGAGGAACATCGTGCGGCGACCCGTGGCATCGGTCTGGCTGGTAACCTGCCCGGTGGGGTCGTCGTAGGTGATCTGGGTGGCGCCGAACTGGGGGGTGCTCACCTGGACCAGATGTCCAGCCGCGTCATGGTTGGTGGTGCTGATCCCACCCGCCGCGTCCTTGGTGACGCTGCCCGATGCGGTCCGCAAAAGCGCGGACACGTTCCCGTTCGCGTCGTGCTGTTCGGCAATCGTGTCCTGGGCGCCGGCCCCGCCGCTCGCCGGAGTCACCCCTGAAATGAACCCGATAGGGCCACCGTTGGGCGGCGTGAGCGTCGTCTGGAGGCCGCCGGTCACCAGGTCGGAGCTGTAGGTGAAACTCGCCTGATAGGGGCCGGGACCGCTGATCCGGATTACCCGTGAGGCGGCGTCATAACTGAAGCGGATGGAGGCCCCGAGCGGCTGGGTAATTTGGCGGAGCAAGATGGGGTTATAGGTGGCAAGCGGCGGCACGAGATAGGCATAGCCGGTGGTCCGCCCGTCCAGATCACGCACGGCGCTGAGCGTGCCGTTGGCGGCGTAACGATAAGTCACCGTGTGATCCATGGGATCGATGGCGGCGCGTATTCTCCCGCTGCTGGTGTAGAGGAAACGGATGCTCCGGGCCGCCCCATCGGCAGCCTGGACAAGCCGCCCGTGCTGATAACTCAGAACAAGCCCGTGCCCGGCCCGATCGTAGAGCCCGGTAAGCTGCCCTTGCGAGTTGAACTCTTGGCGTGTGCCGTCAGGCATCCGGCGACTGGCCGCATGGTCGGATGCCAGCATGAGCAGGCTCTGGCCGGCGGCATCGGTCGCCTGATAGGTGTTGGGGGCAGCCCAGAGAGCGAAGTGCGTGATGGTCCCGTTGGCCTCGGTGATCTGGGGCTGGCCGGTTTGGTCGAAACTGAGCGACGTGCCATAACTGAAACTCCAGCCGGGGCCAAAGGGACCGGCTGAACCGGATTGGGGGGTGAAGGTGCGACGCACCTGAAGCGGATACCCGCGGGCGGCGATACTGATATCCTGATAAGTCACTTGCGGCGCGCCGGAGCCCGGATTGACCAGGCGGGTAGCGAAGGCAGCGCTCTCCGTGCCGGTCCGCACCGGCGGTCCCGGATCATCACTGAGCGGGATCGCCGCCGAGGTGCCAAGGAGCGCGGCCACGCGCAGGCTCACCTGCTGTAAGGGGTTGGGGGTCTTTCCCGTGCTGCCGAGGGCGGCCTGGATCAGTTGCTGCCCTTCCTGAGCCGTGCCGTCACCCGTGTTGCTTGACGCGGGTACGTTGGCCTCGGCCACGCTGAAGGACAGAGCGCGTTCGGCGGCGTAGGCAGCGGCTTCGGCCAGCGGCAGCGGTCCCACCCGATCGGATCGGGTGGCAAAGGCATAGAGCAAGCCGCCGACCGCGGGAGGGGCCGCGGCGGCCGGCGCCGCGCGCGTGATCCTCGCTTGATAGGGCGGTAGTCCATTGGCGACCAGGATGCTGCTCACCAGGGTCAGTGACGCCGCGGCGGCGTTCAGGCGGAATCGTCGTCGCATGGTCCACTTCCTCTTCCTTGTTCGGCGCTTCTGCCCGAAGGCGCCCGACAATCCATACTCTACACGATAGATTGAGGGTGCGATAGTGGGATGACTCTTGGGGCGGTTGAGATCTTCCGGCTTTCCACCCAGGTGGGTACGGCGTACCATGAAGGCGCCACCGGCGCTGGCTAGCGAACCGGCTGGTAGGAGTACGTAATGATGAGCAATCCCGCGATCACGCCGCCGCGATGGACCTCCGCCGACCTTGAATTGATGCCGGATGACGGCAAGCGCTATGAGATTGTCGATGGGGAATTATACGTGTCCAAACAGCCGCATTGGCATCACCAAGCAACGTGCGGAAGAATATTCGCTGCCCTTGATGCCTGGAACCATGCTTCCGGTCTGGGGGATACCAGTCTTGCCCCTGGCGTGATTTTCGCCGATGACGATGACGTGGCGCCCGACGTAGTGTGGGCAAGCGCCCAACGCCTGACCATGGCGTTGGATGACAGCGGAAAGCTGAGAACCGCCCCAGAACTGGCAGTGGAGGTTCTGTCTCCCGGTCTGCTGAACGAACGGCGCGACCGTGAGGCGAAGCTGAAGCTGTATGCCCGCCGAGGCGTGGATGAATACTGGATCGTGGATTGGCGCCTCCGCGCCGTGGATGTCTTCCGCCGCAACGGCGCCACGCTCGATCATGTCGCCCGCCTCACCGGATCCGGATAACGCACCAGATCGAAAGCCGGATTGAGGGTTATCAGATCAGCCTGCGCCTGTCGTCACCAGGTTCTGGCCTCCAGGCGCATCGTCTTCTCCTCTCAGGCCAGTGGATGAAAGCAGGTGACATCCCGATGCACCCATACCGGTTTTACTCTAGCACTGGAGGGGACATTCTGTACACCAACCTTATATGCACGGGATGCGTCTCGGGTTAGGTGCCGAGACGCATTTTAGAGGCGCGGGTCTCCAGACCCGCTTGGTTCGGCGACGAGCGGATCGGACCGATCCGACCGATCCGACCGATCCGACCGATCAGTCGGATAACCGCCAAGCTCAGCGCCCCTGGAACGAAGAAGCGCGAAGGCGGTCGGCGCCTGCACCTACTCACCGCCCGGCGCGACACCCCGATTCTTTCGCATGTTCACAATCACGTCACCGGCCAACGATGCGGCGGGCCCCTGGGTGATCGTCCGGATCGCCGCCGGATCGAGCTTGTGCTCGCGATGCTCGGTC
>DATLQX010000036.1:0-4886 GCA_035534995.1 Chloroflexota bacterium | reverse complement strand
CTCGCGCCGACCCGCCGCTCCCGTTGGCCCGGCTGCGCGCGAGCGGAGGCGTCACCGAGCTGCGAGCCGCCGACCTCCGCTTCAGTTCCGAGGAGGCCGCGACGTTCCTCGGCCCGGTCATGGGGCTCTCCCTCTCCCCCAGCGAAGCCGCGGCGCTGGAGGCGCGTACCGAAGGGTGGATCGCCGGCCTGCAGTTGGCGGGACTTTCCCTGCGGGGACGCCCAGCGGAGGAAGCGCCCGCCTTCATCGCGTCCTTTACGGGCAGCCACCGCTACATCATGGACTATCTCCTCGACGAGGTGTTATCGCGGCAGCCGGAGCAGGCGCGGCGCTTCCTACTGCACACCTGCATCCTTGACCGACTGTGCGCCCCGCTGTGCGCCGCGGTCATCGAGGGCGTGGACCCACCAGCCGAGCGGATCGCCGCCAGCCAGGAGGTGATCGAATTGCTTGAGCGACACAACGTCTTCCTGATCGCCCTGGACGACGAACGCTGCTGGTACCGCTATCACTACCTCTTCGCCGATGCCTTGCGCCAGCGCCAGATTGGCGACGCGGCGATCCCCGACTCGGCGACCCTCCACCAGCGGGCCGGCGCCTGGTTCGCCCAACAGGATCTCCTGGAAGAGGCTATAGGCCACGCGCTGGCCGGCGGCGCCTACGACCAGGCCGCGGATCTGATCGGACGGGCCGCGCGCGCCATGGCCGCGCGCGGCGAGACGCGGACGCTCTCCGCCTGGCTGCGGGCCCTCCCCGAGACGACGCTGCGCGCCCGACCCCAGCTCTGTATCATGTACGCCTGGTTGCTGGTCGACATGCGTGACATCGAGGGCGCCGAGGAGTATTTGCGCTACGCGGAAACGGCCCTAGAGTCGCTACCACGTCCGGCGGCTGATGCCGGCAACGCGCGGGCCGTGATCGCGGCTGGGCGGACGATCATCCTGGCCATCCGTGGTGACACGACCCAGGCGATTGCCCAGGCGCGGGCCGCGCTGGATAGTCTCGACGACTCCGAGATCAGATCGCGCAGTCTGGCGGCCATCGGCCTGGGGCTTGCCCATCTGAGCCAGGGATCGGCGCCCGAGGCGGCGGCGGCCTTCAGAGACGTGGCAGCGATCAATCAAGCGACCCATTTTAGCCTCTTCAGGGTGCTGGCGATCGTGGGGCAGGCGTGCGCCTATCGTCTGGCCGGAACCCTCGATCCGGCGCTTACCATGTACGATCAGGCCATTGCGTGGAGCACGGAACAGGCCCATCCCTCGCTGCTCGCGGGCAGCCTGTATACCGGAATGGCCGACATCCTGCGAGAGCGGAACGAGCTGGAGGCGGCCCTGGACCGCGCGACCCAGGGCATCAAGCTCTCGAACGACCTGGGCGCCGCGCGGGCAGAGCGCTGGATTGAATGGCATGTGTGCGACTTACTGGTGTTGGCGCGGATCAAGCAGGCTCAGGGCGATCTCGATGGCGCGCTCGCGGTCGTGAAGGAGGCGCGGGAGCAACTCGAAGGCTTCGGCGCTACCTCGTTTATCGCGGTGCTTGCCGCCTTCGAGGCTCAGATCCATCTCGCGCGGGGAGATCTCGATGGCGCAGGCCGTTGGCTGCGGAGGGCGGAGACGCACGAGGCTCCGCCGCGGTTTGGGCTGACGCCGCAGTTCTTTGTCTATGCGTCCGAACATCTGGAGCTAGCGCCAAGCCAGGTGCTGCTGGCGCAAGGACGCGCGATCGGTGACTCCGCTCCCGTGCGCCGGGCGCTCACCCTGCTTCACCAGCTACGAGGGAAGGCGGAACGCGCGGATCTGGCCTGGCCGCGCGCCAAGATCCTCACCCTCCAGGCTCTGGCCTATCAGCTTCTCGGCGAGCCGGCGCCGGCTCTATCGGCTTTGGATCAGGCCCTGGCGCTGGCTCAGTCTCAGGGCTATATCCGTCTCTTCATCGATGAGGGGCCACCCATGGCTGACGTGCTACGCCAGTTTCACGGGCATGGCGGGGCCTCGGAATACGCGGCGAAGTTGCTTGATACGTTCAACGGTCACGGATCGGGAAGCGCGCGGAGCGCGGGACACTCGCCGGACCGCTCTCCCGCCGGCCGGGCCGGCCTCCCGGGCGCGGAACCGCTGACCGAACGCGAGCTCGACGTGCTGCGACTGCTGGCCGCCGGGCGCTCCAACCCCGAGATCGCCCGTGCCCTGTATGTCGAGGTTGATACGGTCAAGACGCATCTCAAGCACCTCTACGGCAAGCTTGATGTGCATGGCCGGGTACAAGCGGCCGAGCGCGCGCGGGAACTTGGCCTTCTCTAGCCGCCGCTCGCCGCCTCCTCTCCCGCTCCCCGCGCCAGACCCCAGCGGAATCACCCACCCGCCTCCCCCCATCGGGTGACGACATCTCACCCGGCCGGCTCCTACGGTGAATGGGAGCAGGAGATCTTAATCAGGAGAGCGTGATCGATGAGTCTCCGCTGCCTATGGATCCAGAAGAGCGAAGAAGTAAGTACGCTCATGTACTGCTCGATCACTATCAAGGGGCACCTCGACGCGAGATGGTCGGAGTGGTTCGACGGGCTGACCATTACCAACCTGGAGAACGGCGAGACCGTGCTGGCCGGCTATCTACCCGATCAAGCCGCGCTCCACGGCGCGCTGACCAAGGTGCGCGACCTGGGCCTACCCCTCATCTCGGTCCAATGCGAGGACAGAGGAGCGTGCCCGGTGAAAAGGGGGGACGCATGGTAGACATGAGGCGCCGGCCAGCCGGCGACAAGAGCGTTGAGCCCGAGGGTATGGATAATAGATTAAAGAGGAGGAGCAAACCATGGCCCATATTGTGTCGTTGAGCGAGCTTCCGCGGGACGGAAACAGCTATACCTTCGAGGGTTACCAGCACGGTGACGCTGGGCTCTCGTTCATCCTGGTCGATAGCCAGCCGGGGCATGGTCCGCGCCTCCACCGCCATCCCTATGAGGAGGTGTTCGTGGTCCAGGAGGGGCGCGCCGTCTTCACCGCCGGCGACGAGACGCTGGAGGTCAACGGCGGGCAGATCGTGGTCGTGCCGCCCGGTGTGCCTCACAAGTTCGTCAGTGCCGGGGATAGCCCGCTACGCCAGGTCGATATCCACCCGGCCGGACGAATGATCACCGAGTGGCTGGAGGACTGAGCTGATGATCCTGGTAATTGGCGCAACCGGCGTCGTGGGACGCGAAGTCATCCCTCGGGTTCTGGAGTATGGCCAGGCGGTGCGCGCGATGAGCCGGTCCCCGGAGAAATGGCGCTCGCGGTTCGACCCCGCCGTCGAACTGGTACGAGGCGACCTCGAGGATAGCGCGAGCCTGCGCGCCGCCCTCACCGGGATTGAGCGCGTCTTCCTGGTGACCCCGTCCATGGACGGTCAGCCACCCGACGCGATGATCTGTGCCCTGGCCCTCCAGGCGGGCGTACGCCAGATCGTGCGTTTGTCGGTGCTCCAGGCCGGCGGCGATGAAAACGACCCGGTGACTGGCTGGCACACCACGGCCGAGAACGCGATGAAGGCGAGTGGTCTTGCCTGGACGTTCCTGCGTCCAGGGGGTTTCATGTCCAACACCCTGGGCTGGGCGGAGATGATTCGACGGGACCACACGGTGCGCACACTCTTCGCGGACCAACCGGTGGCGTGGATCGACCCGGCCGACATCGGGGCGGTCGCCGCCCGCGTGCTCACCGAGGAGGGGCACGACGGCCAGGCGTATCCCCTCTCCGGTCCAGAGGCGCTCAGCCCGCGCGAGCAGGCGGCGATTCTGGGGACGGCGCGCGGCGCCCCAATCGAGGTGGTCGATCTCCCGCCCGCGCAAGTGCGCGCGGCCCTGATCGGGCAAGGGATGACGCCCGAGCGGGCCGACGCGGTGCTCGCCATGCGGGGGACCGATGCCGTGACGCTTGGCATGACCGTCTATCCGACGGTCGAGCGGATTACGGGGCAGGCGCCGCGCACCTACGCCGAGTGGGTCGCCGCGCATATCGACATGTTCCGCTGAGCGGCATGCCGACGGTCGGTCAAGCTGGTCTATCGCTGTCGCGCGACTCATCCGCCCACCCAGAGCCGAGGATGGCTCAAGGGGTTACCTGGCGTGCAAGTCGCCAACAACTTTACTGAGCGGTTGACGGCATTAGCCTGCGCGTGGGAACGTCTATCGCTCCTGGCGAGCGCCCGGCGCCCCAAGACGCGGACTCCTCGCCGATTCCAGGGTGAGCGGCTCCCACGCGAACTCTCGCTGAAGCGGGTAGGTTGGACTTGGGAGACGCTCGCGCGGAAGCCGCTCGGTGTGCTGGTCGACCGCCCCAGGAGAGAGTGCCATCAGGCTGGGGTTGGCGATGGCGGCAAGGTCCGGGGAGAGGTAGCCCGATTTCACCACCAGGAGTGAAAACGCCTTGGGGTCCAAACCGAGGTCCGTGAAGTCGCGGAGCGTGTGGAAGGGGCGGCGGCGCGCGGTCAGGACCAGGGTGACGCCGCCGACCCGGACCACGGCCTGCCGTTCGCCGGGAGCATCGGTAGGCAGCAGGAACAACACATGGGCCGTGGCCGATACCGGGGGAACGCCCGGCTCAAGAGCGCCGCCGATCCTGAGGGGCATGGCGGCGCCGACCCCATGCTGGTAGCACAGCGCGGTCGCGGGCGGATCGGCGATGCCGATCACCAACGTGTCGGTCACCCCACGCTCCAATAGATGTCGCAACACATCGGGACGATCGCCGACCCCGCCCGCTGTCGGGTTGTCGCCGGAATCGGCCAGGATCACCGGGCGGCTTCGCGCCTGCCTCGCCCATTCGACGCACTCCGCGATGGAGCCGGTGCGCGAGCCAAAGGTGAAGTCCGCGCGAGCGTCCCAATACCGCCGCGCCAGTTCCGCCGTC
>DATLQX010000035.1:0-20101 GCA_035534995.1 Chloroflexota bacterium | reverse complement strand
GCCATGGATAGAAACGTAGCCATTATCTCATTTTATGGCAACACTTTTATCCATACTTCCCGCCAATTGAGCCGATCACGGCGGAAGATGAGCCCCTGATTAGTACAGGCACGCTGGATCTGGATTCTGGTTGGCTTGCAGCCGCCTTTGGGCTAAATTCCCCTTGACTGCCGGCCCGTCGTCTTGCTATGAGCATCCTTGCCATTTGCTCCGCCTACCCCCAGCTCCCCTGTCCATTGGGCGATTCCTTCATTGAGATCGGACAGCAATTCATCCAGGTCCGCGTAGCTTGTCTTGCCTTCCCAGACGATTCCGCCTTCGTCCAGCGCTCGGGCCATGGAACGACTGTAGTCCGTTTGTCCGAGCTCAACCCAGCCATCCACAATCCACTGGGCGATGTGCGGGTACTTCCCCGCCGCGGTCGGTTCCTCTCGGACCCGCGCCCGCCCGCTGTCTAGATCCGGTAGGGCCGCCGGAGGCAGCAGAATACGGATGGAGCGAGCCCGGCCCGGTGTGCGCTGGATCAGACCCCGGCGCTCCAGGGTCACCATCATTTGATCCGCGGGCGGCGACACCATCGCGGTGCCGCACAAGGCCGGCGCGCTATGATAGGTACGGGAGGATTGACGATGGCCACTGCCTTTAACCCATCCGCTTCGCGCTCGCCCGCCCCCTGGGCCGAGGTGGTACCTGGCTACAGTCCGGTGACGGTCGATCTGCTGCTGACCATGCCCGACGACGGGTATATCTACGAGGTAGTGGAAGGGGTCTTGGTGCGCATGGCCGGAAGTGGCGAGGAGGCAGCGACTATTGGTGGCACGCTCTATGTCGCACTCCGCTCCTTTGTCCAACCGCGGCGCCTTGGGATCGTCACGCCTGCTGATGGCGTATACCGGTTCTCTGGCGCGGAAACGGGCTTGCTGCCCGATGTGGGCTTCTATCTTGCCGAACGCCGGGTGCACATCCAGGACCGGACCAAACCCATTCCCTTTGCCCCAGATCTCGCCGCGGAAGTCGCGTCCCCATCCCAGGTCTCCGCCCAGATGGCCGCGAAAGCGCGGGTGTACCTGCGCGCCGGCACTCGCCTCCTCTGGGTTGTCTGGCCACAGAGCACCCACGTCGACGTGTGGCATGCGGGCGTGCTGACGGGACCAGTGCGCGCCCTGACGATGAACGACAGCCTGGATGGGGAGGATGTCATTCCGGGCTTTTCCTATCCCGTAGCTGAGCTCTTTCGGGATCCCTTGACCCCGGAGCAAGAAGAGTAGCGGCAGCCACGAAGCGCGCTCCAGCCGATCATGCTCCCGCGAGTTTCACGCGGCTGCCGGCTGGGAGCGTGGGATGCTGGTGCGCGCCGAGGCGATAGTGCGACTCAAGGAACGTGGGCAGGATATCGCCCCGCTTCTCAATCCGCCCATGGCGTGAGTTGAGTACCACCCACATTCCTGTAGCGTTGCGGGAATCGGTCTCCTGGGGATGCTAGCCCCAAGCCGTCGCAGGAGAATGAGACATCGCCCAAGGGTTGGCCGGCTCCCACGCCTGTCAGCAATTATTCTCGACCCAATATACTCGGCCGATTCGGGAATGCCGATGCGCGTTTCCCCTCGGGACGAAGACCAGGCCGTGGTAGCCCTGCACGCTTACTCACCGCGTGCTACCGTGGAGAGTGTAATCAACTGGTTGGGATCGTCTCTCTGAGCGACCTGGCAGTCAAGGGCGGCGAACAGAAGACGGGCGGTGCCCTGCCGGAGGAAGTCTCGCGGCCGACCGGACCCAAAGTATAGGTGGAGACCCGGTTCCGCCGGGCCGGCGTTGCTCGCGAAGGGGACGAGTGCCGTGATCGAACGTCAGTTCACCGATGACCGTCTCGCCGCGTTGTATGACCTGTTCTATCCGCCGGCGCGGCGAGACGACCTCGCCTTCTACCTGCCACTGGTGATGTCCGCCGGAGCCGTGCTCGACGTCGGGTGCGGGACGGGTGCGCTGTTGCGCCGCGCGCGGGAGTCTGGCCATACCGGGCGCCTATGCGGGCTTGACCCAGCCATCGGCATGCTCAACCAGGCGCGAACGCGATCGGATATCGAGTGGATCCACGGTGACCTCTCGTCGGTAGGATGGGAGCGATCGTTCGATCTGGTCGTCATGACGGGCCATGCATTCCAGGAGCTTGTCGAGGATGATGAGATAGGCGCCGCGCTCGGCACGATCCGGGCAGCCCTCACCGAGGGCGGCCGTTTCGTGTTCGAGACGCGCAATCCGCTGGTCCGTGCGTGGGAGCACTGGTCGACGGAGTACACGGCCGAGGTTTCCGACCCCAGCGGTGCCGTGGTGCGGTGCGAGTACCAGGTGGTGATGCCAGTTGAGGGGAATATCGTGCATAGCATCAACACGTTCACCAGCCCTGGGTGGGATCTTCCGCTGGTGAGCCGGGGCAGACTCCGGTTCCTGGACGCGGATGCGTTGTCCGCGTTTCTGTCCAGTGCCGGCCTGGCAATCGAGGAGCAGTTCGGTGACTGGACCAGGCAGCCGCGCACCGACACGAGCCCCGAGATCATCACCATCACGCGGAAGGGTTAAGCATGCCTGCTTGCCGCGGCATCCTGGCCGTGGTCTGGCTGAGCCCGGTCGGCGAGCGGGATGCCGTGGCGATCATACCCCCCTCACTGTTACCCTGTACGTGGCCGCGCGTGCGCGCATTCCGCTACTCCCGATAAAGGACGTACACCCTTGAATACTGAACCAATCGCCCCCGTGGCGAACCGCTGGCCTGCCAGCACGCCCGCCAGCGCCTCCGACCTGGAGACCCTGGTCGCCCTGTCCCGCGCCCTGGGATCCGATCCACAACTGGTGCTCTGGGGCGGCGGCAATACGTCCCTGAAGACCGTCGAGACCGATTACCGGGGCCGCCAGGTGCCCGTGCTGCGGATTAAGGGCAGCGGCTCCGACCTCAAGACCAGCACCGCTCGCGACTATCCCGGCGTGCGTATGGACGACATCCTCCCCCTCTTCGGTCTCGATGGGATGAGCGACGAGGCGATGACCGAGTATCTGGCCCATGCTCTCCTCGACCCCGCCGCGCCCCGGCCATCGATCGAGACCCTCCTGCATGGCTTCATCCCCGCCCGCTGCGTGGTACATAGCCACGCCGACGCGATTCTGGCCCTGACCAATAACGACCGCGCCGATTCTCTCCTGGCCGAGGTGTTCGGCGGCGAGGCCATCCTGATTCCCTATCGGCTCCCCGGTTTCGCTCTGGCCAAAGAGGTGGGGCTGGCGGTGCGCGACAATCCTACGGCGCGCACGGTCATCTTGCTGAATCATGGCTTGATCACCTGGGATGACGACCCGCGCGCCGCCTACGGACTGCATATCGAGTTGGTTAATCGCGCCGCCGCCTACGTGGCCCGCCATACCGCGGCTGGCCCAGCCCTGGGGGCGCCCGCGGGGAACCTCCCCGCGCCGGAGGTTCGGCGGACCATCGCCGCCCAGATCGGGCCGCTGCTCCGCCGGTTGCTGGGCAGCGAGCAACGCGTGCTCACTCGGTTCGACGACAGTGAGGATGTGCTCCGCCTGGTGGGGACCACCCGGGCCCGTGATCTGATCGCTCGCGGGGCGGCCACGCCCGATCATATCCTCCACATCAAGCGCGTGCCCGCCTGGATCGAGCCGGCGGATCCGCACGATCCCGCGTCGGTGGCGGCGGCGGTGCGCGAGGGGATCGCCCGCTACCAGGAGGACTATCGCGCCTATCACGCCGCGCACCAATCCGGGCAGGCCCTCCTGTCCCCTATTCCACGGGTGGCCCTGGTGGCGGGCGTGGGAATGTTCTGCATCGGCAAGGACAGCAAGGCCCTCGACATTGCCCAGGATGTCTATCACCGCACCATCGCCATCCTGGAGGGCGCCGAGGCCACCGGCCGCTACCGCTCGCTCTCGCTAGCCCATGCCTTCGAGGCCGAATACTGGCCGCTCGAACTCTACAAGCTGACCCTGGCCCCGCCCGAACGGGAGTTGAGCCGCCGGATAGCCCTGATCACCGGAGCCGCCGGGGCCCTGGGGGCCGGGATCGCCCACCGCTTCGCCGCCGCCGGCGCCCATGTGGTCTGCGCCGACATTAACCTGGGCGGGGTCCAGGCGCTGGTGGCCGAGATCGACGCCGCCCACCCTCTCAACCGGGGCCTGGCGGTGGCGATGGACGTGACCAGCCAGGACTCGGTGCGCGCCGCCTTCCGGGCGATGCTGCTGGCCCTCGGCGGGGTGGATATCGTGGTCCCCAACGCGGGGATCGCCCACGGAGCGCCGCTGGACGATCTCAGCCTGGAGGACTGGGAGCGCAGCTTCGCGATCAACACCACCGGCCATTTCCTGGTGGCGAGCGAGGGACTGCGAGTCATGAAGCAGCAGGGGACCGGCGGGAGCTTCGTCTTCATCGCCACCAAGAACGTGACCGCCCCCGGCAAGGATTTTGGCGCCTATAGCGCCTCCAAGGCCGCCCAGGCCCAGCTTGCCCGCGTGCTGGCCCTGGAAGGGGGCGCTTTCGGGATCCGTTCCAATATGCTCAATCCCGATGCCATCTTCGCCAACTCCGGCCTCTGGTCGCCCGAAGTGCGCGCGGAGCGGGCGAAGTCGTACGGGATCGCCCCCGGAGATCTGGAGGAGTTTTATCGGAAGCGGAACATTCTCCGTGCTAACGTGACCGCCGAGGACGTGGCGGAGGCGGCGCTCTTCTACGCCTCCGATCGCTCGGCCAAGACCACCGGTAGCATGCTCCCGGTCGACGGCGGCTTGCGGGAGGCGTTCCCCCGGTGAGGCAGCCTGGATGGTATGTTGAATCCGCTACCAGAAACGGGAAAACCCGAATCAAGGGGAGAGAAGAGGATGGCGCACGGGCCGAACGGGGTGAGTAGGGCGGGGTCGGGCGCGTCCTACGATCTGGTGATCGTGGGCGGCGGGATCATTGGCCTCGGCGCCGCCCGCGACGCCGCCCTCCGCGGGCTCCGCGTGGCCCTGGTAGAGAAAGAGGATTATGGCTGGGGGACCAGTAACCGGGCCACCCGCCTGGCCCATGGCGGACTACGCTATCTGGAGCAATACGACTTCGGCCTGGTCCGCGAGGATCTCCGCGAGCGGGAGCGCCTGCTCCGCAATGCCCCCCATTTGGTCCAGCCGCTCCCCTTCCTGATGCCTTTCTATCGGGCCAGCCAGTTCCACCGGCTCAAGCTGCGGGCCGGGATGGTCCTCTACGATCTGCTCTCCTTCGACAAGAGCCTCCCCAACCATCGCCATCTGAACGGGCGAGAGACGAGGAGTCTGGAGCCTGGCCTGCGGAAGGGCGGTCTGCAAGGCTCTTTCCTCTATTACGATGGGCAGATTACCTTCACCGAGCGGCTTAACGTGGAGAACGCGATCGCCGCCCAGGAGGCGGGGGCCACGCTCCACAACCACACGCGGGCGGTGAGCGTGATCCGCGAGGGCCGGGCCATCCGCGGAGTGATCGCCGAGGATACGCTTACCGGCGCTCGCCTGGAGTTGAGGGCGCGTCTGGTCCTGAACGCCGCCGGTCCCTGGCTGGACGAGATCGGCGCCCTGGCCGGACGGCACGATACCCTCTCGCGGCGGACCAAGGGCGTGCATCTGGTGATGCCAAAGGTGAGCGAGCACGCGGTGGTGCTCTTCGCCCAGAGCGATGGACGGCTGTTCTTCATCGTGCCCTGGAATGGGTATTCGCTGGTGGGGACCACCGATACCGACTACACGGGCGACCTTGACCGCATCACCGCGGACGAGGAGGATGCGCGCTACTTGCTCTCCGAGGCGCGGCATTTCTTTCCTCGCGCGCCCTGGGATCCGATCCATTTTACCTGGGCCGGGGTGCGCTCCTTGATGCACATCGAGGGTATCCCGGAGTCCGACGTGACCCGGAAGCACCTGCTCTACGACCACCGGCGCCGCGACGGGATTCCCGGCCTGCTCAGTATCATCGGTGGGAAGCTCACCGCCTACCGCTGGGTGGCCGAGGACGCGGTGAACGCCGCCTGCCGTATCCTGGGGGTCAAGGGCAAAAGTATCACCGCGAGCCTCCCGTTGCCCGGCGGGATGATCTCCCACCTCGACCGGTACGTGGCCGTGAACAGCGAGGGACAGGCCCGCCGTCTGGGGATCGACCAAGCCCTGATCCAGCATCTGATCCATACCTACGGCTCTCGTTACGCCCATGTCCTGGCGATCGCCGAGCATGACCGCTCATTGCTGGCCCCGGTCAGCCCGCGCCATCCCGACATCCTGGCCCAGGCGGTCTACGCCGTGCAGCGCGAGGGAGCGCGCACCCTGAGCGACGTGCTCCTTCGCCGCCTCACGGTCGGGATGTCCGCCACACGCGGCCGCGAGGGAGCCGAGCGGGTGGCGGCGCTGGTCGGTCAACTGCTGGAGTGGGACGCGGAGCGCACGCGCGCCGAGCTTGTGGCGCTGGACGAGCAACTGGCGCTGGGCGCGCCGCCGGCGGGGCGTGAGGTGGACGTGCGGGTGGGGGTGCGGGGGTAGGGAAGCGCAGGGTCAAAAAAATAGATCTCAAGGGACAGAGGAAAGGCCCCGCGCCGGTTCCGGCGCGGGGCCTCTGCCTTGGGTTCCCCGAGACGTTACTTGGGGGTGTTGTCGTTGGGGGCGGCCTTGGTCAGGGTCTTGGCCGAGGTGGACAGCAGTTGGGTGATGTCGTGCGGAGCGAAGACGATGTGCCCCTCGCGATTGCTCAGCCCATAGAAGGTGAGGACCATGCCGGGCCGCACATCGGCAATGGTGCCGTTCGGCTTGCCGATCAAGTCCACGGGGGTGCTGGAGGTGGTATCCACCGTGGCGATGTCACCAAGGGGGATAGCGGCGTTGGAGCCTTCGTTGGCGGTGACTCGGACGACCATCCGCGCCAGGCCACGGCCCACGAACACGACCCGCCCGTTGACCTGCGTGTAGGCAACCTGGATGCTGTTGTCCTTGATCGCGCTGGCCATAATGACCGGAGCGGCGGTGGCGACCGTGGTCGTCGTGGTGGCGGGGGTGGTCGCCGTGACTACTGGGGTGAGGGCAGTGATTTGCACATGGTCCCCAGCGCTCAGCTCACTCGGATCGGACTTGCCGTTGAACCGGCGCACGATCGTGGTACTGGGGCTGATGTCTACCGTGAACTCGCGGCTGTTGGGGCCGCGCTGGACCACCATGCTGGTGGGAGCCGTGTCACCGGCTATCGAGACTACTACCCAGTCATTACTGGCGGCGTTCTTGTGCGACCCGCCGGCCGCGTGGCTAGCGACCGGCATTCCCAGTCCGGCGACCAACACACCGGCCATCCCGGCAACCGTGGCGAAGCGGCCCATCCGTGAGATTCCCATGCGAAGCGACATCGTTCTTTCTCCCTACCTGAGTATTTTCCTGTGTTTTCTCTTCCGGCGCCGGCTGCCGGGGAGCATGTCCTCTGCTCTGTAGGAAGCATAGGATCAGAGTATTAGCGGCGTATCACCGCGCGGTAAACAATCTGTCGCGGGCTGTAAATGATCGGTAACGGGACGCGCGGATTCAGGCACGGCAAGAAGAGCAATAAGCCAGAAATTTCTTCCCGGCTCCGCTAGACAAGGATCACTTGCACACCGGCATCCCGAATCGCGGCCAGCGCGGGATCTTCCGCCGTCGCGTCTGTCACCAACGTATGTATGGCCGTAATCGGCAGAATCTGGGTTAGGGCGGCACGCCCAATCTTCGAATGATCGGCCAGAACCACCACCCGGCGCGCCCGCCCCGCCATTGCCTGCAAGACCTGAGCGTCGAGATGGCTCATGACCGTGCCGCCCTTGTCCACACTTACACCGTTCACGCTCATAAACACGGTGTCAATGTGCAGACGAGCAAGGGTTTCTTCCGTCAACGGGCCGACGATCTCGCGGGTGGTGAGCACTTCGCCGGCCAGCAACACTACGCGGAGACCGGTAAGCGGAAGAGCCTCAAGGACTACTCCCAAGGCATTGGTTACCACGCTGAGTTGCTTGCCGGCAAGCGCCCGTACAAGTGCGCAGGTCGTGGAACCACCGCCCACGGCGATCGAGTCTCCGCTCGTGACCAACTCGGCGGCGGCTCGCCCAATCCGTAGTTTCTCGGCCGCGCGCACCTCATGATCTGTCGAGAGCCTAGCGGAACGGGCAGACGCGGGGTCGGTCGCGATTGCACCACCGCGGGAGCGCTGGAGGAGGCCCAGAGAAGCAAGCGTATCCAGATCACGGCGCGCCGTGGAGAGCGAGCAACCAATCCTTGACGCAATTTCATGCACGTATATGACGCTGGATTGTCCCAGTTCGGTCAAAATGCGCTCCCGCCTTGCTGCTTGATTCACCATTTTGGCCTCCCTTGGCACATAGTACATACTAGGACAGAACCAGGCCGTCGTCCAGTCTGTTTGTCTTCCAACTATTACCAGATGAACCACTCGTCAGATGTATCGAGATGAAGAAGAGCTATCTTCAATCCCGCGGGCGCACTCCCAGTGTATCGGTGCGTCATCAAGGTGGTAAATTGGCTATTGCCCGTCCTGTCGGCTGTCATGTTCCGTCCAGGGCGGGCAGCCGGCATGACGCATAGCTAGCCGTTTTGCCCGAAACACCGTGCACCATACACATCGCTCTTCCGTTAAATGCGTCAGCATGATTGACAGGGTGCGGCCCGACATGCTTCAATCCTTACTGGCGATGATCCCCGACATGGAGCGTGTGCTCTGATTTGGATCCACGGCTCGTCCACCATCGTCATTGCCTCGCTCGCGGTCTTTTGCGTGGTTGGAATATTCTCAAACTAGTGCGCGTATTCCGACTACTTAGCCGCTAGTTAACGCGCGCATACAAGGGCGTTAATAGAAGAACCCCAAAGTGAGAGGAGGGATTCCGAACCCAACGTGCCGTTCCAGTAGAAGTATAGTGCGGGCACCACGCCTGCATGGTAGAGGAGAACTGCCGATGCGTAACGATCATCCCACCCTGTTTGGCCAACCAATTGACCGGCGCACATTGCTCACGATGACCGGCAAGGTACTTGCCGGGGGGACTGTAGCCGGCGTGTGGCTCGGCCCTGATATGGCCGGGTTCGTCGAGGCTGCCGCGCATGGGCGCAAGACGGGCGGTTCGGTCACGGTGACGAGCCAATTCACGCCGCCTGGTCCCGCGAAGTGGCAAAGCTACTTCGACGCTTTCACCAAGGAAACCGGCATCTCGGTTACCCTCGACGACCAGAACGCCAACAACCAGTACCAAAAGATCGCGACGGAAGGTCAGTCCGGGGGGCACAGTTACGACGTGGTGTCCATCGATACTATCTGGAGTGGCTCCTTCGGCCGGGCGGGCTTTACCCTCGACCTGACAGACTTCCTGCCGGCATCGGTCAAGGGCAAAATCGCTCCCCCGGCTCTCGCGTCGGTCGCGTATCAGGGCAAGTTGTACGGTGTCCCAGCTTTCAATAGTTCAAAACACTTCTACTACAACAAACAGATGTTGGATAGCGTCGGTCTTCATCACCCACCGGCCACGCTCGACGACTTGCTGTCGTACTGTGCAACGCTGAAGAGCAACCAGGCCAAGCTGGGTATTATCGCGCCGATGTCGGCCCCGTGGATGCAGGCGGAGAACTTGACGTGCGACTACGTAGACTTCGTTGACGCGCATGGTGGCCGCTTCTTCGCCGCGGATAACGCGACACCGCTCTTCAATCACGGCGCGGGCGTGCAGGCCCTGCAGTTCATGGTGACCCTGTTGAAGAAGGGTTACATGGCGCCCGGCTCGCTCACCCATGGAGGCGGAGACACGGAGAAGGATCTCCTGAGCGGGAAGACGGCCATGTGTACGCGCTGGGAAGGCGTGATGACCGATTCGCTCAATCCCGCCCAGGCCACTCCGGCCGTGCGTGGTCACATTCGCCTAGCGCTCATCCCAGGGTCACCGGCCCGGAAGAGCGGCTCCTGCCTGGGTCCGCAGGGCTGGGCAATCATGAAGGGCTCGCGGCACCAAGCAGAGGCCAAGGCGTTCCTGAATTGGTGGATCAGTACCGCCGCGCAAAAACAAGGGATGCTCCAGTTCGATCAATACCCGATCTACACCGCGCTCTACACGGATCCCTCGCTGCGCAAGTTGGTCGCCCAGAGCGATGGTGTTGACGACTTCCCAATCTACGGTCAGCAATTTGCCTTTGCCCAACCGCGGCCCAACTTCCCTGGCTACCTAGATGCCTCTAAGCGCTTGCAGATACATCTACAGAAGGCCCTCCTCGGCCAGGAGACGCCACAGCAAGCACTTAACGCCGCCGCCGCGGAGATGAAGGCAGCCAGCACCGGCGGCAGCAATCCGTAGGATGCGTAGGACGGCGAAGCCAGCACCGCCCGCGACCACGCAGCCCGCTCGGGGGACGCTACGGCCTCCGAGCGGGCGAGAGTTGCCGGAGGCCGCGCTCGCCGCCCTTTTTCTCGCACCGACGCTGGTCATCATCGGCCTGGTATTTGTGTGGCCGATCATCTATTCGCTCTGGCTAAGTCTCAATCGCTTCAACCTTGATGTCTCCCCCACGCCAAGCTTCGCGGGATTGCATAACTACACCCTTATCGCCACCAATTCGTTCTACCGTTCCGATGTGCTGGGCGCGGCCGGACGTACAGCGCTCTTCACGGTAATTTCCGTCCCTATCGAAGTGGCACTTGGCCTGGCTTGCGCCCTCTTGCTGAACGAGGAGTTCCGCGGCCGCATCCTGTTCCGGTCGGCGCTGATCATCCCTTACGCCATGCTCACCATTAGCAATGGCCTGGTCTGGAGCTACATCCTCGACTCCACCTATGGCACGCTGAACGTGATCCTGCATCACTGGGGCTTGATCGGCGCCTATCACGCCTGGCTTGGGACTCCCACGGGAGCAATGGGGTGGGTCATCGTAGCCGATGTATGGAAGACCACACCCTTCGTGACCATTATTCTGCTCGCGGCGCTGCAGACATTGCCGACGAATGTGTACAAGGCCGCCGCGGTAGACGGCGCCGGCGTACTGCAGCGCTTTTGGCGAATCACCTTCCCTCTGATGCGGCCGGCCATCCTCGTGGTGGTCGTGTTGCGGACTTTGGGCGCCTTCAGGGTCTCCGACATCATCTATGTGCTCACGGGCGGCGGCCCGGCCAACTCGACCGATGTCATAGGATATTACATCTACGAGCAGGCCTTTATCGACTTCCACATCGGCTATGCCGCGGCCGTCGCCTATCTCACCACCCTCGTAGTGGCGTTGCTGATCCTGGTCTATCTCTGGTTGTTGCGCGGGGAGACAGTCGCATGAGCACGGGCGCTTTCGGAGGGCCGCGCCGCGTCCTGCTCCCCGTGGGCTTAGCCCTCTTCGCGATCTTCAGCCTCGGCCCCTTCGCCTGGATGGTCCTCAGCTCATTTATCTACGAGTCGCGGCTCCTGGTTGACCCGTTCGCCTTGCCGCCCAGCTTCACCCTGGATAATTACGTCCGGCTGTTCACTTCGCCTAATGCCGGCGTAGGGTCCGCCAACTTCATCCGCGCCATCGCTAACTCGCTCGCCGTGTGTACCATTACGATGATCGTCTCCGTCTTCGCGGGCACGCTAGGCGGCTATTCATGCGCGCGTCTGCGTTTCCCCGGCCAGAACTTTCTCGTACTCCTTCTGTTGGCCATCCAGTTCGTGCCCACTGTCACGCTGATCATTCCCATGTTCGTCATCGGCCGGGCCGTGCATCTCCTTGACACCTGGTGGATCCTCATCCTCGCGTACACTAGCGTCATTCTGCCGTATATGTTGTGGATCCTGCGTGGGTACTTCGCGAGCATTCCCCGCTCGCTCGAGAACGCGGCGCGGGTCGATGGCTGCTCGCGTCTGGGCGCCTTCGTGCGCATCGTGCTGCCGCTCGCCGCGCCTGGTGTCGCGGCCACGGCAATCTTCGCGTTCCTCACGGCCTGGGACGAGTTCTTCTTCGCTCTCATCTTTACCAATAGCTACGCCGCCAAGACGCTGCCCGTAGCCCTTTCGGAATTCACCACCCGCCATACCAGCGATTTCGGTCTCCTTATGGCGGGGGGCGTGGTCGCCAATATCTTGCCGGTGCTCATGGCCCTCGGCCTGCAGCGCTATATCGTGCGCGGGCTCACGGCGGGAAGCGTGAAGGGATAGATGAACCATGAAACCGGTAAAGATCACCATAGTGGGGGCGGGCAGCGCCAGTTTCGGCCTCAACGCCCTTGCCACCTTGCTGCGCGAACCCTCGTTGCGTGGAAGCACGCTGGCCCTTGTCGACCAGAATGTACGGAGTCTCGCTCTCGTGCATCGGCTGGCCGAGCGCATGAACGAGCAGTGGGACGCAGGCTTGACGATCGAGAGTCATACCGACCGCCGTGTGCTCCTGGCCGACGCTGACTTCGTCGTGTGCGCGATTGAGGTTGGACCGCGCGAGGAACTTTGGCGCCGGGATTGGGAGCTGACATTACGGCACGGCATGCGCCAGCCCTATGCCGAGAACGGCGGACCCGGCGGCTTCGCCCACACCGCGCGCAACATCCCGCATGTCCTCGATATCGCGCGCGATATGGAACGTCTCTGTCCCAAAGCGTTGTTTGTGAACGTGAGCAATCCCCTGCCGCGCCTCTGCCGTGCGGTCGCCAAGTATACCTCCATCACACCGGTCGGACTGTGCCACCAGATCGGCCGCGGCTATTCGGTAGCCGGGATTCTGCTGGCCGATCTGGTCGGGGTCGAAGTTCCCTCCGTGATGCTCGATCCCGATGCGCCGCGCAGCCGTCCTTACTGGGATATCGCCCATGCCTTCCAGGCGAAAGTGGCGGCGGTGATCGATATTAAGGCCGCCGGGCTCAACCACTTTACCTGGATGCTTGATGTTCGTGATTGCCGGAGCGGCGAGGATCTCTATCCGGAACTGCGTGCCCGCTTTCTTGACTTCGACCCGCGGTACGAGCCGCTCACCCGCGATATGCTGCGCCTTACCGGCTATCTCCCGGTGCCGGGCGACACGCACCTCAGCGAGTACCTCTCATACACCCATAACCCGGCCACCAAGCCGTGGGAGCGCTATAACCTCCACCTGTACGACTGGGATCGCAACGCCCAGGGTCGAGAGGATCAGTGGGCGCTGATCGCGCGGCTAGGCGCCGAAGGCGGTCCTGAGTTGGCGGAGTTGCGCCAGATACAAAGCGAAGGCATTTACGAGGTGATCCATGGTATCGCCCATAACGCCAACCTCTACCGTGTGTCCATCAATGTCGCCAATGACGGCGCTATCGCCAACCTCCCTGATGAGGCTATTGTCGAGACACCCGCGGTGATCAGCGGGATGGGCGTACTGCCCTTACGCATGGGAGCACTCCCGCCGCTTGTCTCGGAACTGTGTCGACGAGAGGCAGCCCATGTAGAGATGGTGGTTGACGCGGCCGTCCAGGGGAGTCGAGATCTTGCACTGCAAGCCCTCGCGCTTGATCCCTTGGTCGACGACCTCGACATGGCCCGTGCTATCCTGGACGATTATCTAAGCACATACCAGGAGATGCTTCCGCAGTTCCACGGCCTCTGGCATCGATAATAGGGCTCGGACGCACCACATGACCCAACTTGATGGTGCATCAGGTATTCGCGACTTCCCCTGGAGGCAGCAGGGTGAACCGCTGCCCCTCGCGGCGGGCGACCCCGGCGGCGGCGAGGGCCTCCAGGGCCAGGCGGATCCGGCGTTGGGCCATGGGCGAGGTGAGATCCGCCGCGGCGGCTAGCTGCGCGGCGGTCAGGCTGCCCTGGCGGGCCAGCCCCTCCAGACTCAGATGTACATAACGCCGGGCGCCAATCTCAGGGTGGGCCGCCAGTATGCGGGTTGTCAGCGCCTCGATTCGGGCTCGATCCCAGCCGGGGACCACCGGTGCCGTCTTGCCGCCTGTCGCGCTCACGGCATGGTCGGCCGGGCCGGTCGCTTGAAAGCCGTAGGCGGTCAGGACGGCGGTAACTGTTTCCCGCAGCGCCGCGCCATTCTGGTGGGGGAGCGCGCTCAGATCGGCTACCAGTTGCTCGATCAGGGGCTGGGGGTCGCGTAGCGCGGCGCCGGCCATGGCCCGCGCCTGCCGCTCGCGCTCCAGGGTATGGCGCAGCCGGGCAAGCCGCCGTTCGGTGGCGCCCAGGCGCCCGCGCAAGGCCCGCGTATGGGCTAGGGGCGGCGATGGTTCGCCCGGCTTCGGGGTCGTAGGGTCCGGCGGGGAGTCACCGCTCGACACTGGGAGGACAATCGTCTGCCGTCCGAAGCCCTGGAATGTGATCGGCAGATGTAAGCTGCCCAATTTTGCTCGCGTGCGGGTCTGACGCAGGAGCTTGGCGGCGGTGCGGCCCGCGCTGCCCAGTACCCCGGACTTGTGGTCCCTCCGATCAGCCACGGGCCCGCTCGACCGCGCGCCGCCAGGCGGCGTACCGGCTCTCGCGCTCATCCTCGCCGATCATGGGCTCAAACACGCGGTCCACCTGGCGCTGCCCCGCCAGGGCGTCGAGATTCGGCCAGACTCCAACCGCCAGGCCGGCCAGGTAGGCGGCCCCCAGGGCGGTGGTCTCGGTGACGCGGGGACGCTCCACCGGGATGCCGAGCAGATCGGCCTGGGTCTGCATCAGGAGGTTATTGACTACCGCCCCGCCATCCACGCGGAGCACGTCCAGGGCCACGCCGCTGTCGCTCGCCATGCACCGCACCACGTCGAGGCTCTGAAAACAGATCGCCTCCAGGGCGGCGCGGGCAAGATGACCGGGCGTGCTGTCCTGGGTGAGGCCCGCGATCAGTCCGCGGGCATGCGGATCCCAATACGGGGCGCCCAGACCAACGAAGGCAGGCACGAAGACCACGCCGCCGCTATCCGGTACCCCAGCGGCCAGCGTCTCCACCTCGGCGGCACTCCCGATCAATCGTAGCCCGTCACGCAGCCACTTCACCACCGAGCCGCCGATGAACACGCTCCCCTCCAGGGCATAGGTCACGGCCCCATCGCGTTGCCAGCCCACCGTGGTAAGAAGATTGTTCTTTGACACGGGGGCCTGATCGCCGGTGTTGAGGAGCAGGAAGCAGCCAGTGCCGTAAGTATTCTTGGCCAGGCCGGCGGTCCAGCAGCTCTGGCCGAAGGTAGCGGCCTGCTGATCGCCCGCCGCGCCGGCCAGCGGGAAGGCGCGGCCCAGAAGCGCGGGATCGGTTTCGCCATAGACCGCGCTGGAAGGCCGTACCTCCGGGAGCACGGCGCGGGGAATACGCAGGCGTCCCAGGAGCGTCTCGTCCCAGTCGAGTCGGTGGATATCGAACAGCATGGTGCGCGAGGCGTTGGAAACATCGGTCACATGGAGTCGCCCGCCGCTGAGCCGCCACAGGAGGAAGCTATCCACGGTGCCGAAAGCCAGTTCGCCGCGTTCGGCGCGCGCGCGGGCGCCGGGTACATGCTCTAGCAGCCAATGCAGTTTGGTGGCGGAGAAATAGGGATCGATCACCAGGCCCGTGTGGTCCCGCACATAGTCGGCCAGGCCCTCCTGACGCAACTCCGCGCAAAGGGGCGCGGTTCGGCGGTCTTGCCAGACGATGGCAGGATGCACCGCCTTCCCGGTCGCCCGCTCCCAGAGCACGGTAGTCTCGCGCTGATTGGCGATCCCGATCGCCGCTATCTGGTCGAGCGGCACCTTCGCCTGGGCCAGCGTTTGCTTGGCGGTGGCGAGCTGGCTCTCCCAGATCGCCTCCGGATCGTGCTCCACCCAGCCAGGTTGTGGATAGATCTGGGGATACTCCTGGGCCGCCGCGGTGACCGGCAGGCCATCCTCGCCAATGATCAGGGCCCGCGAACTGGTGGTGCCCTGATCCAGGGCGAGCACGTACCGGCCTCCCATGATTCCCTCCCGCGAAACCTGCTCCAGGCGTTTCCTCCCCCACGCCAGGCGTGATCTCCATCACCCTACATCGGCTAGGAGTCAGGAATAGAGATCCTGCACCGTTGGCTGCCCATGCCCGGTATAGGTGAGGGTAGCACGGGTTGCCCCGCCATAGAGTACGGTGATCGTCACGTTGGCCAGACTGGGATAATGAGCCTGCAACTGGGCGAACAGGTTGGTGAGGAAGGTATCACGGGTAGCGACATAGCCATAGACCCAGGCGGTGTCGAGAGCATTCAAGATCAGGGTAGCCTGCCCTACCTGGCGAATAAAATTGGCATAGGCCGCCGATTTGAGGTCGGCGCCGCAGCCACCGGTGGGGCTGATAGTGAGCGACATGTCGAAATTATAATTCTGGGAGTTCGCGTAGGCGATGAGCGTGGTATCCTCCACCGCCGCGTCGGGACAGTTGCCGGCGAACTGATCGTAGCCCATGCTCAACACAAGGGGAGGCGGCACCGCCGTGGACACCGGGGTGGGCCGGGCGACGGTGGCGACCGTGGTGTTGGTGAAGGCCGAGATGGTCTTGGAGGAACAGCCGGCCAACAGCAACGGGATTAAGGCAAGGAGAGGAAGCAACTTTCGCACGGCGCTTATGGTAGAGGTTCGCGCGGTTCTCGGCAAGCCGCTATCGGGATCCGGAACGCTGATAATTGATTTTCGCGTATCCTCGCTACCGGTCTCCACTCTCCACATCGCTTTCCGGCCAATCCAGCAACAGTGCCGACGCCCTTGCGCCCGGCGCCAGATCTCCGCCTCCCGCCTGTACCACGATCAGGGCGTTGGCGGCCACGGTAGAGCTGAGCAGATGCGATTCCTGGGCACCGGTGGTACGGGCATGCCAGCCATCGGTCTCCCAGCGTGCCAGGGCTCGCACGTAGTTCCGGCGCGATCCAGCACCCCGCGCCCCATCCTCCACCGTCACCGGCACGATTTGACGGGCCAGCGCCCGGTGTCCTGCCAGCTTTCGTAAGAGTGGGTGGGCGAAGAGCTCGAAGGTCACGAACGAGGAGACGGGGTTCCCTGGGAGCCCCAGGAACGGGATACCGTCGATCCGGCCAAAGGCCACCGGCTTGCCGGGGCGCATGTTCACCCGCCAGAAGCCGATACCGCCCCGCTCCTCCAGCACCGCCTTCACCACATCATAGTCACCAACCGATACCCCGCCGGAGCTCAGGTACAGATCACAGCCGTGCCCGGCGTCAAGGGCCGCGTGTACCGCCTCGCGGTTATCGCGAGCGACCCCCAATTCCACCGGCAAGGCTCCACAGCGGAGTACCTGGGCCGCCAACATGCCGGCGTTGCTGTTCCGGATCTGGCCGGGGCCGGGCACCTGATCGACCGGCACCAACTCGTTGCCGGTAGAGAGAATAGCCACCCGAGGGCGTCGATAGACCGGCACTCGCGCGTAGCCAATGGAGGCCAGCAGACCGATCTCGCCGGGGCGGAGCACGGCGCCGGCCGCCAACACCCGCTGCCCCCGCCGCCCGTCGTCACCCGCCGGACGCACGCTGGCTCCCAGACCCACGGTGGCCAGGAGATCCACCGCGTCCTCCTGGGCACGGGTCTGCTCTACTGGGATCACGGCGTCGGCGCCGGGAGGCACGGGAGCGCCGGTCATGATGCGCACGGCGGCCCCAGGCGGCAGCGGCGTGGTGCCGGGATCGCCCGCCGCCACCTCGCCTACCACGGGCAGACGCCGAGGATTGGCCTCGGATGCTCCGGCGGTATCGGCGGCGCGCACCGCGTAGCCATCCATGGCCGAGTTGGCGAACGGCGGCAAATCAATATCGGCCACCGCGTCGCGTGCCAGCACCCGGTCCAGGCAGTCCAGCAGCGGCGCCTCTTCCACGGAGAGCGGCGCGATGTCCGCCAGCAGCTGGGCCAGCGCCTCTTCCACCGATAGCATGACTGTCACCTCCTCCGCTGATTGTATCGGGCTGGGGTGGTTCTGGTCGCGGGTCGCTGCCCAGACTGCAGTAGCGGCAGTGACACCGACATCTCGATCCCTCTCCGGTGATTGCCATTCAGGTACGATTGTATGACACGAGACGCAGGCAAGCGTAAGGGGAGTCCGTGATGATCGCGCTGGAAGACCCCGGCAACGTGCCCCGCGAACGCGCCCTGGCGATCAAGAGTCTGGCCCGCGAGGCCGGCTTTGACGCGGTAGGGATCGCGCGCGCCACGCCCTTCGGGGAGGCACGCCGCTTCTTGCGCGAGCGGATCGCCGGCGGCGCCTTCTCCGGACTCCCCTGGTTCAACGCTGAACGAGCCGATTTCGCCGCCGATCCCCAGAACCTTCTGCCGGGTGTCCGCTCGATCGTGGCCGTGGCTCTCTCATACCGCACCGAGGAACCGGCGCCGGAGGCCGGCATGGGTCCGCGCGGGAAAGTCGCGCGCTATGCCTGGGCGCGCGACTACCATCCCATCTTGAAAGAGAGGATGGCCGCCGTGGTGACGGCCATGCACGCGCGCTATGGGGCCGGAGAGTGCCGGACCCTGGTCGACACGGCGCGAATCGTGGACCGGGCGGCGGCCCAGCGGGCAGGCACCGGCTGGTACGGGAAGAACACGAACATCATCAATCCCACTTATGGCTCCTGGGTATTGCTGGGCGAGATCCTGACCACGCTGGAGCTGGCCCCCGATCCGCCGCTCCGTAAGCACTGCGGCTCCTGCCGGCTCTGCCTGGATGCCTGCCCCACCGGCGCACTCACCGGCCCGTATAGCATGGACAACAATCGCTGCATCTCCTATCTCACCATCGAGCACAAAGGGGTGATTCCCCGCGAATTGCGCCCGCTGATCGGCGATTGGATCTTCGGCTGCGATATCTGCCAGGAGGTCTGTCCCCCGGCCCTCAAGGGCCAGATCGCCCACCATCCTCCCTTCCGCGCGTCGAGTGCCGATGCCGCCTTCCCCGCCCTCATCCCCCTGTTGGCGATCACGGAGGACGAGTTCCGCGCCCGCTTCGCCGGCAGCCCGATCAAGCGGGCCAAACGCGAGGGGCTGCAACGGAACGTGGCCGTGGCCCTGGGGAACAGCGGCGACCATACGGCGGTGCCCGCGCTCGTCCGGGCCCTGGCCACGGCCACGCCGCTGGTCCGCGGCCACGCCGCCTGGGCTCTGGGCCGGCTGGGCGGGCCGGCGGCGACGGCGGCGCTCCGCCAGCACTGTTCCGAGGAGGACGACCCCTGGGTGCGGGAAGAGATCGGGCTGGCCCTGGCGGGGATGTAGATGATCTGACCCTCACGCGATCTACCGATCGTATTGCAGTAGGCTGGGTTGTTGGGCAAAGCCCGTGGACGGTGGTTTTAGGCCCCGCCCGCTCCCGAACAGGGGATGCGCGCCCCGCCCGCGAGCGAGTATGATGGGCCCTGACATCCGCTTCATAGGACAAGGGGAGGAGGGATCGCGCCCTGGAGGGCTTTGGCGACAAGGTTGGGTTCATCTGGTCGGTCGCCGACCTGCTCCGCGGCAACCCATGGCTCGCGAACGCCTGAGGCCAGAGCAAATCTGGGATACTTGAGCATGCTAGGCATGCAAGGAGGATTGCCGTGCTGACCAGGCTCAAGGTTTCCGGCTTCAAGAACCTCGTCGATGTCGATGTCCATTTCGGCCCGTTCACCTGCATTGCCGGCGCGAATGGGGTCGGCAAGTCCAACCTTTTCGACGCGATCACATTCTTGAGCGCGCTGGCTGACCGTCCCCTGTTTGACGCCGCGCTCTCCATACGTGACGAGGAAGGCAGGACCACCGATCTACGGAGCATCTTTCACCGTACTGGCGATGCGTTCGATCCGGTAATCCGGTTCGAGGTAGAGATGATCGTACCGGTTGAGGGGTTTGACGATCTGGGGCAGCCAGCCCATGCCAGCATCACTTTCCTGCGCTACACTATCGAACTGGCCTACCGCGGCAGTGACGGTACTCGCTTGCCTGGGGCCCTGGAGTTGCTCAAGGAAGAGCTAAGCCATATCACACGCCGCGAGTCCAAGGATCATCTGCCCTTCCCGCACACTCAGGCATGGCGTGATTCCGCTATCCAGGGGCGGCGCACCTCATCGCTCATCTCCACCGAAGGGAATGGCTCCGAGCGCGTGATCAAGTTGCACCAGGATGGCGTACAGGGCCGGTCG
>DATLQX010000034.1:0-9949 GCA_035534995.1 Chloroflexota bacterium | reverse complement strand
CGCCTCAACCCATTCCGTCCGGTCCTGCTCGGTGGAGAGATAGTTGAAGCGGAGGGCCGGCCGTACGCGCGGATGGGTGGACTTGATCTTCACCGATCCACGCGCGTCGGAGTACATGGGCCCGATGTGCACCTGGTAGCCATGCCCACTGGGCGGCTTGGTGCCGTCGTAGCGGATAGCGACCGGAAGGAAGTGGAACATCAGATTGGGATAGGCCACCCTGGCATTGCTTCGGGCGAACCCGCCCGCCTCGAAGTGATTGGTCGCCCCCCAGCCGCTCCGGAGGAACAGCCACTGGGCCCCGATGAACGGCCGGCGCCAGGTCTCCAGGGCCGGGGCTACCGAGACCGGCAACAGACAGGAGTGCTGGACATACACTTCCAGGTGATCCTGCAAATTCTCTCCCACCCCCGGCAGGTGGTGAACCACCTCAAGGCCATGCGCTTTCAGTTCGTCGCCATTCCCGATTCCCGACACTTGCAGCACCTGCGGCGAGTTGATGGCGCCGCCGCAAAGAATGACGTTTCCCGCCCGTACCGATTGGGGCGTGCCTTTGCCGCGCGTGTACTCCACCCCGACCGCCCGCTTCCCCTCGAAGAGGATCCGCGTCACGAACGCCCTCGTCTCCACCCTAAGATTGGGGCGCCGCATAGCGGGATGCAAGTAGGCGCGCGCGGCGCTGAGCCGGCGTCCCCGATGGATGGTTCGATCGAACGCCGCGAAGCCTTCCTGGCGGTAGCCGTTCACATCGTCCGTGAGAGTAAATCCTGCCTCCTGTACCGCCTCGAAGAATGCCTGAAACAGCGGGCTGGTGGCTGGGCCGCGCTCAAGCACCAGCGGTCCGGCATGCCCGCGGAAGTCACTCCCATCAGCCAGACAGTTTTCCATCCGCTTGAAGTACGGCAGGCAATGCGCGTAATCCCACGACTCCATGCCGGGATCGGCGGCCCAGCGCGCGTAATCCAGGGGATTCCCGCGCTGGAAAATCATCCCGTTGATACTGCTCGATCCCCCGAGCACCTTGCCGCGCGCATGATAAATCCGCCGCCCGTGCATAAAAGGTTCCGGCTCGGACCTATACCGCCAGTCGTAGAGGTTCCATCCGATCGGGAACGATAGAGCCGCCGGCATGTGAATGAACACATCCCAACGATAGTCCGGTCGTCCGGCTTCGAGTACCAGCACCTGGTTTCCTGGATCCTCGCTCAGCCGATTGGCCAGGGCGCTACCCGCCGAGCCGCCGCCGATAATCACAAAGTCGTAGTGCTTCGAGATCATGGATGCCGAGTATCCGCGCGCATACCGCCCACAGCCACTCTCATTGGTCTTCCTGTCTCCACCTGGCTCGGAAAGTCGCGGGTCACAGCGCGGCCCAACTCCTTCGGCAGTTTACCATACGGATCGGACGGATCGGGCCGATCCGTCCGATCCGTATGGTAAACTGCTTGGTCGCGCGGCCTCTAATACGCGATTTCCACGCGCCGACCCGCCCGTGCCGACTCCAGGATCGCGTCGCAGATCACCGCGTTGCGATAGCCATCCTCGAAGGTGCCGCACAACGGGCCGACCTCGGTCCCATTCACCACCGCGCCAAGGAAATGATGCAGTTGATGCACGAACGTGTGCTCCCAGCCAATGATGTGTCCCTGTGGCCACCAGACGTTCACGTAGGGGTGATTGGCCTCGGTCACCAGCACCTGGCGGAACCCGTCGACATCGCCGTTCCCTTCCTCGGGGAGATAGACTTCCAGCTCATTGAGCCGCTCCATGTTAAAGGCGATGCTCCCTTTCTCGCCGTTGATCTCGAACGTGTTCGCGTTCTTCCGTCCACGGGCGAACCGGCTCGCCTCCAGGGTACCCACGGCCCCATTCTCGAACCGGACGATCGCCTCGAAGGCGTCATCGACTTCCACCTTCATGGTTCGCCCATCCTCGGTCTTCCGCTCGGGGATGAAGGTGGTGGTCAGCGCGCTCACCGAGGTGGGCTCCCCGACCAGAAAGCGCCCGAGGTCGATGATATGCGAACCCAGGTCGCCCAGGGCGCCGCTGCCGGCGGTCGCGGCATCCAGCCGCCACACCATGGGAAAGTCTGGATCGGTGATCCACTCCTGGAGGTAGCGGGCGCGGAAGTGAAAGATCCGTCCCAACCGACCTTGCTGGATCAGGTCGCGGGCGAGACGGATGGCCGGCACGAAGCGATAGTTAAAGGCCGTCGCATGCTTGACGCCCGCGCGGGTCGCCGCGTCAAGCATGCGCCTGGCCTCCGCCGCCGTGCGGCCCAGAGGCTTCTCGCAGATAATATGCTTCCCCGCCTCGGCGGCGGCGATGCAGGAATCGACGTGTTGATCGTTGGGTCCGCAATTATCGAATACCTGGATGGCGGGGTCGTCCAGCAGATCGCGCCAGTCCGTGGTATGCGATTGGAAGCCGTAGCGGCGGGCGGCCTGAGCCACCTTCTCGCCAGAGCGGCCCGCGATGCGGATCAGGCGCGGGATGGCCGGCGGAGGCCAGTAGATGTAGGGAATCTTCCGGTACGCATTGCTATGTGCCTTGCCCATAAAAGCGTAGCCCAGCATCCCGATCCCGATTTCAGGAATTTCACCGCTGGCCATCGCTTCGCCCATGGTCACGAATCCTACCTTCTCGGCCATGTCTCACTCCTCACCGCTGCCTGAATGCATCGTCAAAGGCAATCGCGGACGGGGCGAAGTCCAGCCGGCGGACGAATGCCGCCGCCTCGGGTGCCCCATGCTCGCGATCCATCCCGCTGTCCTCCCACTCCACCGAGAGCGGGCCCTGGTAGCCGATGCGGTTGAGTATCCGAATGATCGGCTCGAAGTCTACCCCGCCGCGCCCAGGAGTGCGGAAGTCCCAGCCCCGCCGCGGATCGCCAAAGTCGAGATGCGACCCCAGGATACTGGTCCGCCCATTGAGGTTCCGCACCGCGTTCTTTACATGCACATGATAGATCCGGTCGGCGAAAGTCTCGGCGAAGAGCACCGGGTCCACGAACTGGTGATGGAAGTGACTGGGGTCGAAGTTGAGCCCGAAGCCGGGGCGACGGCCAATCGCCTCCAGCGTCTTCTCGGTAGTCGGGATGTCGTAGGCGATTTCGGTCGGATGGACTTCCAGCCCGAAGCGCACCCCTTCCTGATCGAACACGTCGATGATCGGGTTCCAGCGGTCGGCGAACTCACGGTAGCCGGCCGCCACGGTGTCCCAGTTGTTGGGGGGCCAGGAATAGAGGAGGTGCCAAATTGGGCTACCGGTGAAGCCATTCACCTGCTTCACCCCAAAGCGGGCCGCCGCGCGGGCCGTATTCTTGATCTCCTCCGCCGCCCGTTGGCGGACTCCTTCCGGATCACCGTCGCCCCACACGGAAGGCGGCAGCACCCCTTGGTGCCGCTCGTCGATGTAGCGATCCGCCACCGCCTGGCCTACCAGATGCGCCCCGATGGCCCAACATTCCAGGCCATGCCGGGCCAGAATATCCTTCCGCTCTCGAATGTAGGCATCGCTCTCCAGGGCCCTGGCGACCTCGAAGTGATCACCCCAGCAGGCCAGCTCCAGGCCATCGTAGCCCCATGCCTTGGCCTTCTCCGCCAGTACCGCTAACGGGAGATCGGCGAACTGACCAGTGAACAGAGTAACCGGACGTGCCATGGGCCTTTCCTTTCGGTTGTCACGGATCAAGAGTACGCAACACAGTATAGGTTAGGATAATGGATGGAGCCCGAGAGGGTTCAGTGGTAGCGGAAAGGATGGGCAGGGTGGCGAATACCGGAACCGACGTGCCGGCGTCCGAACACGCGGAGAAACCAGCGAGCGGTGAGGTGCGCCGGGAAGCGATATCCGGCTCCATCCCCCACAGCTACGGGGTGCCTGGTGACGCGCTGGAGTTTGGCGCCAGCCTGGGCAATGCACACTGTTGGCTAACCACGCACGGAAATGGGGCCATTCAGGACGTGTTCAGCACTGACATCGGCCAAACGATCGCCAACACGATCTCGGTGCGGTATGGCGGCACCGGCCACCAGTTGCTCCGCGCCAGTCCGGAAGTGGCAACGCTTGATGTCGCCGCCACCACCGTCCAGCTCGCTCCCGTGAGCCCCGGAACTACCGAGCTACATCCCGCCTATCAGCGGCGCGTTTTTTGGTTATTGGGGCAGGTCAAGGTTCAGGAAACGGTTTTCCTCCCGTTGCGAACCGGGGATGACCCCGCGGCCGTCTACTACCAGGTGGAATTGCGGAACGAAAGCGCGGAACCGCGTTCGCTGCGCGTATACGCCTTTGCCCATCTTGTCGGCACCCTCGGCACCGACCTGGTAGGGCGCTACGAGCAAGACGGCCAGGCGCTCGTGGTGGCGAACCGGAGCCGGCCCGCGGCCGTGAGGGTCTTCGGCTGCACCGAGAATGTGACCGCTTTTCAGACCACTCATGACTTTGGTCGTGTGTGCGACGTGCTGCACATGACTGAACTCACGAATGATACCAGCGCCGAGGGCGACATCTTGAGCGCCATCGAGACCGATGTGGTCCTGGCCCCCGGCGCCACACGCTCGCTGACCTTCATCCTGGCCTTCTCGCCCGAGGGCGAGGCCGCCGCATTGACCCAGTATCGGGAGGCGCGAGGTAACCAGGCTGTCCTTACGGACACTATCGCCTATCTGACCCGGATCACCAGCCTCTCCCAGGTGCTTACCCCCGATCAGACCATCAACCTGGGAGTCCTCTGGAGCAAGGTGAATATGCTCAGGGTCATGGCGCGTTACCCGCAAGGTTCCGCCTTTACCAATGAGCCAGGCGTCTCAAGCGCCGTGGTAGGCCGCGACGCCGCTTGGTTCGTATACGGGAACGATCACCTGCTCCCCGATTTTTCGCGGGCACTGCTGGACGCATTCGCGGAACGGCAGTATCCCGACGGGCGCATACCCGAGTTCTACAACGCGGTCACTAACGCGGTGGACGATTATGGCCTGAATATCAACGACGATACCCCGCTCTTCATCCTGGCGGTCAACCATCACTTCCGGGCCACCGGTGACGTGGCTTGGCTCCGCCAGATTTACGGCGCCGTGGCGGCGGCGGCCCATTACATCCTGGGCCAGAAAGACGAGCATGGCTTGATTTCGTGCTCGGCCAGGGATCCACGAGGAAACGTCTGGGCAATCGCCGGTTGGCGGAACGTGATCCCCGGCTATACGCTCAACGGCGCGGTGACCGAGATCAACGCCGAGTGCGTGGGAGCGTTGCGGGCAGCCGCCCATCTGGCCGAGAACCTGGACCAGCCCGAGGCGGAGCGACAGGTGTTCTCAACTGGGGCTACCGACCTTCGCGAAGCCATGGACTGCTACCTGATCAATCCGCGGAACGGTCTCTACTATCTCAATATCGACGCCGACGGGGTCCGGCACACCGAGGTTACCGGCGATCAGATCTTCCCGGTCATCTTCCGCGCCTGCCCCGAGGAGGTCGGTTTCCGGATCATCAGTCGCCTGAACCATCCGGACTTCTGGACGCCCGCCGGTCTGCGTACGGCCTCCACGGCGGATCCCCGCTACAACCCAGCCCGCAACGTGGGCCTGATCGGCGGCGTCTGGCCCGGTCTCACCTGGTGGTACGCCTTTGGGGCGGCTCGTTACCACCCAGACCTCCTGGTACGAGCCCTGGCCGCCAGCTTCGCCCATTACGCCGCCGATCCGCGGACCAATAATACGGTGCCCGGTCAATTCAGCGAGTGGTTCGACGGGGAGAGTTTGGTCAATCGTGGGATGCGCCTCTCGCCTTGGGAACCGCCCCGCTTTCTCTGGGCGGCGGTCGAGGGAGTCTGTGGGATCGTCCTCCAGCCTGGGAGACCAAAAGTTAATCCGTTGGTCCCGCCCCATTGGCGCTGGGTGGGCCTGCGGAAGCTTCCCTACCACGGGGCCGAGATCAGCTTCTTCGCCATCCGGGAAGGCGAGCGCGAGCGCGCCGGGCACTTTCACATCCACGCCACCTACGACGTGGCCACGGACCACGCGCTGTCACGATACGAGGAGGACGTAACCGAGATGGTAAGGGTGCTGAATCCCGATGTCTGTCACCTGGCCCTCCGGCGGCCCGGCGAAGCCGTGCTCCTGATCGGCAATACCAGCCCCACTACCACGATCGTTCCCCTTGAGCTTGGTGGCCTGCTGACCCCTGAGGCCGAGTATACCGTGCACCTGTACGACAGTGAGAGCCGCACCTGGCGACACGGTGAGACCACCGCTGCCGCCAAGCTGAGGACACCCGCGGTGACGATCGAAACCGGCGGCTTCCGTGTCCTCCGGCTGGTAAAAACCACCTAACGCGGCGTAACACCACGCTCCCGACCTCGGCTGGTGAGGTGCGGCAGCCGATCACCGGTCGGCCCCGATCCCACGTAAAACGGTATCGAGGATCTGTTCGATATAATTGGGCGGCATGGGCGCCAGGTAACGAGTGAACAGCAGTCGATAGGTGAAGGCACCGGCGAAGAGATCAACCGCGAGCATAGGATCGAGGTCCGGACGTAGTTCACCGCGAGCAATGGCCCGCTCGAATACGGCCTTGAACCGCCGGAAACGGGGCAAGATGATCGCCTCCTGGTAGGCTTCTACCAGGCCCGGATTAGCTCCTATCTCGCCAATGAAACGTGGTAACAGCCGCTGGACCAGCGACCAGGCTCGCGGGTCGTCGGAAATCCGCATGAGGATGAGTAAGTCACCCCGAAGGCTGCCTGTATCCAGAAACCCATACTCGGCATGCAAGCCGCGCACCGCCTCGATCACCAGGGCCTCCTTGGTTGACCACCGCCGGTAGATCGTGGTCTTCCCTACCCCGGCCCGGGCCGCCACCCCTTCGATGCTCATGGCCTCGAAGCCCTGATCGGCCAGCAAATCCAGGGTAGCATTGAGGATCGCCTGGTGGGCCTGGGCGCTGCGAGGGCGCCCAGGGGCGCGGATCGAGGGGGCAGGTTCGCGGGAAACCGTCACCTTATCCCTCCATCATGCCGCGTGCGTGGTTGGCTCATCAATAGCGGCGGCGTCCCTGCTACTCGGCAGGAGTAAGGCAACCAGGGCCACCGCCAGGGCGCCATAGATAATGATAATGAAAATATCGTGCAAGGCGTCGGTTCCGGCCTGAGCGGCCAACAATTGGCGTCCGACCGATTTGGGCGCGTCGGCTTGCGTGGACGCGGCTAGTCGATTGGCATGCCAGGTTGTTTGGGTTATGAACAGGGTGACGAGCACGGCGGAGCCTATCGAGGCAAAGAGAAGCTTGGTGGCCTGGAGCAAGGCGCTCGCCTTATTCAGCACCGAACCGCTCAAGGCGGCCAGAGTAACTGTCTGCGCCGGAACCGCGATCAGGGTAAAGCTGATCCCCACCAGCCCAAGCGCCGGCCAGAAATCACTGATCGGGGTGGTGGGCGCCAGATCACGCAAGGCCCACGAGCCGAGCGCCAGCAGCAGCCCCCCAGCGACCACGATGGGGCGCGCCCCGAGCCTCCGGTGGAGCGCGGCGCCCAGTATGGTACCGATCAAGGTGCCGATGCCCAGGGGCAGCAGGGCCAATCCGGTGTGGAGGGGCGAGAGGGACGGGAGGCGCAAGCTCTGCAAGTAAATCGGGAGGAGGAACAGCACCCCGAACATGAAGACGGAACCGATCCAGGTGATCAGGCTGCCCATGGTGAAATCACGCCGAGCGAACAGCCTCGGATCCATCACTCCCTCGCGACGTCCGCGCAGGGCGAGAATGACGAAGGCGGCAAGCAACGCCGCGCCGGATCCGGCCAGAGCCCAGACCGGCCAGTAGCCCCAGCCATGGATACTGCCTGCCGGTCGCACAGCCGTGCGGGTACCGGGATCGGTCTGGCTCACCAGTTTGAAGGCGTACACCAAGAGCGCCACACCAATGGAGGGGAAGATCAAGCCGATGTAGTCGAAACGCGAGTCAGCCGTGGGGGCCGGCTGGTCCTTGGGCAGCACGCGCCAGGCCAGGAGCAGGGCGGCCGCGCCGATTGGAATATTGATGAAGAAGATCGCCTGCCAGCTCCAGTTGTCGATGATCAGGCCGCCAATGATTGGACCAAGAACGGGAGCCAGGAGAATTGGCCCCGCGATCAGGCCGCTCGCCCTGGCCCGCTCCTCGGCGGCGAAGGGCTCGAAGGCGATGGCCAGACCGAGAGGGAGGAGCAACCCGCCTCCCAGCCCTTGCAGGATCCGCAGGGCCACCAACCAGTTCAAGCTGGGCGCCACACCGCAGAGGGCAGAGCACAGGGTGAAGAGACCGATCCCCAGGAGAAACAGATGCTTGATGCCGAAGCGATTGGCCAGGTAGCCGCTCGGAGCGACGGCAGCGGCATTGGCGAGCAGGTAGCCAAGAAAGATCCACTGTACGGCATTGATGTCGTCGTGGAGGGCCTGACTGATCGGAACGGTGGCCACATTGACGATGGTGCCGTCGAGAGCGACCGGGAAAATGCCGAGTGCGGCGGTAAGGGCGATAGCGTAGCGGGGCGAGAGCGCCAAGGCGTGCTCCTTTTCGATACGATATTGTTTCGCTATTGCTCAACGCTACCACGGCGCACTAGGAAACGCAATGGTATCGTATTGTATTAGGCAGAACCTGATGCTCGATCACTTGGAGACGCCGCGCTCAGGCGGATTTGGCGCGTGGGCGCCATGCTCGGCACGGAATAAGGATGGATCCGTCAGCATGAATGAGGTTGATGCTCGCGGCACAGGGGCGCGTGATCGGGAGTCACTGCTGCCCTTCCGGCCTCCCGGCGCCAATCAGGACCACGCCGGCATTTCCCGCTGCTCGGATCCAGGCGCATGATCCTCGTATGTCCGCCCAGTGGAGGCGCGAGGCTCCCCGCCACCAGATACTGCTTCGACGCGCTGGTCGCGTTATCCACGCTGCTGAAAACCTGCAAGCCGCCGGCCAGCAACGAGAGCGGCCCCAAACCATAGGCGTTCTGTGTGTAGATACGCGACGGAGAGGCACCGTCCACACCGACCCGCCAGATCACGGAGATGTGGGGCGGCGCGGCGTACTTCTTGCCTCCAGTCCCAACGTATGAGACTGCCTTGCCAGGCATAATCTGCTCGAAATAGAGGGTATGCCCGTCCTCCGACCAGGCTGACGACCTCTGCCTGGTATCCCACCTACTAAATGGCAGCCGCTACCTGGTGCTTAGCCGACCCACCCCAGGCGCGCCAAGACCAGGGACCACTGTCGACAGGCGTGTGGGGTCTATCCGCGAGGCTCCTCTTTCTACTGTGAGAGGGTCGAGCATGTCGGCCGAATCATCGGTACACGGGAATCCGCGTGATACCGTGCCGGCGGCCATCGCCATGGTGACCGAGGCTCCAAATCACTTTCCACCGCCGGTGGACGCGGCCAATTGCCGCACTAACTCACGCAATGCTTGCCCGCGAGGCTCCGGTCGCTTAAACAAGAAGGCATGTTCGAGCACCGCAATCATGGCCACGCGCTGAAGGTGCTCACAAAGGCCCGGAGATGAACGGCCTACTTCGTGACCACGAGGTGCCAGCGCACATTGGTCGGCTCACTGATGCCGACCACGCAGCCGAATTTGCATTGGTTGTCGGCGGCATCGCGCGGCTCACTGCCGGCGAAAATGGAGGGGAGATCGGGAGAATGGACATTCCAGGCGCCCTTGTATTCAGTGTAAATCACGCGGTATGTATCGATAGAGCCAACATCCATGGCGGTGACTTCGGGATCGACCGGGAGGGTATCACCGAGGGGGAAGAACCCCTTGGGAATCCACATTGTCCACTCCCTATGGTGGTGAGGGGAGGGTGGGGGCACTGGGACTCGAACCCAGGACACACTGATTAAAAGTCAGTTGCTCTGCCGACTGAGCTATACCCCCGTGGAGATCCTGATCAAAAGTCAGTGGCTCCGACGCCCTCCAGTA
>DATLQX010000033.1:0-32723 GCA_035534995.1 Chloroflexota bacterium | reverse complement strand
ATCAGCGGCACCGCCCTAATCACGATCGGTGATTCCACCGATCCCCACCATCCAACCGCCGTAAAGGCAAGCATGGGCACCGTGTTCAGCGTCCCCACGGTTCACTTCGACCGCGCAGGCGAACTGCTGGCCTGGGCTTGTGGGCGCGGTATCACCGTGATCGGCGCCACCGAGCGGGCGGCACGGACCCACTGGGAGCAGCCACCCATCCCCCCCTGCCTGTTGTTGCTGGGCCACGAGGGCCGGGGCTTACCGCCGGATGTCCTCGCTGCCTGCGACCAGCAAGTTCGCATCCCCATGGCCGGGACGGCGGGTTCCCTGAATCTGGCGGTGGCGGCGGGGATCCTGCTGTACGAAGCCCGCCGCGCCCGTTGGGTAAAGGGCGTGGCATCTGAAGAGGGTAATTGAACTGAGTTACTGAAACTAAAGCGGGGGCGAAAGCAGGACACCATTAGCCACAAAGCCGTATTGTCCCCTTGAAAGACCAGGATACGTGTCCCATCATCTCAGGTTAGGCGCTAGGCTATAGTCATGCTCGGTAGGAGGTAGGTGGGGTAGTTGTGATGTTGGCGGTGGATTGGTCGGGGGATCCAGGGGCAGGAACGAAACCCGCCGCCGCAACCTATTTCGCCCTTGCCGTGGTAGCCTACGATGAGGAAGAAATCGCTGCGGTGCTTGCCCAACTGCGCAAGGATCAACAGCTCCCAGAACGATTCGAATATCACTTCTCCGAAGGGCCAACAAAGACCGATCGCATCCGGTTCGCCTTTATGCGGGCGATCAAGCAATCCAGCATGCGCGCGGCGATCCTTTCCGGCAGCAAGGCGGCGCTGTCACTTAACAAACACCATCAGGGCATCTCGTTTCTCACTACAAGCATCTGTGATTTGCTCGCCGAACTGCCCCTCGTCCAGATTGACGGCGTCTCGATGGTGATCGATGGAACCAAGGGCGAAACCAAGAAACTCTGCGAGAGAATCATGAGCCACTTCAAACAGTGGCCGTCTCGTCCGAATCGTCCCAGGGGCCTGGGGTCACATCAGTGCGACGGTATTCAGATTGCCGATATGCTTGCGGGTGCGGCACGGCATAGGGTGGCCGGCAAGACGCCGGATTATCTCGCGCCCCTAACGGCAAAAGTCAGCCTGAAGGAAGCAAAATGAAAAACCCACCAAGTTAGCCCGAACATGCGTCCGAGCAACGACCCCACACAGTCAGGGGCGTTGTCCTTGATGGGAAAAGGCCTGCAACCCCTTCCCCCTCGGGTGCCGCGCACACCAAGAGGTAGCCGCCTCCTTTTTTCTTCTTGGAGAATACCTCCATTTATCTTTTAGGTCAATAACAATTTTACTTCTGTATCCTCTCGAAGCTGTTTACTACTCCCGATCCCTATGCCGGTGCCACCGGTGCCGTCTGGCGTATAGGAGCGACGCTTTCCCGGTGCACGGTGAAGGTGAGCAGAAAGCCGCCGAACAGGACGATCCAGCCAATGGTCATGGTGAGCCAGAATAGCCCGACCCCGTGACCGGTGCGGGCCTGCCCGCCCGCTTGGGAGATGACGTACGTACCCAGGGCGATCACCACGTTGGCGGTCACCAGGCGGGGAGAGCCGCGGCGCTTATACAATTGCCAGGCGGAATAGATCGCGACCCCAAACACCGCCAGTGCGCCAAAGATGTTCAATACGATCACGAAGACCTTCCCCGAGTTGGCGGTGTACACGTCCGGATTGGTTCCCGGCCCGCCGTTAAGTTGACGGAGCACCTGGGTATTCACGGGGTTCGTCAGGAGGACGATCGCGCCCGCCACACACAGCAGCGCCACGACTGAAACCACCCAGCGGGCCCGTACCCTGGCGGCATCGCTCCGCGAAATGACCAGAATGCTGCCGAGCCCAAGCAAGGGGGCGGTGAGCAGGGCGCCGAATACGTAATACAGGCGGAAGGCCAGTTCCGATTTGTCGGCCGCGAGAAAGATTACGTAGGCCAGGGAACCGGCCACCGCCGTAGCCAGTGATAATGCCCAGGCAAATTGATACGGGCGGCGGCGTTGCGCGTACTGGCGCGCGACCACCAGGAAAAACATCCCGCTGACCACGAAGACAAATAACGGATACCCCATCGCTGGAACCCCTCCTACGCGAACGCTTGATCGTCTGGCCCGGGCGGGGCGGCCGCCAACCAATGCCTCGCTCAGGGTACCACGTTTTGCCAGGCAGTCTCAGCCCCCGCGCGCGCCCGTGCTCATGGGACCGGCCGGCTGGCGGGACGCGTTCGGGCGATGGAAGAAGACCGCTAGCCCCACGCTCAAGAACAGCGCCCAGGCGAGCACTTGCAAGAGCGACGGCGAGGAGGCATACCCTACCAGCCCATGGAGGATGTCACCAAGGTTACTGTTATCCGGAAGCACGCGCGTGGTATCCCATAAAGTGAGGCTCCCACCTGGTAACATGCCGAGCTCCTGGAGGTTCTGCACCGCGTCGGCCAGCAAGCCGGCCGCCACGATCATCAGAAGAGCCCCCATCACATTGAAGAATCGCTTGAAATTAAGGCGAATCCCCATGCGAAAAACCGCGACGCTAATCACCGCGGCTATCCCTAACCCCAGCGCCGCCCCGCTCAACAGTGACAGCCAACTGCTCTTAAAGGCGATCGCCAAGAGAAAGATCACCGTCTCTATCGACTCGCGGCCCACGGTGACAAAGGCGAGCGAGGCCAGGCCCAGGGCCGAGCCGCCGGCGATTGCCGCACCCATCCGCGCTTTCAAGTCACCGGAAAGGCTTCGGCTGTTCCGACGCATCCAGAACGTCATGTAGGTGAGGACTACCACCGCCAGCACGAAGGTGCCGGTCTCGAACCAGGTTTGCACCGTGGATCCGATAAAGCTATCGCGGGCCAGGGCATAAATTCCTACCCCGGCCACGGCCGAACAGGCCAGTGCCGCCAGGGATCCGAGCAGCACCACCCGGACCAGGTCGCGCCGCCCGGCCTTGATCAGGTAGGTACACATGATCGTGACGATCATGCTTCCCTCGATACCCTCGCGGAGGAAAATCAGCAGGCTCGCCAGCATCTAGTCACACGCCCTTATCACGTACTCATTCTCGCCACGCCCAACCTCGACCGGCGTGTCCCCCAACTGGCCAGGGCCAGAGGCTCACCGCTCAGCCGGAGGTTGCCGCCCCCGCCCTTACCCACACTTTATGAGCCAGATCAGCGCCCACCGCGACCGTGCGTTCCCCGACATCAACCGTAAGCGCGCCCCCCGGCTCACGCTCCCTTACCATGAGCCGGGCCCCCGGCCGCATCCCCTTCTGGCCCACGTAGCGCAGGAGGGCTGTCTCGTCCTCCACCACCTCGGAGACGCACACGACCACTACCCCTTGCCCATCACCGGCCTCGGCCAGCCGGAAGGCATGCTGGGCGCGCAGATAGTCGGCCGCGTTGGGCACCCCGCCGGGAATGGGATTGCCATGCGGGCAGGTGGAGGGGTGGTCGAGGACCGCATCCATCCGGGATTCAATTTCGGGGGTGATCCCGTGCTCCAGGTGGTGCGCCTCCTCATGGGCCATGATCCAATCCAACCCCAGCACTTCCAGGAGAAAGCGTTCGGAGAGCCGATGGCGGCGCAGCGCCGCTTCAGCCCGAGCCTGCCCCTCCTCGGTCAAGGTGATCGCTTTCCGTTCGTCACGCTGGATCAAGCCTTGTTGCTCCATCCGGCCTAGAATGGTGGCCACGTTGGGGGCCGAGACGTTGAACTTCTGCGCCAGACGGGCGGCGATCACCTCATCACCTTCCATGGTGACGTTGTAGATCGTCTCAAGGTACTCGGCGGTTACGCTACTCATCGCCCTCTCATCCAGCGATCCCGACCACACCGTAGGCGCGCTCTCCCTTCATCATAACCAGGATGCCGGTACGTCGCAACATGGGTTAACTATCGGTATAAACCCATACTCGGGTGGAACCCGCTCACTTGGCCTCGAATTCCTCCCGGCTGATCACCTTGCAACGCTCTCCCGTACTGCTGACCACCCGGAACGCGGAATCGAAGGTGAGATGCACGTACATCAAATTCTGGCAGTGCGAGCCAAGGATCTCCTTATGGAGGGTGGGAGTCGCCTGCCCGCCCTCGTCGGCGTATTCCTGACTGATGTCGGTGTTGCGATTGGCCCGCGCATGTATCTTCTCACCGCACTTTTCACACCGTACGTAGACGTGGATCCCATCGCGGTCGCCGCCTTCCGCGGGCCGCCCCCCTACGCCAAACAATTTAGCCAGAAACCCCATGCCGCCTCTCCTTTGCTGAGGTACAATCGGAGCACGCTTTCCCAGACCCCGACCAATAATGGTACAACGTGGGGAAGACGCAGGGGCGTGGCCCCTGAAGGGGGACGCGAGACCGAGTGGACACCTGGGAAAGCTCTCGCCGTGCGCGGCAGCGACGCCGTCAGCGATGGCGCCGGTACGGAGCGATCGCGGCGGTGGTCATCATCGCCGCCGCCGTGTATCTCCTGCCGGGGGTCGAGGTCACTCACCACGGCGCGGGGGAGCTGGTGGGGGGGCGAAACGACACGCGGAACCTGCTGTTGCCGCTCGGTCTCTTCGTCATGGGGATGGCCGGTTTGGCCGCTTGTCTCCGGTGAAACGCCTGCTCCGTCTCCCTATCCTGCTCATGGTCAGCGGAGCCGTGCTCCTGATGGGCGTGGCGGGTAGTTCGGCCGGTCCAAACGCTCCCTCGCTCGCCGCCCAGGTCAAAACCCTCTCGTCCCAGGTTCACGTGCTCCAGGCACAGGTCAAGCGTCTCCAGCGGGCCAGAGCCAAACCGGGTCCGATAGGAGCGCCCGGCCCACCGGGCCTGCCGGGCATTGCCGGCCCCCAAGGACCAAGCGGGATGACCGGTGCTACTGGCCTTCCCGGCCAACAAGGACCCCAGGGACCGCAAGGGCCGCCCGGACCGGCTGGGGCACAGGGGCCAGTAGGGCCGCAAGGAGTGCCAGGCGCGGCGGGAGTCTCGGGGCAGTCTGGATCGGGAACCACCTCGAACTCGTCTACCCTTACGTCCGGACACAGTGAAAGCGGAGACCTGGGGATCACCTATCTCGCCACCGTGGCCCAGGATGAAATGGGTACGGCGATCACCTTCCCCATCCCCCTGGCCTCGCCGCCAGGATCGGTTCAGTTCGCCGGCTCCGGGGGCTGCGGCGCCGCCGGCAGCGCCCCGTCCGGCGCTCTTTGCCTCTATCCGGGGCAATCGGTGAATGTTCTCCGCGCCCTGACCATCGCCAATGACGCCGGAGCGCCGGTCGCGAACACCGCCGATCGCCTCGGCTTCCTCTTCCAGGTCACGTCGTCAAACCAGGGCCTGGTCAGTTGGCACGGCAGCTATACCTATACGGCGCCTTGATAGACAGCTTGCCAGGAGAAGCATATACTGAAAGCACGGTCGGAATAATCGCCGTAGCCCAAGGTATACGGGAAGCTAAAAGTCGAGTCGCCATGCCGCTGTTCAAGAAACTGCAAGAAAATTCGCTCTACTGGCGCTATCGCTTCCTCACCAAGCGCTGGTTGGCGGCACGCAGGTGGTGGCGCGAGGTGCGGCAGCCTCGCGTAAAGGGTAGAGTAACCCCTATCCGGGCGCGTGGTACTGCCGCTTTTACTCCCTATGCGGGAGCGGCGCGCACGGACGCCCGCCGAGGAGCTGCCTTCGTTCTGGCAATGGCCGCCGTTTGGACCGCCCTGGACCTTACGGCCCTTTCCCAGGGCAGTTTGCTCATTGGCCTGGTCCGTATCGCCACGCTCAGCGTCGTGGCTGTCCTGTTCTCACGCTTCTGGTAGCCGGAAGGGCGGGATCGCGTGCGCGAGGTGCGCCTGTATGGCAAACCAGGGTGCCACCTGTGCGAGATCGCCGAGGAGATGCTTGAGGATCTTGGAGGCGAGTTCGCGTTCTCCCTCATCCAGGTTGACATCACCAGCGACCCAACCCTTTTTGATCGTTACCGGTACGAGATTCCCGTCGTGGTCCTGCCCGATGGTCAAGCGCTCAGCGGCCGACTGACCATTGACCAGATCCGCGCCCTGCTGGCATTCTGAATCGATCTCTCAGCCTACCGCCGCCTCGATGCGAACCCGCGCTCCCGCGACATTGCCCAGCGGCGCCACGTCGGTGCAGCTTCCCGCGTACATCAGGAATGGTCCCGTGGGCTCGGCGGGAAAAACATGGAGGGGAATACGCGCCCGCGCCACCATGACGCCGTCATCCGCCGGGCGAAATGGGGCCAGGGTAACTGGTACGCCATAGCGATCGCCCAGACTGGCCAGCCCCAGGCAGTACCGCTGGCGTCCGCCATCGAGCCCGCTAGCCACGGCCTCCACGGTGGCGCCGGGGATCAGTACCCCCACGGGCCGTCCGTCATGCAGAATCCGGAGGTTCGGACTTGATCCCTGTACTCGCCCAGTGCAGACCACGGCAGCCAGCACCAGCGCCAGGACTATCGCCCCCACTAAACGCGAAACGTTCATCAGCCTTCCTTCCATCCCTTCGTCCACCGGCTTTTGCCAGCCCTACCTACACATTAGAACACAAGTTCTAATTGTCAAGCAGGAGTGGTGGAAAAGTGGGAAATGTATGGCCCCTCGACCGTGAATCGGGTCGAGGGGCCACGGATGGGCGGAGGATGAGGGGTCTCCTACCCGTGCAGTAAAAACTCCACATGCGTGGGGGCGCCGTTACGCACGCTGTATTGGGTATGGTGAATGGTGACCTGCCGGGGCGCTTCACCCTCGATCTCCAGGCTCACCACCATGGTCGACGATAAGCTGCGCTGCAGGAGGCCAAATGCATGCGCGTCCAACTCCAACGCCTGCGAGGGAACATGCGAGCCAAAGAAGTTCGCGGGCAAGACGCCCGTCTTCCGGAGATTCTTGACTTTTCTTCCCGTGACCTCGCGCTTCCGAGCCTGAATGACGATCTGTGCCATGCTTACTTCCCTATCCAGTGAGCGCGGGCCAGGGCGCCGCGCCGCGATTCAACCACATGCTAGTATCCCGGTTCGGGCCCTGGCGGTCAAAGGCCGCCTGAAGTGCCCACGGGGATTGCGGCCTCCGTTCCCTCCCGGCTACACTTCCCTCATGGTCGAACCTCACCTGCTCACCCTGGAAGAAGCGGCCGCGCGCGCCGGCCTGCGGAAGCGCGACGTGCGGCGGCTGGTGATCGATGGCAGGCTCCCTGCCGTCCGCGCTGACGGACGCTGGCGAATCGCGGCGGCCGATCTCGATCGCCTGCCCATCAAGACCGCTCCCAATGCCCCTATCACCGATTCGATAGTGCCGGAAGCAGACCCGGACCCTGGTCCCGCCAGCGAGCTGTCGCTTGTCCTCGATATGCTGCGTGAGCGGGATCGCCACCTAAACGACCTGCAAGACGAACGAGCGCGGCTCAGTAGCCAGGTCGGCTTTCTCCTTGGGCGGCTCTCGGAGCGGGAGGAGCGTATTCAACTCCTTGAGCAGGATCTCTTGGCGGCCGGTGCCGTGGTCCGAGAGACAGTGATCACAGCCACCCAGCCTGATGAGGACAGCGGATCCGGCACCGTCCCCCTGTCAGCCCTTCCTGCCCCGGACCCGGAGGAGGTGCGACTCGCATGGGAAAGGTCTACCACCTCGGAGAGCTTGGCTCGACTTCCCGCCGCCCCAGACACCTTCCCCGATGCCGCCGGCGCCATTGTCCTCGCTCAGCCCGTTACCCAGGCCCCGTCACCGCCGCGGAAGCGCAATTGGTTGGCCGTGCTTATCTGGGGGTCGTACGACTCCTGACTGATCCTCGACTCAGGACTCAATTCACGATACCAGCCAGGTCATGACCTAAAGGTCCGGGATCGAGGAATGGGGCCGGCACAACCTGCTTCACCACCCCATCGCGGTCGATGAACACGCTCTGAGGGAGCGCGCTGACCCCGTATTGCCGTGGACCCACGGCTCCGCTGGGATCGAGCACCATCGGATAGGTGACGCCCCGCTCGTTGGCGAACGCCGTCACGGATTGCGCGTCGTCCTTCTGCTCATCCACCCCTAGAATGACCAATCCCTTGCCGCGCTCGGTCTGCCAGGCGGACTGCAAAAGGCTCACTTCATGGCGGCATGGCGGGCAACTGACTCCCCAGAAGTTCAGCACGATCGGATGGCCTCGCAGGGCCGCGAGATGCACCAGCCGCCCCGATACCGTCTGGAGGGTAAAGTCCGGCGCCGCCTTCCCCACCAGTCCCGATCCGCTCCCCACCGGACGAAGGACCATGAATGCCGCCACCAGCACCCCAATCACGGCTACGCCTGCCGGCCACCAACCGAGCAGCGAGCGGGCGGACGTCCTCTTCACGGCCAGACCCGTAGCCGTCCGTGCGCTTCCACTCAGCTCGCCGGCATTGTCCATCGTTAGCACCCTCCACTTCCAGTGTAAGGCATCGGCGCCGAAACGCGCCGCTCCCTGAAATCTACGGCTGCGTGTCATTGACCCCCGTCGCCGCGTAGCCGGCCAAGCTGCCCACCGCTGGCGCGTCTGCCAGGGGACCAAAATTGTAGGCCCGGAGGATACCGCGATCGTCGATAAAGAAGCTGTCCGGGAGGCTGGAGACCGTGTAGTCGGTGGCCGCCTGGCCGGTGACATCTCGCCATATGGTTAGGCCGCCCAAATGATGGGCGGTAATATAGCGGCGGATCAGGCCCGCGTCTTCCTGGCGATCGAGAGCCACCACCGCTAGGTGCGGATGCGCCCTGGCCAGGGCCAGTAACAAGGGCAAATCGCCCTGGCAGTCGGCGCAGCCGGTGGTCCAGAAGTCCAGCACCACGGCCTTACCCTGGAGATCCGCCAGGGAGACCGCCTTCCCGGCGAGATCCACTGCCACGAACGGCGGCGCCGGATGTCCAAGCAGGATCGCGGGTCCGACGTCAGGACCGGCTGCCCCGTCGCCTACGTAATAGGAAATCCGAGCACGCCCCACCAGATGATCCAGCCAGGCTGGGTCACCGAGTACGGTGGCTACGCGGTCGCGCAACACCATATACCGCGCCACCCGCCTGAGATCAGCCATGGTCATCCCGGCGGCTCGTAACTGATGGGTGAGGCCGGCAGTGCCTCCGGCGGCACTGGTCAGACGAGCCACCTCACGCGCTACCGCCGAGCCCGAAACTGTCACTGTGTGCTTTTTCGCCGTGTAGTCTATGACCGTCTCGGCGATCGCCTCCTGGACCGCCTCGTCTCGGAGTAAACGGGCAATCGTTTTCCCAGTCGGGGAGTTAGGGGGCGCGTATGGACCGGCGTAAGCACGGGTCGCCACCGCCAACTGCCACTCGTAGGTCGACATCGGCACTGGAATCCCGTTCACCACGGCCGCCAGGGAACCTGTGCCGCTTGGCGGGGCGGGCGTCTCCCGACGCGAGCCGTAGGCGACGAGGGCAAGCAACGCGGCCAAAAGGATCGCCGGCCGCCAGAATGAAGGGCGATTGGCGAAATTGACCTTCGGCTTTTCCACGCGCCCCCCTTGATTCAGTAGGTTGTTAGTGCTAGTGTATACCATGCTCAGGGGATAGGAACCCGATCAGGTACAATATGTAGGGGGTGGATGAGATTCAGGAGCTTGCGACATCGTGAAATGTCCATATTGCGGTCATAACGATTCTCGGGTTATTGATTCGCGCGAAACCGAGACGAAGACCGGAGGCAGTATCCGGCGGCGACGTGAGTGTACCAGGTGCGCGCGGCGCTATACCACGTACGAACGCATGGAACACGTCGGCCTGTCCGTGGTCAAGAAAAGCGGGCAGCGCGAGGACTATGATCGCGAGAAACTACGCCGGGGGGTGGCTACCGCTTGCCACCGGCTTCCAGTCCCAACCGACGCGGCGGACAACGTGGTGGACGACGTGGAGGCGGAGTTGTTTCGTCAGGGTTCGGCGGAGGTATCCAGCGCGCTGATCGGAGAACTGGTCATGACTCGGCTCCGAGGGCTGAATCCGATCGCCTATCTACGCTTTGCCTCGGTCTATCTCAGCTTTACTACCATGCGTGACCTGCAAGACGCCATCGACCGGGTGAGCCTTGATGCGCCAACTCACGGATAGCCACCGTGGCCGAGCGCGCAATCTCAGGTATGTGCCAACCAATGAGAACGAGGGAGGACAGGGGACCGATGATCTTGGAGCGCAAAAAGGGGCAGTGGTCCGAAAGCGCGTCGCGCGTGCTGAGGGAGCGCTATCTCTGGCGGAAAGACGGCAAGATTCTGGAGGATGAGGACGGCATGTGCGCCAGGGTGGCCCGTGCCGTGGCGGAGGCCGAGCGGACCTGGGGAGCGAGTGAAGCGGACGTGAACCGCGCCACCGAGCAATTCTCCCAGGTGATGCTGGACCGCCAATTCATGCCCAATTCGCCCACCTTGATGAACGCGGGGAAAAACAACGGGCAGCAACTCTCCGCCTGCTTCGTCCTCCCGGTCGGCGATAGCCTGCCTGAAATCTTTGACGCGATCAAGCACGCGGCGATCATTCATAAAAGTGGGGGCGGCACCGGATTCGGCCTCTCACGTCTCCGTTCCGAGGGCAGCGAGGTCGCTACCACCCGTGGGGTGGCCAGCGGGCCGGTGAGCTTCCTGCGCGTGTTCAATGCCGCCACCGAGGCGGTCAAACAAGGCGGCACAAGACGCGGAGCTAACATGGGTGTCCTCCGCGTTGATCACCCGGACATCCTGAAATTCATCGAGTGCAAGCGGCCCGATCCGGTGACCGGAGTACGCGACATCACCAACTTCAATATCTCGGTGGCCGCGACCGATGCCTTCATGGAGGCACTCGAGCACCGATCGGACTACGAACTGCGCGACCCGCACACCGGTAAGGTTACTGGCACTCTCAATGCCCGCGAAGTGTTCGACAAGATCTGCGCCGCCGCCTGGTCCACCGGCGATCCGGGGCTGCTGTTCATCGACCGCGCCAACCACAGTGCCAGCAATCCGATCCCGGAGTTGGAGCAGATCGAGGCTACGAATCCCTGCCTGGTGGCCGAGACCTTCCTGGCGACTGGTTCCGGGCCGCGGCGCCTGGGCGACCTGCATGCGAGCGGTGAAGCGATCACCGTGGGCACCGATGCTCGGGCCGCCTCCGGGGCGTTGGCCCTTCGCGAGGTGGTCAATGGCACCGCGCTTCCCGCCGCTTCCACCGTGGTCTTCCGGCCGGCGGCACCCGTCTTCCAGACCGGGCGGCAGGTACCGGTTCTGAAGCTGATCACCAGCCACGGAATCGAGATCACCGCGACCCCAAATCATCGCTTCTTGACCACCGACGGGTTTCGGCGGCTGGATGAACTGCGGTTTGGCGACACGCTCCTGCTCCAGAGCGCGGAAGGAAACTGGTCGACCAACCCAAGGCTTCCCGACATGCCGCCGTTTGGTATGCGTGGAGCGACCAGGCAGGCCGCCTGGGAGCGGGACGGGAGAATCGCGCCGCCACGAGCATGGTCGCGTGAGCTGGGCGAGGTCCTCGGCTACCTGGCGGGAGACGGCTACCTCCGCTACGACGGCAGGATGCAGGTGGTCGGGATGGCCGTCTCCGATAACGACCACGCGCTTGCCGATCTGATCCAGGAGCGCCTGAAAGGGTGGTTTGGCTATCAGGGCAGCCGGGTACGCCGGCAGGGGCATCTGCAATTGCAATACACCGGCCTGGTTCCCACCTTCTTCGCCGGACTTGGGCTCACCAGCGCCCTCGCGGGAGACAGGCGGGTGCCGGAGACCGTATTTGGCGCCCCACGGGAGGCGGTGGTCGGGTTCCTCCGCGGGCTCTTTAGCGCCAATGGCAGCGTACAGTCAAGCGTCGCCAAGGGTGCGTGCAGTGTCCGGCTGGCCACCTCCTCCAGGGGACTGGCCCGCGACGTGCAGCAACTGCTGCTCAACTTCGGGATCGTCTCGGTGATCCGTCTCCGCCGCAACGCCGGCTTCGCGATCCTACCGGACGGCGCGCGCGCGGCGGCAAGCTACCCTACACAGGCTCAGTATGAAGTGATCATCGATAAAGCGAATCGGGATCGCTTCGCGACCGAGATTGGCTTCCTCCAGGAGCGGAAGCAGGAACATCTCCGCGAGTGGATCTTCGCGGAGAAACGGGTCTCGAACCGCGAGACCTTCACCACCCAGGTTGCTTTGATTGAGGACGCCGGCCTGGCCGATGTCTTCGACACCACGGAGCCTGTCACCCACAGCATCATCGCCAATGGGTTGGTAACCCACCAATGCGGTGAGCAGTGGCTTGGTGGCTATGATGCATGCAATCTTGGTAGTATCAATCTGGCCGAGTGCGTGACCAAGCAGCCGGACGGCACCTATGCGATCAACTGGGCCGAGCTGGATCGGGTCACCCGGGTCACCACCCGTTTCCTCGATGACGTGATCGAGATCAATCCCCTCCCCTTGCCGGAGATCAACGACACGGTCCGGGCCAATCGGCGCATCGGCCTCGGGATCATGGGCTGGGCCGATCTGCTGTTCCTCCTGGCGGTTCCGTATGATTCGGAGGCGGCCCTGGCCCTGGGCGAGGAGGTCATGCGCTTCGTCAATCGGATTGCCCACGACGAATCGCAGGTGCTGGCCAGGTCCCGCGGAGCCTTCCCGAACTTCCCTCGCAGCATCTACCGAGACGGCCCGCCGCTTCGGAACGCCACCTTGACCACCGTGGCGCCCACCGGCACGATCAGCATAATCGCGGACTGCTCCAGCGGCATCGAGCCGGTGTTCGCCCTCGCCTTCACCCATATGGTGGACCGCGGGAAGCCCACTGAGCGCCGCCTGGTCATGAGCAATCCCATCTTCGCCCGCATCGCCCGTGAGCAGGGCTTCTACTCCGACGCCCTGATGGAGAAGATAAGCGAACACGGGTCGGTGGTCGGCCTGGACGAGGTGCCGGAACATTGGCAGCGGGTGTTCGTGAACGCCCACGAAGTGAGCCCCGAATGGCACATCAGAATGCAGGCGGCCTTTCAGCACGGGGTCGACAACTCCATTTCCAAGACCGTGAATCTGCCCAATGAGTCCTCCGTCCAGGACATCGAGGACGCCTACCTGATGGCCTGGGCCGAGGGATGCAAAGGCATCACCGTCTTCCGTGATGGCTGCCTCTCCACCGGTCAGGTGCTGAACGTGGGCACCAAGGTCACGCCAGCCGCCTCGCCCAGCACCCCAGCGGTCAGCCCCGCGCCCCAACCCGAAAGGCCCGCGCCGTCCCTTCCGGCGACCGTGAAGCCTCGTCCGCCGGTCGTCTTCGGCTACACACGGCAAGTGAAGGCGCCCGAAGGGACGGCGAACATCACCATTAATACTGACGAAACGGGACCGGTTGAGGTGTTTCTCAGCGTAGGCCGCGCCGGCTCCGACATCGCGGCCCTCGCCGAGGCGCTTGGCCGCCTGATCTCGCTCACCTTGCGCCTCCCCTCGCCCATTGAGCCGGACGAACGCCTCCGCCTGATCGCTACCCAACTCCGCGGGATCGGGGGCAGCCGGTCGATCGGCTTCGGCGCCAACCGGGTGCTTTCCCTTCCGGACGCGCTCGGCCAGGCGTTCATGTCCCATCTCGAACAGGGGCTCTCGAAGGTTCCCGCCCCGATCAACCGGCCCATGAATGGGAACGGGAGCGATCATGGGGGCAGCTACCCCACCCCGACCCAGCTTACCCTGCCCACGGTCACCGTATTGGGCAACCTGTGCCCGCAGTGCGGCAGCAGCAGCGCCTTTGTCCTTGAGGAGGGCTGCAAGAAGTGCCATGGGTGTGGGTATAGCGAATGCTGACTGGCGGCTAGGCCCGCGAACAACGTGACCCGAGGGAGGGCGCCAGAGACCTGGCGCCCTCCCTCGTGCGTTCCAGCGGATCAGGTGACAAATGTCACTCAAGGCTCCTGATACGGCACACTACCGCCGCGCCGGCCAAAGTCCCATTATCACTCTTAACGGAGCCGCGCAACACAAGCTCCGGATACGCGGGAGAGAGAAGGGACGAGTGGATTTCATGAACGCTCTCACTGGCTGGATTCTCAAACATCGGCGGTTGGTGGCCGTGTCCTGGATTGTGATCGCGGCGATTGGTCTGGTGTTTTCCGGGTCGGCGACCAAGGCGCTCTCCACCCAGGGGTCACTTGCCCCAGGCTACGAAGGGGCCGACACGAACAACGCGATCACCCGCGTCTTCGCCAACGGCGGCGGTACCTCTGCGTTGGTTCCCGTGATCGTCCTGCCCCACGGCGTTACCGTCGCCTCATCCGGCGTCCGCGGAGAACTCGCCACGGCCTTCGCCGCGGTCCAGGACGAACTGCCCGGCTCACGAGTTGTGTCGTACGCCTCAACCGGGAACCGCGCCTTTGTCTCGGCGGATGGAAGGACTACCTTTGCCCTGGTCTACACTCACACAATCGCCGGATCGACCGCCCCGCCCGCCGTTCAGCCCATCGAACACGCGCTGGCGACCCACCCGATCAGCGGGGCGCGCGTCTACGTCACCGGCCGGGATGCCCTGGCCTCCTGGAGTAATGGCGGTGGCGGATCAGGCATCCTCACCGAGACTCTGCTCGGCGGCCTGGGCGCCCTGGTAATCCTCATCCTGGTCTTCGGCTCATTCCTGGCCGTAGTCCCGCTGCTCATGGCCATGATCGCCATTCCCACCACCTTCCTTCTCGTCTGGGGACTGACCACGATCACCGACATCTCGTTCATCGTGGAGTTCCTGATCTCCTTGATCGGCCTCGGCGTGGCCATCGACTATTCCTTGCTCATCGTCACTCGCTGGCGGGAAGAACGGGCCGGCGGTCATGAAAATGCCGAGGCGGTACGGCGCGCCATGGCGACCGCCGGACGATCGGTGATCTTCAGCGGCACCACGGTCGCGATCAGCCTTCTGGCTCTCGTCGTCCTCCCGGTGCCTTTCCTCCGCAGCGTCGGCTACGGCGGACTCCTCATTCCCCTGGTCTCGGTCCTGGTGGCCATTACCCTGTTGCCGGTGGTGCTGGCCTCGATTGGCCCGGCGCTGGATCGGCCGCGTCGCTCGCGGGGAGACCGCCCCAGCCGCCTGTGGACTGGATGGGCGGTAGCGGTCAGCAAACGACCTCGCCTGGCGGCGGCATCGGCCCTGGTCGTCCTTGCCGCTCTCCTGCTGCCGCTGAACGGTCTGGTGCTGGGCAATCCCTCCCCCACCGCTCTGACCACGGCCGGGCCGGCCTTTCAAGGGGTGCGGGCTCTGCAATCTTCGGGAATTGGGGTTGGGGTGCTGGATCCGATCGAAGTGCTGGCTACCCCTGGCGACGCCGCGGCCCTGGCGGGCCGCCTGGGCCGGCTCACTGGAGTGCTGGGCGCCGTGGCGCCGGTGAACACCGCATGGCAGCGGAATGGCAACGCGGTGATCGAGGTTCTCCCCGCGGACGACAGCACCTCGGCGGTGGGCCGTGCCACCCTCAACCGGGTCCGACAGGCGGCCCATGCTGGGAGCATCCCCGCTCAGGTGGGCGGCGTGGCGGCCGAGGATGCCGATTTCGTCAGTGCCGTGTATGGAAACTTCCCGCTGATGGTGGCGCTTATCGCCCTGGTGACCTTCCTCCTGCTGGTCCGCGCCTTCCGTTCCATCCTCCTGCCTCTCAAGGCCCTGCTCTTGAACGTGATTTCGGTGGGCGCCGCCTGGGGAACGATGACCCTGGTCTGGCAAGATGGTCACGGATCCAGCCAACTTTGGGGGATCGCGGCCACTGGCTCGATCACCACCTGGATCCCTTTGATGGTCTTCGCCTTCCTGTTCGGGCTGTCGATGGACTATGAGGTGTTCATCCTCAGCCGGATGCGCGAGGAGTACGACCGTACCGGATCCACCTCAAAAGCAGTCATCGGGGGGATTGGTCACACCGGCCGCCTGGTCACCAGCGCGGCGCTGATTCTGGGCCTCGCTTTCGTGGCCCTGGCCGCCATCCCCATGACCGATACCAAGGTGATGGCGACCGGACTGGCGGCCGGGATCCTCCTCGACGCCACGGTCGTGCGCATGCTCCTGGTGCCGGCCCTGGTGTCGCTTCTCGGGCGCTGGAACTGGTGGCTCCCCGCCATGCCGGCCAGCCTGCTCCGGGTCCAGCCCTCGCCCCTGGCGGCCACGCCCTCGCCCATGACCGGTGGGCAGGCAACCCACGCCGCGTAGTCGTCCCGCCCACCAACGTGGGGGGAGACCGACCAGTGGGGTCGGTCTCTCCCATGTACCGGGCCGATGATAGCTCTGGATGCAGGTTCACCACACATCCGGCCTCAGCCGACTCGTCCCTTCCATCCGGCCTCAGCCAGAGGCCCACGCCGCGCGTGGTTAGAATGACCTTCCGCATGGGAATCGGTCGAACCGAAAGGAGCCGCGGACGATGTACACTGGAGTCACGGAAGCGATCCGGGCGGCGCCAGGCCGGCGCGTCGATCACGAGGCTTGGGATCGGCCGGCGGGATAGCGCCCCATGGGCAAGGGGGTTCGGCGCATGGACCTAGTCGCGCGGGAGGACGGCACGCCGGCCGGCAGCCGCCTTGGCTGGCTATGGCTCTTGCTGCCGATCATCTTTCTCCCGAATCTTGCCCAACCGGTCAGCGATCTGTTCCGCGGCCATCCGACCGCCCTACGCCTTGGCTTGGTCCTGACCGGCGTTACCCTGTTCATCGCGCTCTATTTGTGGACCAGCTTGCAAAACGACGTGAGCCGCCCCACCTATCCGGCAGCCACGCCGACGCGCTCCGCTCTCTGGCTGTGGGTGCCAATCATTGGGCTCGTGGGTTTAAGTGTCACCATGATCGTGGGTGACGGGCCGCGCTGGCTGAGCCTCCTTATCTTCACCAGTGCCGCCTCGGGCGGGCGGCTGTATCTTGGTCCCGCCATACGCATGGTTGTCCTCCTGGCGCTGCTGGCTGCGTTGCTCGGCTGGGTTACTCACGACACGGTGACGGACCTCGGGCCAGCAGCCTTCTGGACCGGGATGGCCGGCGTTTTGACGATCATCATCAACCACTTCCGGCGAACGAATCGTGCTATGCGAACCGCGCGCGAGGAGATCGCTCGCCTGGCCGTGGAGACCGAGCGATTGCGCTTTGCCCGTGACCTTCACGACCTTCTAGGGCACAATCTCGCGCGCATCGCCCTGCAAAGCGAGGTCGCGGAGGCGCTGGTTCCCGCTGCTCCAGAGCAGGCTGTGGCCGCCATGCGGGAGGTGGCGGGAGCGGCGCGCACGGCGTTGCAAGAGGTACGGGCCGCCGTGGCCGGTTACCGCCAACCGACCCTGCTTCATGAAATACGGAATGCCCGAGAAATCCTCTCGGCGGCCGGGATCGTCTTCCGGCACGACGGGGATCGGATCGCGGCGCCGCCCGCCGTGGAGGCGGTGTTGGCCTGGGCGGTGCGCGAGGGGGTCACGAACGTGATCAAGCATAGCCGGGCCACGGAGTGCACGATCCACGTGGACCGGGCGGGCGAGTCGATCCAGATCGAAATACTTGATAACGGCCAGAACCCGGACGACCAGGCCGGGTCACGGTGGGACGGCGCGAGCGGAGGCAGCGGCCTGGAAGGGTTGCGCGAACGAGCGGCGGCGGTGGGTGGCCGGTGTGAGGCAGGGCGGATCGATGGCGGATTCCGGCTCGGAGTGAGCCTGCCGCTCGGCGACGGTGGCGGAGCCAGGCCGGCGGACAGGTCATCAGAGCAAACCCTGGCCGGCGCCGGAGCGGGAGACCGAGGATGATCCGGATCCTGTTGGCCGAGGATCAGGGCACCGTGCGGGACGCGCTGGCAACCCTTTTGGGCTTGCAACCCGATCTCGAGGTGGTCGCGACCGTGGGACGGGGAGACGAGGTGGTGGGCGCGGCCGTGGTCGCCAATCCGGACGTAGCGGTTCTGGATATCGAAATGCCCGGCCTGGATGGCCTGGACGCGGCGGCCCGCCTGCGGGAGCAGCTGCCAGGCTGCAAAGTGCTGATCCTCACCACCTTCGGCCGGCCCGGCTACCTGCGTCGCGCCATGGCGAGTGGCGCGGTCGGTTTCCTGGTCAAGGAAGCGCCCGCCGCTCAGTTGGCGATCGCCATCCGCCGGGCCATGGCTGGGGAACGGATCGTCGATCCCACTCTGGCCGCCGCCGCCCTGAGCGAGGGCGAGAGTCCCCTCACCGAGCGCGAACACGACATCCTGGCCGCCACGGCGGCAGGCCAGAGCATCGCGGGGATCGCGCGCTCGCTCTATCTGTCCGAAGGGACAGTGCGAAACTACCTCTCGGAGGCGATCCAGAAGCTTGGGGCCCGGAACCGAGTCGAGGCAGCGCGCATAGCCGAAGTACGGGGATGGCTGTAGGGGCTACCAGAGAAAATTAGACCATAAGTTCTATTTAGGGTATGCTGAAGGGGAGACAAATGAGCGGGCGCGAAGCCGGATCGTGCCTGATTCCCGCGGACAATTCGCCCGGCCCTCACTCTCGCGGAGGTAGGAGAGATGATGACGACGGCAGCCCCTGCGACCCTGCCAGGCATGGACAATGTACGGAGCATGGATCGCGGCGACCGGGCCAATCTGGAGCGCGCTTTCCGCCGCGCCGTGGCCGAGAACTTGGTGGCGTATCCCCTGCCCGATGGCCGATGGCTCTGCAAGAACTACGCTCTGAACGTGAAGGGTCCGACGCCCTTGGAGGTAGACTGCGAATGCGCGGATGCCATCTACCGGGAGCGGCTCTGCAAGCACGCGGCCTGCGTGGTGTTCTGCCGATTGTACGGCTACATACCCTGCCCGCCTGCCGGCCATAACGGGAAGAGTAGGCTTCCCGATTGCATGGACGATTTCGTGGCGCGCGCTCTGGATCAGAAGTCCAATGCGGCGTAGTCCATAGTCAAGCGGTTGAAGCCGTGCCTGAACGGCGGTATCATGACCGGAAGAGAAACGGCTCGCGGATTCTCCTCGGAGGGGATGGTTTCCGGTACGCCGCCAATGCGGTACGGCACTGACTGGTGAGCCCACTCCTGAAAAAGGGAACACGATGACGAATATCCCGAAAAGCTCGCTCAATACGCGGGTCCGTTGGGGCATCGCGGCGGCGATCACCTTCGGCAGCATCGGCTGGATCGTCGGCTCGACCATTCCTGGCCCGCTGCATGGGACAAGTTTTGTCGCCACGATTCTCTGGTCGTTCTGCATGGGGACGGTTGCCTGGATTCCGGGCGATCTCCTGGGCCGCACGGTGGCTGAACTCTCGCATCGTCGGGCACCCACATCGTGAGGCGTGAGGCCGCGCTTGTTAAGGGCCGTGGTCCCGCGTTGGAAACCCTGGCCTTCAGGCCAGGAGGCTCATTTGCCAGCCTAGCCGTGGCCTTTAGGCCGGTCTCATTACTCCGGAAAGGATGCCCGCGTGGCCGAAAAACTAGAAGTCTATGACCACATCCCCGAAAGCGCCATGGTGATCGTTGCTCATCCCGACGACGCGGAGTTCATGTCCGCCGGGACGGTGGCGCGGTGGACCCGCGGCGGATCACGGGTTGTCTACGTCCTGGTCACCGATGGAAACAAAGGATCGAGTGACCCCACGATTAGCAGCGCCCAGATTGGCGCCACTCGCGAGGCCGAGCAGAAGGCCGCCTGCCGTGCGGTCGGCGTGGAGATCGTGGAATTTCTTCACTACGAGGATGGAATGGTCGAGCCCAGCCTGGCCCTGCGCCGGGATCTCGCCCGCGTGATCCGCCGGCACAAACCGCAAGCCACCATCGTCCCCGACCCCACGATGTTTTTCAGCGGTCGGGATTATGTAAACCACCCGGACCATCGCGCCGTAGGTGAGGCGTCACTGGGCGCCATCTACCCGTCCGCCCGCGATGGCCTTACTTTCCCCGAGTTACTTGCCGAGGGGTATGAGCCGCACAAGGTCACCGAACTGTTCGTCGGCTTTACCGAGCATCCGAACGTCATGGTCGACGTGTCGGAGACTATCGAGCTCAAGATTCAGTCGCTGCGCGCCCATGCCAGTCAGATGGGCGACTGGGATCCCGCGGAAATGGTGCAAAAGTGGGCCGCCGAGGCGGCGGAAGGCTATCCGTTCAGTCACGGAGAGACCTTCCGCTACCTCAAACTGGACTGAGAGTTACAAGCTCAGTTTTGTTCTGGGTGCGGGACCAGCCCGAGGATGCCCTGACGATAGTGCTCGTCGGCCCGCCCCGCGATTCGGCGGACCTCGGCCTCCGGCAGGTACCGGGGACCGCCACTGGCGAAGGCAAGGGTGAGGGCGGCCGCCGCCTTCACTGCCATGTCGGTGATCGCCAGCACCTCGGCCGACGAGTGGCCGAGGGCGATGAACCCATGGTTCGCCAGATAGATCGCCTTTGGTGGGCCGCCGTGGATGCTCATGCGCGCGGCAAGGGCGGCCTGGAGGGCACGGGCAAGCGGTACACCGGGGTCGTGGTAGGGGAGAAACAGGGGGTCGGGTCCGCAGACCACGATCTGGTCCGGGAAGAGGGCGCCCTCCGCGAGCGCCTCCGCCCGTTCGGAGCACAGTAACCCCAGCATGCTGGGTGGATGGGTGTGGGCAACCCAGCGGGCACCCGCCTCCGCGATCAGCACCGCGTGTACCGCCGTCTCCACCGAGGGACGGGCTCCAGTATCACCATCCGCCAGCGTGGCCTGGAGTGCCGAGGCCACCTGTTCATCCGTGGCAAGGGCCGGATTCGTGAGGGCATGCGCCCGCCCCAGATCGACGCGGACAATCCCTTGCTCGGTGGAGCGGGCCAGCATAGTGCCGCTGGCCTTGATCAGCAGGTGCTGGTCGTCGACCCGAACCGAGACGTTGCCTTCGCCCAGAATCGCGTACATCCGCGGCTGGCTGGCCAGGGAGCGGGCCAACCACAGCAGATCACTCATCGTCTCGCGCATCTGGTGACCGGTGGCGCCTCCAGTCCCGCTTCGTTCCTCAAACCAGTGATTCACCAGCCCGCCTGCTTTCCCCCGACCCGCTCCCGCTCGATCCGTTCCTGGTAGCCGCTCGCCGCGTAGGCCGCCAGTGGGTCAGGTGCCCCGCCAAGCTCCTCCCGTACCGCCGCCAGGAGCGGGCGCACATCGGTCTCGAAGGCATCGAACAACAGGCGGTGCGCCGTTACGACATCCCCTGATGCTTGCGCGGCGCTAAGGGCTGCTCGGTCAACCAGGAGAGCGCGGGCAAAGGCGGCCTGGCAGCGGGTGACCGAGAGCAACATGGCGGGGATTTTCCGCTCCACGTTATGGCACTGGTCCAGCATATAGGCCACCGCCCGCGCGCAGCCTGCCACCGCCGGATCATCATCATCCTCGGCCAGGGCCAGCTCATGAAAAATGAGGAACAACTCCAGCGGATTGGTGCTGCCCACCATCAGGTCGTCATCGCCATATTTCCGCCCGTTGAAATGGAAGCCGCCCAATCGCCGCTCGGCCAGGAGAGTGGCCACGATCTGCTCGATATTCGTGCCCTGGGCGTGATGTCCCAGGTCCACCAAGACCTGAGCCTGGGGACCGAGCCGGTTACACAGGCTCACCGCCATTCCCCAGTCCGCGATATCCGTGCTGTAGAAGGCGGGCTCGTAAAACTTGTACTCCACCAGCAATCGCATCGCGGGATCCAGGGCGGCGTACACTTCCTGAAGGGAGGCCAGCAAGCGGGTTCGCCGCCCCCGAAGATCATCCTGGCCGGCATAGTTCGTGCCGTCGGCCAACCATAGGGAAATATCGCGCGAGCCGGTGATTCGGGCGATGGCGATGCAGTCGAGCACATGGTCGATTGCCTGCCGGCGGATTCCCGGTTCGGGATTGGCCAGGGAACCAAACTTGTAGACTTCGTCCTGAAAGAGATTCGGATTGATCGCGCCCAGGGCCAGGCCCAGGCCGGCCGCGTGCTCCTTCAGGGCCGCCCAGTCATCGACCAGGTCCCAGGGGATATGGAGGGCGACCGAGGGAGCGACGCCGGTGAGGCGATGGACCAGCGCCGCGTCGGCCAGCTTCTCCTCGACCGTGCGGGGGACACCCGCCTGCGGGAACATTTTGAAGCGGGTACCGGAGTTCGCGTAGCCCCAACTGGGCGTCTCGATCCGTTGCGCCTTCAGCCTGCGAGTCACCGGCTCCAGGGTTCTGCCCTGAGCGGCCAGCGCCTCCTCAATCATCCGGAGTCCCGCGGCGGCTGTCCCTGTCCTCATGATCTCAATCCCTTCTGGCCCGCCCACTGATTGCTGTTAAGCGTCACTGGCGATTAGCATACCTCAAGTTCGTATGTCCCTGGTTGGCAGCGCAAGCATCTTGCTTGCACTCCCAGGAGTTGCGTACCTAAGGATGGGTGTCTCACGCTCCCAGCATATTGAGGTGTCAATTCATGTGGTTTCTTGTCTCTTTCTGGAACAATGAGGTGCCAACGTATTGACCTACCTCTTCTTTTGTGTTAGTTTATGGCGCAATGTGCGGTGCGGGCAATGCAGTGAGAGGCTTCACGGGGAGATGCGGAACCTTGCCGCGGCCTCACACGGAGAGGGCTCGATCCTGTCAACCAACCAGCCGCCCGTCCTCGAATTGCGCCATATCCGGAAGGCATTCGCTGGGGTAGTGGCCCTGGAGGATGCCACCCTGACCCTACACTCAGCGCAGGTTCACGCCCTCGTGGGGGAGAATGGTGCCGGGAAAAGCACGCTAATCAAAGTGCTGGCCGGCGTCCATACACCCGATGCCGGCCAGATCCTTCAGTACGGCCGGCCCGTGCAGTTCCACAACCCGGCCCAAGCGCGTGACGCGGGCGTGGCGGTCATCTATCAAGAACCAACCCTATTCCCCGATCTCAGCGTGGCCGAGAACATCTTCATGGGCCGTCACCCAATCGACTCGCGGACCCGCCGGGTGCGCTGGATCGCCCTGTATGCCGAGGTACGGGCACTCCTTCTTCAGGTGGGATTGGACCTGGATCCGAGGGAGCGGGTGCGTGGACTCAGCGTCGCCGACCAACAGTTGGTGGAGGTAGCCAAGGCCCTCTCGCTCAAGGCGCGCATTTTGGTGATGGATGAGCCAACCGCCGCCCTGACTCCCAGCGAGGTCGAGCGCCTCTTCGCCATCGTGCGTAGGCTGCGCGGGCAAGGAGTCGCGGTGGTGTTCATCGGCCATCGCCTGGATGAAATCTTCGTGTTGGCCGACCAGATTACCGTCCTGCGCGATGGGGTCGGCCTCGGTACCTGGCCAGCGGCGGAATTGACCACTGATCAGGTGATCGCTCTGATGGTGGGCCGTGACCTTAAAACCCTGTACGAGAAAGCACCGGCCACGCCCGGCGCCGTGTCATTGCGGGTGGAAAATCTGCGCCGCCAGGGCGTGTTCGAGGGGATCTCCTTCAGCGTCCGCTCCGGCGAGATCGTCGGTCTGGCCGGATTGGTTGGCGCCGGACGCACCGAGGTGGCGCGAGCAATCTTCGGCATCGACAAGCTGGACAGTGGCAAGGTCTGGCTCAAGGAGCAAGCAGTTCACTTCGCCTCGGCGCGCTCGGCGGTAAGAGCCGGCCTTGCCTATGTGCCGGAGGATCGGCAAAGTCAGGGACTTGTCTTGCCCTTGCCGATCAGCCAGAACATCACCCTGCCGCTCCTCCGCGAAATGGCACGAGGCGGATTTCTCCGCCCGGCCAGAGAACGGGCGGTGAGCCAGGATTATGCCAACCGGCTTCGCCTCCGGGCCCGCTCGGTGCGGCAGGCGGTGCGTGAACTCTCTGGGGGAAACCAGCAAAAGGTCGTCATCTCGAAATGGCTCGCCACCCGGCCAATCGTTCTCATTCTCGACGAGCCGACCCGCGGCATTGACGTGGGAGCGAAAGCGGAAGTGCATCGCCTGATGGGAGAACTCGCGGCGGGCGGCCTGGCGATTTTGATGATCTCCAGCGACCTGCCGGAGATTCTCGCGATGAGCGACCGGATCCTCACCATGCGGGAAGGACGGTTAGTCGGCGAGTTCGATCGGAGGGATGCAACGCCCGTCCGCGTCATGGCCGCCGCCGCCGGTCAGCCCGCCGCCCTGGGGGTGGGCGCGTGAGCGTGGCGGCGCCGGGTCGGCGTTTCACCATGGACCGCCGCCGGCTCGTCAACACGGTGGCCCGATTCCGCGAGTTCGGCATTCTTCTCGTGCTCTTGCTGTTGGTGGTGATCACCGCGATTGGCAACCATAACTTTCTTTCCAGCACGAATGTCGAGGGGATCGCCCTGGACACCGCGATCCTGGTTATTCTGGCGATTGGGGAGACGGTGGTCATTCTCACCCGCAACATCGACCTTTCGGTCGGCGCGGTTCTTGGTTTCTCCGCCCTCTTTGTCGGGGTCGTCCTAAAGGTCCATCCAGGCATCCCGGTACCGATTGCCCTCTTGCTGGGCGCCGCCGTGGGACTACTGTTCGGACTGGGGAATGGCCTCTTGGTGGCGTTTGGTGAGGTACCGGCGATTATCGCCACGCTCGGCACTCTGGGCATTTACCGTGGACTCATTTTCGTCTATAGCACGGGCAGCAACCAGCACGAGATCACCGCTTCTGATCTCCCAAACAACTTCCTCGCCCTGGCCACCCAGACCTTCCTGGGGGTAAAGCTCTTTCTGATCATCCCCGTGCTGCTCATTTTAGCGGCCGGATACTGGCTGGGTCAGACCCAGAGCGGACGGGAAATGTACGCGGTGGGAGGCAACAGCACAGCGGCACGGCTGGCTGGGATCAATTCCAGACGCACGGTGTTGCTCGCCTTTGCCCTCAGCGGCGCTTTGGCCGGACTGGGCGGCGTCCTGTACCTCGCCCGCTATGCCCAGGTGGACACCCTGGCGGGGAACGGTATGGAACTCAACGTGATCGCCGCCGTGGTGATCGGCGGCACCAGTACCCTGGGTGGGGTCGGGGGAGTACTTGGCACCTTGATTGGCTGCGTGTTGCTCAGTGTGATCAACAATTCACTGGTCTTGCTTACCGACCCCGGCAGCGCCCAATTTTGGTCGCGCGCCGTGTATGGCCTGGTGATCCTCGGCGCCGTGGTAGCCGATGCACTGATCACCGGACGCCTCCAACGGGCCTTGCGGCGGAGACGGGCATGAGCGCGCCTCCATCCGAGCAGACCGCCGGCGGGCAGATAGTGACCGGCCCCGCGACCTGGCGTGGCATCGCGCCCAGGCTGGCCCGCTGGGAACTGCTGCTTGTCGTTTTGCTGATTGGTGTGTTGATCTACAATGCACAACTTTCACAGTATTTCTGGGACAGCCAGAACATTCTGGACGACACCTCTAATTTTATGGAAATCGGCCTGTTGGCCTTGCCGACCACCCTGATTATTATTGCCGGGCACATCGACCTGTCGGTCGGTTCCACGGCAGCCCTCGCTTCGGTCATCTTCGCCGATCGTTTTCAAGCGGGCTGGAACGTCTGGCTATGCTGCCTCGCCGCTCTGGCCATCGGGGCTCTGGCCGGCTTGTTCAACGGACTGATCATCACGCGGGTCAAAATACCCAGCCTGGTGGTGACTCTTGGTACCTTCGCGCTCTACCGCGGTCTCGCGAATGGGATTCTCGGCAACACCGAGGTGAGCGGATTCCCCGACAGTTTCGTCGGCATTGATCTCAGATATTTGGGCACCACGCATATTCCGGCTCCGCTAATTATCTTCGCCATCGCGGCGGTCCTTACGATCATTCTCCTGCATGGCACCGTGTTCGGCCGCTACGTCTTCGCCATCGGGAATAACGAACAAGCATCCCGCTTTTCCGGGGTCGCGGTGGATCGGGTGGTGGTAATCCTGTTCACCCTTTCCGGCCTGGTGTCGGCTTTCGCCGGGCTTATCTTGACCTCTCGCCTGCAAACCTCCCGCGGTGACCTGGCCACCAACTTCGAGCTTCAGGCGATCACGGCGGCGGTGTTGGGCGGAGCCAATATTTTTGGCGGCTCCGGGACGATCTACGGTACGGTCCTGGCTCTGTTCGTGATCGGCCTGTTGCAGAACGGCCTCACCCTTGCGAATATCAGCGGCGACATCCAGACCATTGCGATCGGGGTGTTGCTGATCCTGTCCATTCTGTTACCGGGACTGGCGCGGCGTGGCCGCGTGGCGTTCGGGCGCTGGAAGGGAGGTGATGCGGGCCGGACCAAGCGGCTGCCGGCGGTCTGAGAATCGTGGAGAACCCGAGATCGTACTTCATTTCCGTTTTTCATGGGAGGATGTAGTAGTATGCTTCCACGCAAACGTATCCTGCTCCCGCTCGCCCTTCTCCTGCCCACCTGCGTCGCCTTGACCCCCCGCGCCACTTTCAGCCCGGCTCATGCCGGCGGCTTTAAGATCGCCTTCATCCCCAAGGCGGTCGGCAATCCTTATTTCGACACCGCCTTCGCCGGTGCCAAGCTTGCCGCCAAGGCCAATGGCGACACTGTCCTCCAGGTTGGCCCCGCCAACGCGGACGCCGCCGGCCAGGTGACGTTTATCAACAACCTGATTCAGCAGCATGTGGATGCGATCGCCATCTCGGCTGATGACCCGGCGGTGATCGCCCCCGCGCTTGAGCGGGCCGAGGCGAAGGGGATCAAGGTCGTCTCCTACGACTCCGATACCCTGACCAAGGCACGCTCCGTGTTCATCAACCAGGCGAACAGCGAAGCGATCGGGCGGGTGGAGATCCAGATCATCGGTCGCGAAATCGGCTACAAGGGTCAGATCGCGATCATCAGCGGCGCCGCCACCGCCACGAACCAGAACACCTGGATCGGTTGGATGAAGAAGGAATTGGCCTTACCTAAATACAAGAATATGTCGCTGGTGACCATTGACTATGGGAACGACGACATTACCCTCAGCACCACCGAGGCCACCGGCTTGCTCACCAAGTATCCCAACCTTAAGGGCATCGTGGCTCCGACCACGGTGGGCATCAAGGCCGCCGCTCAAGTGATCACCATTCAGGGCAAGATCGGCAAGGTCTTGGTGACCGGTCTCGGTACCCCGAACGACATGCGGAAGTATGTGATGAACGGGGCCGTGCCGGACTTCGCCCTGTGGGATGTGGGGCACCTTGGCTACCTGGCCGAAATGACCGCGCACCAATTGGCGGCCGGAACCCTCAAAGTGAAGGTCGGCGCCAGCTACACCGGCGGCATGCTTGGAAAGTACACGATCGGTACGGGCGGCGTGGTGCTGCTCGGCCCTCCCACCGAGTTTACCAAGGCGAACATCGGCAACTTCCACTTCTAGATGGCGGATTGACCGCGCCCGCGCCGCCTCGTGCGGGCGCGGCCCGCCGGGTGCGTGGCTGGTCCCCCCAACCGCGGTCGGAGATTGTTGTACATGAACGTTGACGCGCTACCAGTTCAGTCGGCTTGCTTTAATGGGACGCGCATCCCCGACCGCGGTCGGGGATGCGCTACCACCCGATTGCAGTCGGGGGGACCAGAATATGAGTGATCCACGGGAGTATGCGTGGCCGTGATGACCGCGGAGCGCCGCCTCGCCTTAATAGACCTCCTGGAGGAGCAGGATGTCTTTGCCGTGGACGACCTTGCCCGTCGATTCAACGTCTCCACTCAGACGATCCGTCGCGACCTACGGGCGATGGAGACCCAGGGTCTCCTTCGCCGCACCTATGGCGGTGCCGTCACTCGAGGGGCGACCCACAGCCTCGAACACACGTTCTTCTCGCGGGCCGAGGAACGCCGGTCGGAGAAGGAAGCAATCGCCCTGGCCGCCCTGCCGCTGCTTTCACCTGGTCAAACGATCATGTTCGATGCCTCAAGCACCGTTCTGCACCTGGCCCGGCATCTCCCGCCTGACTTCGAGGCCACGGCGGTGATCAACTCCCTCCCCATCGGCCTGGAACTGGGGAAACGCCCTCGCCTCAACGTGACCTTCCTGGGCGGTACGATGCGCCACACTTCGCTCTCATTCGCCGGCCCCCTTGCCGAGGCCACCATGCATCGTCTCTTCGTGGACTGCGCGGTGCTGTCGGCTCGAGGCTGTAGCGCCAGCCATGGACTGACCGAGGCCAATCCCTACGAAGCACGCCTCAAGGAACTGATCGTGGCAAATGCCGCCCGCGTGATCGCGGTCGTCGATTCAAGTAAACTTGGGCGGGCGGCCCTGATGCACTTCGCCCCCCTTGACCGCGTGGATACCCTCGTCACTGACTACGACGCTGACCCCTTGATCCTGGACTCCTTGCGCGCCCACGGAATGACCATCGTGGTAGCCGAGCCGCTGGAACCCAACGCCAAAACCGGTTTAGAGAGGACAATGATACATGAGTTCGGCGGATAGCGCCCCGGCTACCATTCTGGCCCAACTAACCGCCCGTTCACGCCGATTAGGCGCCGACCGCAGGGTATGTAATTGGGGCGGCGGCAACACGTCCTCCAAAGGAGAGGAAAGTGACTTCCGCGGACGCCGGCGCACCGTCCTCTGGGTGAAGGGTTCGGGCTCCGATCTGGCCACGGTTACCGAGGCATCATTCGCGGGAGTCTATATGGATGATGTCCTCCCTCTCCTCGAACGGGAGCGGATGAGTGACGTGGAAATGGTAGACTATCTGGCCCGCTGCCCCTACGAGCCGGGCCGGCCCAGGCCATCGATCGAGACCCTGCTGCATGCGTTCATTCCCGCCAAGCACATCGACCATACCCACGCCGATGCTACCAACTACCTTGCCTGCGCCGCCGACGGGGAGCGGCTGGCCCGCGAAGTCTTCGGCGACGCCCTGATCTGGATCCCCTACAGCCGGCCCGGCTTCGCGCTCGGTAGGCAGGTGGGGCTGGCGGTCAAGGCCAATCCACACGCCACCCTGGTGATTTTGGCCAAGCATGGCCTGATCACCTGGGGCGAGACCGACGAGGAATGCTACGCCTCCACCCTCCACCATATCGGGCTGGCCCGCGACTTCGTCGAACGCCGCGCCCCGGCGGTGTCCTTTGGCGGCTCTCGGGTACAGGCGCTTCCCCCCGCCGAGCGTCATGTGGTGGCCGCCGCCGTGATGCCGACCCTCCGCGGGCTGGTCAGCGCCCGGAATGGCGCGATCCTCCGCTATGAAGACACCGAGGACGTGCTGGAGTTTGCCGGCAGCGTCGACGCCCCACGGCTTACCGCGATTGGCGCCGCCTGTCCCGATCATCTGGTCCACACCAAGCCCTGGCCGCTCCTGGTCGACTGGCGGCCCGACCAGGGGGTCGAGGCGCTCTTGGAGGTCCTGCGAGCCGGAGTCGCGGCCTACGAGGAAAGGTACACGTGCTACCTGGAGGACAACGCCGGCCAAAACCTGGACCCAGACGCGGCGGAGCCGATCTACCGAGCCGCCGACGCCGCCACCGATCCGGCGCCACGGGTCATCCTGGTCCCTGGCCTGGGCATGATTACCACTGGGAAGGACGTCGGTTACGCCGACATCGCGGCTCAGCTCTATCACCGGGCGGTTGCCGTGATGCGGGGCGCCGAGGCATGCGGCGGCTTCATCTCGCTCACCGATGCTGAAAGCTACGCGGTGGAACTGTGGCCACTCGAACAATACAAGTTGAAGCTTGCCCCGCCGGAGCGCGAATTCGCCCGTCAGGTGGTATTGGTGACCGGCGCGGCGGGCGGGATCGGCTCCGCAATCTGCGAGCGTCTGGCTCGCGACGGCGCCCACATCGTGGCTGCCGACATCGACGAGGCGGGCGCGCAAGTTCTGGCGGAGACTCTGGGCCGCAGGTTCGGGTCCGGGCGGGCGATCGGGGTCGGGATGGATGTCACCAACGAGGAAGAGGTCCGCCTGGCTTTTGCCCAGGCCGCCCGCGCCTACGGCGGCCTCGACTGCGTGATCAACAACGCCGGCCTGGCCTCCAGCGCCGCGATCACCGACACCACCCTGGCCGAATGGAACCGGAACCACGCCGTGCTCGGCACTGGGTATTTCCTGGGGGCCCGCGAGGCGTTCCGGATATTCCGCGCCCAGGGTCGAGGTGGAAATCTGGTCTTCGTGGTCTCCAAGAACGCGCTGGTGGCCGGGAAAAGCGCCGCTGCCTACTCCTCCGCCAAGGCGGCGGAACTGCACCTGGCTCGCTGCCTGGCCGAGGAGGGCGGCTCCTTCGGCATTCGCGTAAACACGGTCAATCCGGATGCCGTGCTCAGCGGTTCGCGCATCTGGGATTCATCCTGGAAAAATGAGCGGGCAGCCGCCTACGGGATCAAGCCGGAGGAGCTTGACGAGCACTACCGGAAGCGGACAACCCTAGGCGTGAGCATTTACCCCGAGGATGTCGCCGAGGCGGTGGCCTACTTCGCGTCCGGCGCCCGGTCCGGAAAGAGTACCGGCAATATCCTGAACGTGGATGGCGGGGTAGCCGCCGCGTATCCGAGGTGACTCGACGATACCTGGCCATGGATATCGGCGCGGAAAGCGGGCGGGTCATCGCCGGTGCCCTTGCGGGCGACCGGCTGAGTCTGGAAGTGTTGCATCGCTTCGACAACGTGCCCCTACGCGCCGCCACGGGCATGCACTGGAACCTTCCTCTGATTCAGGAAGAGATTCTTGAGGGTCTCCGTCGGGCCGGTAGCCGGCAGGGAGGTCGGTTTTCCGGGATCGGCGTCGACACCTGGGGCTGTGACTACGGCCTGCTTGATGCCGAGGGCACCCTCCTTGGTCCGCCATTCCACTACCGCGATGCCCGCACGGATGGTCTGCGCGAGAAGGCGGCATCAACAATACCTCCCGAGGAATTGTACCGGCGCACCGGGATCGCCCATCTGCCATTCAACACGATCTATCAGCTGATGGCCGAGAGCGCGGGCGGCGAGAGGCGACTTGACCGGGCAGCCACCCTACTGCAAATGCCCGATCTTCTCCACTACTGGCTCTGCGGAGAAAGGGCGAGCGAAATCACCAACGCCAGCACGACCGGCATCCTCGGGGTGGATGGCGGCTGGGCTACCGACCTGCTCGCGCGCCTGGGGATACCGAGCCACATGCTCTTGCCTCCTATCCAGGCCGGAACCACCGTGGGCTCGCTTCAACGGCACCTGGCCGGCGAAACCAACCTGGGCACCATCGCGGTTATCGCACCGCCCACCCATGACACCGCCGCCGCCGTGGTGGCCGTCCCGGCGATCGGCGACGACCACGCCTATATCAGCTCAGGTACCTGGTCGCTGCTGGGAGTCGAGCTGACCGGGCCGGTAGTCAGCGAGGCCGCGCGCCTGGCCGGATTCACCAACGAGCGTGGGTTCGGGGGAACCTACCGCTTCCTGAGAAACATCATGGGCCTGTGGCTCGTGCAAGAATGCCGCCGTTCCTGGACGCGGCATGGTCGGCGGCAGGAGTACGCCGAACTGACTGAGCAGGCAGCCCGAATCGCCTCGCCGAACGTCGTGATCGACGTGGACGATCCGGCCTTCCTGCACCCCGACGACATGCCGGCGGCCATCACCGCTCAGCTCGAACGAACCGGCCTGCCTCCCCTGACCGCACCGGTGGTCCTCACTCGCGCCATTCTGGAGGGACTGGCCCTCCAATACCGGCGGGCGGTCGCCACCATCGAGCAGCTCACCGGGAAGCGCATCCAGGTCATCCATGTGGTGGGCGGCGGTTCGCGAAACACCCTGCTCTCCCAGCTTACCGCCGATGCCTGTGGGCGACCGGTGGCCGCCGGCCCCGCCGAGGCGACCGCGCTGGGCAACATCCTCGTCCAGGCCATGGGCCAGGGGGAGATTCGCGACCTCCAGGAAGCCCGAGCGCTGGTCCGCGCCAGCTTCGCGGTCCAGGAGTACGAGCCGGCGCTGGGGATCGATTGGGCAGCACGAGAAGCGGAGTTGTTGTCACGGAGGCATCCATGAGTAATGATCATCCGATTCGCCCCCTGCCCCGGAAACACACGCCCGTCGACGGGGTGTGCGTGGACTGCGGGCGCGAGGTCGCGGCGACCGACGTGGCCCGCGTCCTGCGGGTTGACAGTCAGGGACGGGGCCGCGTGGTGTGCAACGACTGTTCGGCGCGCATCCATGCCGCCAAGGGACCGGCGCCGATCACGCTTCATCGAATGGCGCCCAAGGACAAAGACCAGACTTAGAGCCTCGGCCCCGCAGCCGGACGGATAAGGTAGCTATGAAGCTGCTTTGATGCGGTTGTCGACGATGCGCGCAAGTGAGATAACTTGAGGCATAAGCTCAGCCTTCAAGGGAGAGATCGTCACCAGCACAACATAGACTCCTCTCGAAAACAATACGCATCCCATGTGCGTGGTGCAAATTATAGGTGTCTTTGCATTGCGCAAGGTTATTTGCCATGAGAAGGCCAGCCGGTCAGATCCTAGACTTTGTCAGTCTACGAGGTGAAATACCAATGGTTTATTCGTATTTTGCCTTATCTCTCTGATTAGGCTATTGAGTACACCGCTAGAGTACCTGGCACCGTCATATTTACTCGATCTCTTCGATCAGCTCGCGCAGGCGACCGGTAGACCGCGCGATCAACTGTTCGTTGAGGCGCTCAAACGCTATGCTGTCACCGGAGGCTGGCAGATCCAACAGGTGCGGGCAACCTTAGCTCGATTGGACGCGGGACGCTAACGATTACTCCCGGTGATTTAACCGAGCGCAACCCAGAGGCGGCCATGCGGGTTCTAACATCGATCATCGCCTCGATCGAGCGTGCCGGCCTGTTCCCGGAGTCCGCTCCAGGGGTAGATACGCCAGGAGCAGTTTTCAGT
>DATLQX010000032.1:0-5864 GCA_035534995.1 Chloroflexota bacterium | reverse complement strand
CTAGGGCAATGCCTGGAAAGCCGTCGTGAAGCGCGGCGGCCCGTGGCATCTCGTTCGGCCATAATCGAGATCTGAACATTCCGGCCGGCGTTCTCATCCCTAGCGGGAATCAGAAGGCGCGGACCGAGCATTGGCAGTAGCGCCAAATAGACGTACCGCAAGATCATAGGCTCGGCCCCTTGAAGGTTGGACATCCAGGGGTGCGGCGAGGGGGTGGCGGCGACTACGGTAGCCCAAGCTACGCCGCCCAATTCGTGAGCGACTGGCCCGAGTGATGCTCGCCGAATGCGCTGGAAGGAGAACCCAAGATGGAGAACAATCATACCGCCATATACGGTCGTAATCCCGTTCGGGCATGATCGGCGTCCTGAGCACGCGCCAACAGGCAATCCAGAGGCGCCGGTTGGGAGAATCGATGACGATTCGGGCGGAGAAAGCATAGGCCCGCCTCTCCCACAGCAACTATTTAGGCTAAGATGGTGGAGGACGCTTGAAGCAGACACGCCGGTGGATCCGAGGTGCGTAGTGCAAGCACATCGGCGATAATCTCGGCCAAGGGCACCGTTTGCCCTTCCGCCCACTTGGCTGCGAAGAGGTCCTCTGCACCAAGCAGTCTCCTCACCCGGGCGATGTCGGCCGCAAATACCTCCTGCGGGCCCGGGGGGAGTGGATGCCCGGCCGCGGTGTGTGCGACCTCGACGGCGCCAAGCACGCGGACCGCCTGTGCCGGATTACCCTGGCCGGCGACCACCCCGGCCCAGTTCTCCAGCACATCGACCAACGCCACGGTATCGCCAAGGTCCTGAAACCCTCTGAGGCTCGTGTCGAGATGGAGTACGGCAGCCTGGTACTCTCCCTGGTCGCAGGCGATTCGGCCAAGTTCATTGTGGACTGCAAAGACACTCCACTTGTCGCCAAACGCTTCAAATTGGGGAAGCAGCGCCCCGAACATCGCGGTGGCCCGACTGAGGTCGCCGCTAAGCCGAAAGCAAATGGCCTGGTTGTATTGCGTACAGGCAACCGCGAGATGGTCGCCAAGGGTTCGGCGGTGCGCTAGGGATTCCTCATTGAGGGCGATCGCCCGTGCATAATCGCCTTCTTCCTGGGCGATGAGTGCCAGATTGTGGAGTGCCCTGGCAATCCCACGCGTATGCCCGGCCTGCCGCGACGCTGCCAGCGTCTCCTGGAACAACGCGGCGGCCTCCACCAGATGATTTTCATGTCTGGCGATGTTGCCCAGGCCGTTCAAAGCATTGGCAATTTCAACGTCATCACCGCAGGCGCGCGCAAGGGCAAGACATTCCGCTTGTGCGGTCCGCGCTTGGCGAAAGTCGCATTGGTTTTCGGCCAGCGCGCCCAATGCACGCAAGGCCCGAATACGTACGCCCGGGTCACCGCCTGCACGAGCGAGGGCAGCGGAAAGCCACGCCCGTCCTTCGCTCCAATGCCCGCGATAGCCCCAGAAGAGCCAGAGCGCTCCAGTCAGGCGGAGGGCCGCGTCGACATCTCCCTCCCTACGTGTGCACCAGGCAAGCGCGGAGCGGAGATTGTCGTGCTCGGTTTCCAGCAGGTCAAGCCAGACACGTTGTTCGGGTCCATCCAGAACAGGCGCCGCACGCTCGACGAGTGCCAGGCACCAGGAAAGATGGCGATCACGAGCCCACCCTTCCTCACCCTGCATCTGCAAGTGGTGTGCGGCGTATTGACGTACGGTCTCCAGCAATTGATAGCGGAGAGACGTCTCCGAGGCATCCTCAATCTGGACCAGGGACTTGCTTATCAGGCAACCAAGAAGATCAGGAACGTTACGCGCCTCCATCGGGCTGCCTGAGCAAACGGCTTCCACGGCGTCGAGAGTCCAGCCGCCGGCAAACACCGACAGCATGCGCAGCAGAGCCTGTTCGTCGGCACTGAGCAGTTCGTAGCCCCAGTCCATCGCCGCCCGAAGGGTTTGATGACGGGGTAATGCCGTCCGGTTTCCGGATGTGAGTAACCGGAACCTATCCTGTAGCCGGGCAGCCAGATCCCCTACGGAGAGTTGGCCGAGACGAGCAGCCGCCAACTCCAGAGCCAGGGGAATACCGTCGAGGCGCGCGCAGATCTCCACCACGGCTCTGCCGTTATCGAGCGTTAGGGCAAAGTCGGGCCGTACCTGACGTGCGCGCTCGACCAACAGGCGGACCGCGGCATGCGTGCCGATGTCCTGTACTGAAAAGGCACTATCTCGGGGCCGAGCCGGAACGGCAAGAGATCGTAATCGCCACACCTTCTCGCCTAATACACCCAACGCTTCCCGGCTGGTAACGAGGATGCGCACGTTGGGACATTGCCCCAAGATCGTCGCGGTAAACGCCGCGCTGCCGGCCGGCAGATGCTCGCAGTTATCCAGCACGAGCAGCGCCCTGCGCGACCGCAGAAAAGAGACAAGGGTGGTCATGGGCGCTTGGTCGGGATCCGGTCGCGGACCGAGTGCTTCAAGGGCTTGGCTCGCAATCGGATCCTGATCCGCCTTGCGCTCCGGCGCCAGGGCCGCCAGTTCCACCAACCACAGACCTTCGGGATAGCTGTTGCGCAACTCGTGGCCAAGCTCAATCGCCAGGCGCGTTTTCCCGCAGCCGCCTACACCGGTTAACGTCAGCAGGCGGCAGGCCGGAGATGTCCCGGACGGCCCGTCGGAGGTGAGCAACTGAGTCAGCGTCGCCAACTCTTGCTCTCGGCCAAGGAAGCTGGTAAGCAGTGTCGGCAAGTTGCAGTTGCGCGTCGAGGCTGCATGCCGGTCCGCGGTCACCGCTTGATATTGCGCCTCGCTTTCGATATCCGGCGCAAGATCGAGGTCGCGCCGCAGTGCTTCGGCAAGTTGCCGGTAGGTGCGGATAGCCTCGGCCGGCCGGCCAGCCGCTCCTTGCACGCGCATCAAGGCCCGCGCCGCGATCTCATGACACGGATCGCAGGCGAGCACGGCGCGCAAGCAACGCGCCGCTTCTCCGAGCACGCCCGCGCCTTCACGCAGATCGGCAAGGTGCAACAGGAGGGCAAGGTATTGCCCTCGCAACTCCTCGCGGCGGGTCACCGCCAACTCGTCGTAGGGATCATCCGGTAGATAGTCGCCTCCATAAAGGGCCAGGGCAGTTCGGCAGGCTACGACATCGCGCCCGGCAAGGGCCGCGACTGCCGCGTGCTCGAAAGCAAGCGCATCCAGCCAATCCTCAGGCGGCGTCCCCTCGGGCGCCGGCACCAGCATAAGCAGATCACCCTCAAGACGTAGGTAGCCCGGCTCGCCAAGGAGGCGGCGAAGCCGATGCACGATCGTCCGCAGGTAGCTGGCGCTCGCGGCGGAATCCGCATTTGGCCGAAGCATTTCCGCAAGTTGCTCGCGGTGCAGTCGCCGGCGCGGAGCACTCAGGAGGCACTTCAACAGCATGGTCGGCTTGCGCGCCGCCCTGTGGGAGAGCGGTAGAGGCGTGTTACCCTGCCATACCGCGAAAGCACCCAGCGTCCGTACCCGGAGCGGCGGATAGGCCACATCCGGCAGCGTAGCCTCGGATAGCTGCCCCGTAGGGCGCGTCGATGCCGCCTCGTCCGGCAGGGATTTACCGACGTAGCGCGATCGCCGCCGCCCATCTTCGCGCCAATAGGCGTACCAGTATGGACCGTGACCAGACCCACCCAGGGTGCAGGAGGGACAATCGGCCTTATTACAACGCCGAAACTGCCGGCTATAACTGACGACGATGGGCACGGCGGACTCACTGCTCTGCATAGCACGGACCCCTTAAGTAGCGGCGCGAATATGCCTCCTTCTATGGTGCGTCGGTTTTGTCCGCTACACAAGGGCTTCGGCCGGCCACAAGGGAGCCTGACGGACTGTGCATGTAGGTTGAAACGAACAGGCGATCACCTGCGCGTAGCCTGGAAGCACCGGCCGCGACGCCATCAGGGGTACAGGACAAAGCGCATGAAGGGCAAGCACCGATGACCAGGTACGACGCCTACGTCCTGCGGCTCTGGCGCAGCACGGGCAAGGATGGGCCGCAGTGGAGAGGAAGGCTTGACCATCTGGGACATGGTGACAGCGTGCAGTTCAGTGACCTCGATGCACTGCTGCAGTTCCTAGGCAACGTTGCCGGCCACGAGAGCGCTCACCGGGACTTGACCGACGAACAAGTGAAGGGAGCAGGAGAGTAGTATCAAGAGCCGGACACGCGGCAATTGTAGGAAAGCAAGGAGGACAACCATGAGCAGATATTCATCTCGGAAGGTAGTTGCAGTAGGGATTGTTATTCTATCCTCCCTGGGGTGGGTTGGGGGTGGTGCCGCTCACGCCGGCATGAACGCAGCCAGCGGGATCCTTACCAAAACGATGATACGTGGGCCATACAAATTGACCCTCGACATCGGACCGTTGGAACACATGTACACCATGGCCCAGATGAAGAAGACCCACCCCAAGACCGGCGAGGTCATGGTCTCAGGCACCATGACCATGAGCGGCATGGGTATGAACGGCATGAAGCCGAATCATCATCTTGAGTTGCATGTCTACAACGGCACGACCGGAAAGACCATTACCAAGGCCATGGTGATGATCACCGTCCGCGACGCCATGGGCAAGCTGCTGGAGCGAGTGCCCATAGCCACGATGTACGGGATAAAGAATGGCATGGCCGACTTCCACTTCGGCAACAACGTCGCGCTCAAGGCAGGCAACTATCAGGTGGTGACTCAGGTAAACAAGGTGACCGCTACGTTCAAAGTGACGGTTGGTAAGGGATCATCCGGCGGTATGTCGATGTAGGTGGCAGCGTAGGCCCCACGGAAGCGCGTGTGGGTAGCGGGTATCGGCCGGTGACCGGACACCAAAGACGACGATAGCGGGCGGCTAGTGAGGCGCGTGCGAGTCTATCCTGACGGATCTTTACTCTAGCGATAGGTATTGACAGACTAGCACGAGAGTGACCACGAAGGCAGGAGGTTGAATGTGACGCCAATCGATGCAAGCCGCGACGCACGGAGGGAGCAGGGTCGTCCCACGATGGCTTTGCTCGTTATCTGCGCCATACTGGTAGCCGGCCTCAGCCCAACCTCAAAAGCCGGAGCCGCGACCGCGACGACGATGGGCCCGGCTCCGGCAGTGCCGCAGAGTTGGGTGGCAGGGTTCCATCTTTCGGGGCATATCTTTCACTCTGGGGACACCATCACCGGCACCATCACTGTGAAAGTCCCGGGGTGCATCAGCCCCGTCGGTCCTCAATACCCATGCTACAAGGGAACCGATTGGGCCGTGGCCGGCGCAAAGTGCAAACCAACCGCCCTCGTATGCTCCTGGAAAGCGCCCACGGCCGCACCGAACAGCCGGTTTGGCATCGTAGACTGGACCGTGCTCATGCTGCCAATCGCCAACCCCATTGGGCCCGCCGTATCGGCGGACTACTATACTGTCGTGGACAAGAATACCTTCGCTCTCGACGGTCACGTGCGCGATAGGCTCGGCAATCCCATCGCCGATGTGCCCATCGATATCTTCGGCCCGGAGAATCGACACCTCACCACCGATCCCACCGGCTACTACAGCGCGCTCCTGCCTCGGGGAACGTACACTGTCGACATTCCCAGCGGATCGATCGTCGACAACCGTTGGTTCCAGCCGCGCAGCCGGACAGTCGTACTCAACGATTTCGCCACCGCCGATTTCACCGGAGCAGACCATACCGAGGTGCGGTTCTTCAAGAATGCACCGGGGGAGCAGCCGGTTGATACGCTGGTGGCCGACGGCCTGGACACTGCCAAGGTCGTGGTCAAGTATCTCAATCCTTTGAACCAGCCAGTGCCGAATCAGGCGTTGCGGATCGACACTACCGGGCCAA
>DATLQX010000031.1:0-5088 GCA_035534995.1 Chloroflexota bacterium | reverse complement strand
AGTCGGAAACGCCGACCCCGGTCCCATCTACTCCGACTGCTGTGCCCACCGAAACGCCTGTCCCCACCGACACACTTGTCCCCACCGATTCGCCCACCGTCGCGCCCGTTATCTCCGGTGATACCTACCCCATGGTTCGCGATCATCCAGACCTCTATCAGGGCGATCTGGTCTCCTGGAAGTGCGTGATCGCGAAGTTCCTCGGTCCCGACGGTTCCGGGAACAGCGTGGTAGGCTGCTGGGAATATCTTGGCGTCTATCAAGGTGACACTGGCGAGGGCGAGGTCATTCTGCTCGTGCCGCCGAGCATAGATATCAGCTCCATGCTCAGCGGGGATGATGTGACAGTCGAAGGCACGGTCGATCAGCCGTTCCAGGGCACTAATGGTTATGGTGCCTCGATGACCTGGCCCCAACTGGACGTCACCAGCATGCAGGACACCGGGCACGACCCCAACGCAACGCCCAGCTAAACGCCTGGACATCTAGTTCATGGCCGCGTCTCATGCGGGAGGCTGATGGGCCGCGCCAGTTCCAGCAAGTCGCGGGTATGGGTGGCCACGGGCAGTGCGGGAATAATTTCGCGCACCGGTGCGGCAACCACCATGGCGATGTGCTTGTACCGCTGAAGACTCCATTCGCTCAGGTGCGGTTCCCCCGCATCCGTGGGCGGTACGGGAACAGGATAGGTGTCGAGCGGGCACAGCGGACAATTGGGCGATTCACAGTCACGCATGTGCGCGATCAAATCGTTTGCCCTGGCATCGAGCGCGGCCTCGGAGCTGGTCAGTGTGCTGCGCTCGATGTGCGGCGGTAGGATTGGTCGGGCTCTCACGGCGGTACTCCTTTGGAGCACCGGATTGGATCGCGGGTCGCTGGCACTAGCGCGTATTGAACTTCTGAGCCGAGTTGATATGTGTGATGTCGGTGACTCTGTTGACATGCATCACGCATTGCACTAGTATCGGTATGTCGGTACGCATCGCGCATGAGCAGACGTATCAAGAATGTGCGGTACGTATCGTGCGACCAGCATCTTTCCGGTGCTGCCTCTGATGCCCGGTGTGGTCCAAGTCGGCAAAACTAGACACACCGGGCATTGTTGTGTGTGACGTAAGTCCGTCCTCACGCATCCACTGTATATGGTCGCGTGTCCCGTGCCTACCCATTTCCTCACTACTTGACGGTCCAAATTGATAGGTGGACAAAATATCCACCAGCGCCGACAGGCCGCGACATGTCTCGGTGCCCCTCTGCGCGCCCGAAAAATTGCACGGATTTTGCACGCGCGGGTTAAAACCGCACGGAACGGGATAATGCGGGATGGACTCCCGCCAGCGAACCAACGTGGGGCGCCCGTGAAAAAGCCCGTCCCGCTTACACATCGTTTACAGATCGGCAATATACCTACAATGGACCTGATGTACGGTAGACTCAGCCCAAGAAGGTGGTAGAATACGCACGGAACGGTCTCGGCGGTCACCGGGAAGAAATGGCGACGATCATGATCAGGCGGGTTTGCGCCATTCTGTGCATGCTGGCGGCACTGGGCGCTGCCTTCCCGCTCACCGCGGGAACCGCGCACGGCAGGCAAGGACGTGCCGCGGTCGTGGTCTGCGGGGATCCCGCCAACCAGACCGCGTTCCAAACCGGCGACACGCGCGTGCTGGTCTGCCCCGCCACCGTGACGTCCGGCCAACTGATCCGCTTCACCGTGCATACCCGCCGGTTCGCCGCGGTGAGCGTCACCCTGTCGTATCCAGATTCCACCAGCAGCATGACCACGGGCTCCGCGAACCGGCAGGGTGTCGCCATTCTCGAGGCGCCGGTGCAATATAATCCGATTAATCGGTACGTCAAGGCCCAGTTTACGGTGGCCAGTACGCGCCTGGGCCATACGGACGAGGTGTCCGGCAACTTTACTATTGCCCAGGCCGCCCCGCTCGCCGACGTACAGTTGTTGGCCCGCCCACGGTATCTGGACCGCTGGTGCCCCGCCGCGCCGGAGTCTTGCCGGGTCCGCGACAACGCGACCGTCCTGATCCGCGTGCAGAGCACCGCCGGCGCCCAGGTGAGCCTGAGTCTCCAGTATCCCGATGGGGTGCCGGAATCATGCCCGAACAACAATCTGACTGGCACCGCCTTCGCGAACCCTACCGGCGTTTATGCCTGTGAATTGCCGGTCTCCTTCCCGCCTAAGTCGATCGGCAAGGGCGTGCAAATCCAGATCATCGCGCAGGTCAGTGCAGGCGGCTTCACGGTGAATCGTTCGCTGCCCATGACTCTTGTTATCCGCTAATGCGGCGCCGGCTCCTGGCGCTTCTGGCCGTGCTTGCCGGTGTGACGCTCGCCCTGATTGGGCTTGAGGTCAGTGGCGCGTTTTCTTCCTCCGCGCCGCGGTCGGCGCCCCTTCTACCGCCCAACGTAGTGGCGCTCGGCGCCGACCCTCATGCCCTCCAGGAGACCCCGCTGGGGTTGGGGGTCAGCGTTGGGATCGACGATCGCCGTGATCCCAGTATCGCCGCCGTGCTGCGTGCCGCCGGTGTGCGGGTGGTCCGCTTTGGCGGCCTCGGATCGGACGACTATGACTGGGAAACCGGCTGCCGCTATGGCGACACGGGAACCCAGTACGAGTGCACGGGCGCGCCAGGGAAGAACGGCGCCCTGGACCAATTTCTCCGCTTCGCCGCCCAGGTCGGCGCCCAGCCCATCATCGTCGTCAATGGCGAGGTCGACGATCCTCAGCAGGCCGCCCGAATGGTCTCCTTCTACGAACGACACTGTCTCCCGGATCTTGGACGGCCGGGCCGGCCCTGTATGCAGCCGTACTGGGAAATCGGAACCTCCCCGGCGAATTGGAAGCACTTCGCCGTGCCGCTCGCCGCCCGGTTGCCCGAGGATGCCTACACGATCCAGCCCGACCAATACGCGGCGCTGGTTGTGTCCTACGCGGCGGCCATGCGGCGCGTGGCCCCGTGTGGAAACTGCCTAAAGATCGTGGCCGACGAATGGATTACCGGGGCCACTGATCAGAGTTGGACCGATGCCGTGACCGCCATCGATACCCACTATTCGCCGCTTCTCTACTCATCCTCGGGCCCCGAGCCTGTCCCCAGCGTGGCTGACATCATGACCGCCGCCCAGAACGGTTTCGGCGGCCGGCCCAGTATTGATACCTGGCTGAGCGACTTACGGGAGAGCTTGAATCAGTTCAGCAACGGACAGCATATCGGCATTATGGTGGGCCAGTGGTCGATCGACACCAACGCGGCGGCTCTGCAAGAGCCGCCAGTCTACTCCGGCTACGCGCAGGCGGTCTTCGCCGCCGACTTGTTCGTTCACTTCTGGCAAGATGCCCAGCCCGGAGGATCCAACCCGCTGCTCCTGGCCACCCAGTATCCGCTCAGCGGCAGTGGGCAGGAGCCCTTCGATTACGCTACCAGCCTCCCACGCCCCGCTACCCAGGTGTATGCCCTGGTGGACCGCTACTTTGGTGCCCATCCGCTGCCGCTGAGCCTGGGTGACGGGCTTCGCCGGGTGGGTATTCTCGCCGCCGCCGCCGTGGATGACCACCGGCGGGCCAGTGTTCTCCTGGTCAACTCGGACCAGCATCACCCCCATACGCTCACGCTCCGGGGCCTTCCGGCTGGATCGCGGGATCTCTGGTGGTTTGAGCCGGACAACGCCGGCAACCCCGGCCCTCTCCAGCATACTCGCCTGACCGGCTCCAGCCTCACCCTGGCCCCTTGGGCGATTGCCGTGCTGCGCGTGGACCAACAACAACCCTTACCCGCCCAGGAACGGTGAGTACCGGGCGAGCGTGACCAGGGTGCCGGAAAGGACCAGCAGACCGGTAAATACCAGAGCGGCGCCACTAATCAGGTTGATGATCGGGAGCCAGCGGGAAATCCGGCGGAAGGCGGGCGTGATCCGATCGATCAGCAGACCGGTGATCAGGAAAGGTAGGCCAAGGCCAAAGGAGTAGATCAAGAGCAGGGCTACCCCTTCGCGCAGCGAGGCGGTGCTGGCGGCCATGGTCAGGATCGAACCGAGAAATGGCCCCACGCAGGGGGTCCAGCCGGCGCCAAAGGCCAGCCCGATCAGGGCCGACTTGAGGATCGCCGGATCGCCGCGTTCCACATGCACCCGTCGTTCGCGGAGCAGCGGCAGGATGCTCAGGACACCGGCCACCTGCAAACCGGCGAGGATCAGGATTACCCCTGCCACGCGCTGGACAATTTGCTGGTGGGACCGCAGGTAATCCCCCAGCGAGCTGGCGGTGGCCCCGAGGGCGACGAAGACGAGCGAAAAACCCAGGACGAAGAACATGGCGTGGAGCGCCACCTGCCAGCGGAGATCGCGCGGATTCTCGGCGGCGCGCGCTTGCGATCCCGCTGTTCCCGCCAGGTAGGAGAGATAGCCGGGCACCAGGGGAAAGACGCACGGGGAGAGAAACGAGGCGAGTCCGGCCAAAAAAGCGCCGCTTATCCCCACCGGGGTTAGGTTGACGACCACGAAGCCCTCCGCAGCGGGAAGCGCCCTGGGCCGCGCTCCTCCTCATCCCAATATACGGGGAATCGCCGGATCAGGGTGGCGCGGCGGTGCCGCAAGCCCCGGCTACAGCCGAGGATCCACCGGTTCACTCTCGAGGGCCAGCACACCGAAGACACATTCATGAATCCGGCGCAGGGGCTCACGCCGGACGAAACGCTCCAGCGCCTCGATACCCAGCGCGAACTCCCTTACAGCCAGCGATCGCTTCGCGCCCACGTTGCGAGCGCGCAGCCGCGCCAGGGTATCAGGCGCCGTGTACTCCGGTCCGTAGATGATGCGCAAATACTCGCGGCCTCGGCACTTCACTGCCGGTTGTGCCATGCCTCTCCGCCCTTGCATGATGAAGTCGTAGGGCTTGACGACCATGCCCTCGCCGCCGGCCTCGGTAAGCTCTTCCCACCATCTTGTGCCCTGCTCCTGACTCAGATTATCCGTGAGATCGACAATGAGGTAGGGCGTGGCGAGGAGGAGGGCGGGATCCTCGCGGCAGACTCGCGCGAGCGTGTCCATATGCCACGCATGATCCCGATCGAC
>DATLQX010000030.1:0-13230 GCA_035534995.1 Chloroflexota bacterium | reverse complement strand
CCGCGGCCCCAGCAGTGGTTCCAGTTGCTCCATCGGTAGCGCCATGCCGGACAGGGTACCAGAAGGGCCAGGGGTATGGCTTCCCCGCGATCAGGCGGCGCCGGGCCCTGGCACGATCTTCCCTGGAGCGGCGCCGGTATGCGCGCCGTCCGCCAGGACCCGAGCCCCGTTCACCCAGACATCGCGGATCCCCACCGAAAGTTGGTGCGGCTCCTCGTAGGTGGCGCGCGACCCTACCGTCTTGGGATCGAAGATCACCACGTCCGCGTACATTCCCTCGCGGAGCAGACCGCGATCCCGAATCCCCAGGCGCGCGGCCACCGCGCCGCTCATCTTCCGCACCGCGTCCTCCAGGGTGATGATCCCCTCCTCGCGGACGTACTGGCCCAGCACCAGGGGATAGGTGCCGTAGGACCGCGGATGGGTGGGACCGAGCGGGGCGGCCCAGGCGGGGTCCAGTCCGCCGGCGTCGGTGGAAATCTTCATCCAGGGTTGGGCAAGCTGGAGGCGAATGTTCTCTTCACTCATCATGAAAAACAGGGTGCCGATCCCCTGGCCCTCTTCCAGCAGGAGATCAAACGCGCACTCCACCCAGTCCTGGCCACGGATAGCGGCGATTTCGGAGAGGCGCTTCCCGGCAAATACCTGGAGTTCCGCCTTGTGAAAGCCGACCGGCATCACCCCATCGGGACCGGCGTAGGTGCCTAGCGGCTCCCAGCCGCCGGTGGGATGCAGCACTTCCTGGCGAATCCTGGCCCGCGTGGCGGGGTCGCGCAGATTGTCGAAGAACTTGCCGTCCGCCGAGACCCAGGGCGGCACGATGGCGGTAAGCGAGGTGCCGCCCGCCGTGTAGGGATACATATCGCAGGTAACGTCGAGCCCCTCGGCCCGCGCGGCATCTATCCGGGCGATCGCCGCCGGCATCTTGGGCCAGTTATGCCGCCCACCCACCTTCAGATGATAGATCTCCACGGGGAGATTGGCCTGGCGGCCAATGGTCAGTGCCTCCTCAAGCCCCTCCATCAGTTGATCGGCTTCCGAGCGCATATGAGTAATGTAGATGCCGCCATAACGGCTGACCACCCGGCAGACATCGATAATCTCCTCGGTGGAGTGGTAGGCATCGGGTGGATAGATAAGCGCGGTCGCCAGTCCAAAAGCGCCACCACGCATCGCGTCCTCCATCACCGCCCGCATGGCGTCCCGCTCCTCGGTGGTGGTGGGCGCCATGTCCATCCCCTTGACATAGGCGCGAAGAGTGCCGCTGCCGAGGAACGAACCGATGTTGGGCGAGACTCCATGCGCCGCCATCGCCTCCAGCCAATCGCGGAACCGATGCCATCCACGCATCCGCTCCGTCCACTCAGCCAGCTCGGGGGGGATCTCAAGCACGAAATCGCTTTCGCCGATCCGTCCGCCGCTGGGCGCGGGGGTCCATGCCTCGCCCATAATCTCGGTGGTGACTCCCTGGGTGATTTTGGAGAGGCACGTCCGATCCCGCATCAGGGGAACGATCGAGTGGCTCTGGATATCGATGAATCCGGGGCAGACCACCATCCCCTGGGCCTCCACCACCGTCCTCGCCCGCTCAACCGGCACGGCGCCAGGGGTGGTAATGGCGCTGATCCGCTCCCCGGCCAGCGCCACGTCACCGTAAAACCAGGGATTTCCGGTCCCGTCCACCACGCGGGCCCCGCGGATCAAGACATCGATCTGGCCGAATGTGCTCATCAGTTCTCCTCCTCTAATTTGTCCGCCCCACGTTCCGTAAGGAAGCAACGCGAGGATTGAGCGCCGAGGCCAGGCCGTCGCCCAGGAAGTTGATTCCGACCACGGTGACTACCAGCGCCACGCCGGGGAAGATCATCTCACTGGAGGACTCGAACATGTTCTCATAGCCCACACTGAGCAGGGTGCCCCAGTCCGAGGTTGGCAACTGCGTACCCAGTCCGAGGAAGCTAAGGGCGGCGGTGGCGAGGATCGCGGAGCCCAGGTTGAGCGAGGCCAGCACGATCAGCGAATCGAAGACGGTGGGGAGAATGTGCTTCCTGATGGTCCAGAGATTCCCCGCGCCCTGGGCGCGCGCCGCCTCCACGTAGTCGAGGGCCCGCACTTGCAAGGTGGTCCCTCGGGCGACGCGGGCAAAACTGGGGATGAACGCGATGCCGAAAGCTATCACCACTGATTCCAGGCCCGGCCCCAGGATTGAGACGATGCCGATCGCCAACAGGAGAGCCGGGATGGCCAGCACCAGATCGACCAGCCGCATCAGCGCGTCGTCAAGGAAGCGGCTGCCATAGCCGGCCGCCACTCCCATCGGGATACCCAGGCCGGCGGCAATCGCCACGACTCCCAGTCCGGCCGGCACCGAGATACGGCCGCCATACAGCAAACGGGACAACAGATCGCGGCCCAGGTTATCGGTTCCACACCAATGCTGCCAGGAAGGACCCTCGTTCAGGGCCGCGGCATTGATCGTATCCGGCCCGTACTGGGCAATCAACGGGGCGAAAATCACGACAATCGCCACCAGGACCAGCATCACGAGGCCAACCATGGCGCGGCCATCATGGACCAGGTGACCGATGACCATCCGCCACCAGGAAGCGGAATGCGCCGCCGGCCCCTCCTCGTCGTCCACGTCCCTGGCCCGCGCGGCCACGGGGAGGGAGTGCGGCGCCGCCTCACGAGGGGAATCGGTGGGCGAGGCACTCGGCGGGTTCAGGTCCGGCTCCTGATTATGCATACTGGATCCGGGGATCGAAGAAGGCATAGGTGAGGTCCACCAGCAAATTGCCGCCAATTAAGAGCAAGGCGAAGAAGAAGGTGGTGCCCTGAATCATGGGGAAGTCGCGCTCGGTCACCGCGTTGAAGGCCAGAGTGCCCACACCCGGCCAGGCAAAGACGGTCTCGATGATCACCACTCCGCCCAACAGACCGGTAAAGATCAGCCCGATCACGGTCACCACGGGGATCAGGGCATTCCGCAGCGCATGTTGGAACAGCACTCTCCGCTGGATCACGCCCTTGGCGCGGGCGGTGCGGATATACTGCATGCCCAGCACATCGATCAGGGCGACGCGGGTGAGGCGCATCAACACGGCGGTGATCCCACTGGCCAGGGTGGCGGCAGGCAAAATCACGTTCCGGAAGTCGCCCGTACCGGCCACCGGCAGCCAATGGAGCTCGACCCCGAAGATCAGGGCCAGCATGGTCCCGAGCCAGAAATCGGGCAAGGAGAGCAGAATCAGCATGAAGGTCGTGATCCCGGCCCCCACCCAGGTGCGATCCGTCACCGCCGCCAGCACCCCCAGGCCCATCCCGATCAGTACGGCGGGGATCATGGCGCAAACCACGAGTTGCAGCGTGCTGGGAAAGCGATCCCAAATCTCAGTGAACACCGGCTGCTGGCTGGTAAGCGAGGTGCCGAAGTCGAGGTGAGCCGCGTGCGAGATGAATTCCCAGTACTGCACGAGCAGTGGGCGATCCAGGCCCATTTCATGACGGAGCCGGGCCACGTCCTGCGCCGTACCATGGCCGAGGAGCATCTGAGCCGCCGGATCACCGGGGAGGGCGTGAAAGCCGAGGAAGACAATGGTCAAAACCCCCCAGAGGAGCGGAATCGAGAGGAGAATACGGCGCACCATGTACGAGATCACCGCGTCCTCCTCCTCCGCTTCCGCCCGCTCACCTTCGGCGGGTCAGGGTAACCAGGGCCGGAACGCGCGCCCAGCCCGGCCACCGCCCCTGATGGTATCGGCCATTGTACCGCGCGGGGAAAGGAATTACTTTGGGCAAAAGAGACAAGCCAGGCCCGGATCATTCGTAGACATGGCCGAAGTATTCCCTTACCCGTGCATACTATACTGCACACGATCAGGCCATCGTGGCGGCCCCTAACGCCGGATCATGTAAAGGTTCCTCTGGAGGGGACAGGAATGATAGAACGTACTCTCTCGCGTCATCCCGCCCGGGCCGGCCGCCTCGTCCTGGCCGGAATCGTCACGGCAACCCTGGTCGGGGCGCCCGCCGCGCGGACATTTGCCTCGCCGGTCCACGCCGCCATCCCCAACGGCGGCACTCTCACCTACCGGCAAGCGGACGCGCCGGATTGCCTGGATCCGCAGAAGACGGCGTTGGCTGCCTCGGATTACATCATGTTTGATCTTTTCGACGGGCTGACCAGCCAGGACGCGCAACTGAACGTCCGCCCGAACCTGGCCACCTCCTGGGACTTCAGTCACGGCAGTAAATGGGTTACCTTCCATCTGCGTCATGGGGTGCGCTTCTCCAACGGCGACCCTCTGACCGCCAGTGACGTGAAATGGACCTTCGACCGGGCCCTGAACCCTGCCACCAAGTCGCCCATCGCCTCCTCGCTCCTGGCGGGAGTCACGCAAACCCAGGTAGTCGATCCCTATACCGTGCGTCTGATCCTCAGCGCGCCCAACCGCCCACTGCTGGAAAACCTCGTCAATGGGTATCTGGGCATCCTCGACCAGAAAGCGGTCAAGGCAGCCGGGAGCAAGGAGTGCCAGTACCCGGTCGGTAGCGGCCCCTTCATGATCACCAATGTGGGGCCAGGCATGAGCGTCGTCACCCTCTCGCGCAACCCCTACCACAACTGGGCTCCGCCGTGGGCGCAAAATCAGGGACCGGCCCACCTGAACACCATCGTTTTCAAGGCGATCACCAGTGATTCCACCACGGTGAGCGAGTTACTGACCGGCGGGATCGATACGACTGGTCCCGGCGGAATCGCTCCTACTCAACTTTCGCGGGTGAAGGGAAATCCTACCCTGAATCTGGTGAAGTTTTCCGCGCAGAACCTGGATTACATCGACTTCAACTCCCAGCACGCGCCGTTCGACACGGTCGCCGGTCGGGTAGCGGCCAGTGAAGCGATCGACCGCGCGCAAATCGTACAGGTGGCCTATCAGGGGCAGGCCGTGCCGGCCTACGGGCCATTCCCCCCGACCATCGCGGACTACGATCCCCAGATGCAGAGCCTTGCGGTTCACACCAATATCGCCGCCGCGAAAGCCTACTTCAGCGCCCATCCGGTCACCACGCCGCTCAACTTCCTGGTCTACAATGCGCCGACCATCGTCACGGCGGCGCAGTTGGTTCAGGCCGATCTCCAGGCGGTCGGGGTGAAGTCCACCATTACCCTCAAGGCGATCGGGGATTTGCTGCCCATCGCCACGAAGGGCCAGTTTGACATGGTAATCTTCGGCTGGACCTATAGCGATCCCGACATCCTCTACTTCATCTTCCACTCCAGCCAGGAGGTGCCCGGCGGCCTCAACTACACGTTCTACAAGAACCCCACCCTCGATAAGCTACTGACCGAGGGCCGAACCACCACCGACCCGGCGGCGGCGAGGAAGATCTATTATCAGGCGCAAGAGCTGATCAACTCCCTGTCCCTGATCGATCCGCTGAGCTATAACCTCGTCACCACCGCCTTCACCAAGCGGGTGCACGGCTACGTGGTTCCCCCACACCTGCCCCTCTTCATCTGGGATCAGGATATGTACGTCACCTCGTAAGGACGCGGGCAGCCTGAGGGTCGCGCTAGCCCGCGAAGCACGGGGTGGAAGGATGCCTGCATCCTTCCACCCCGTGCTCCTGATCAGCATGTTGCCATGATGGCGGGCCTGGCGACCCGCGCTCCTAACAATGCGGCCTTGACCACGACCATGTGTTACACCCCTTCACGGCTGCTTGTTGTGGCGGGCGCTTGGGCGCTAGACTGGTAGCAGAGCGTGCCGATCCGAGGTGCGCGTGCGACGCGCCATGCACGATTTGGAGTAGATATCCCCATGACCTATGTGATAACCGAGCCGTGCATCGCCGTGAAGGATGCTTCCTGCGTGGCTGTATGCCCGGTGGACTGCATTTATTCGAGCGACGACGCGGATATGTATTACATCAATCCGGATGAATGCATCGACTGTGGGGCCTGCGAGCCCGAGTGCCCGGTGACCGCGATCTTCGCCGAGGATGAGGTGCCCGCCAACCAAACCCAGTTCATCCAGATCAACGCGGATTACTTCCGCAAGTAGCGCCCTGACGCTAGGGGCGAGCGGGAGCGGGGCCGGTCTGGCCTTGCTCCCGCACCACGAACACCCTGCCGTCGGCATGTTCCAGGACGTAGGGAATAGTGTGGCTCATGTCGAAGCGACCGAAACGGTACCGCGGCACAAGGCCCAGGAGGATCAAGGAGCAATCGCGATCCCGCGCCTCGTCCACGATCCCCGGCCCGGCGTCGCGCGCCTGGACCACTTCCGCCTCCACCTCGTAGTTTGCTTCCTCGGCCACCGCCAGGGCGCGGTCAAGGATGGCGTCCACCTCGGGATCTTGCATGGGCGCGTCCAGGGGTAGGTTCCGCGGCACCTCCAGTACATGGACGACATAGACGCGGCCCTTGCTGTGCTTGGCCATGAAACAGGCCATCCGCACGAGGTCGCCATCGATCTGAGTTCCCGAAAGCGCCACCAGAATATTCCGCTGTCCCGCGATACCCTTCTTGGCCAGGGCTCGCGTATCGCGATCGGTTAAGGTTACCACTGTCCTTCTTCCACTCCCCATTGCTGGCGCCGGCATCGGCGTGCTGGTCCCGTTATGTTATAGCGCATCCCGCGGTTCGCGGCCCTAATGCCCATCCGGCAAGGAACCTCAGGCCAGTCCCAACTCCTGGAAGGGTTCACACTTTTGGCCGGCGCGCTGAGGATCGAGCCCTTTCATACTTGCTTTGAGGACTACACCGGCAGCGGCAAGATCGCCCTGGTCACTGGGAGCGATTCGGGAATCGGGCGGGCGGGCGCCATCGGCTTCGCCAAGAAAGGCGCGAATGTAGCCATCGCCTACCTGGAGGAACACGAGGATACTCGCCAGACCAGCCAGTACATCGAACAAGCAGGGCGCCAGTGGTGAACCGCGTCAACTTCTAGGAGCCGAAGACATACTCGATGTACCGGGCTACCTCGGCTCGGTCATCAACCCCATCAAGGACCATTGACTCCAACACATCAACCGTCCCTGGCGCGACATCCTGCAATTCGGCCATGGCCAATCGCTGCCCACGTTTGGGACTTGGATCGGTGACAAAGGTCAGGCAAAGATCGGTAAGCGAATCGAGATCGTCAAAGTTCAGAAAATCCATGGTCCACGCCTCTCCTCCCCCCCATTATATCCCCGGCGCCTCGAAGAGCATGGGCGCGGAGGTCGCGGCCAATCCCTCCACGCACCGCCTGACCAGGGACGCGCGCTCCGCCTCCGGCAGCAGAGCTGCCCGCGCGGCATTGAGCACCAACTGCTCAATGAGCGGCGCCCCGAAATCCAGTTCGGCGGCCAGGGCGAGGTATTCGCCGGTGAGCGTGGTATTGAACATGGGTGGATCGTCGGACCCGATCGTCACATACAACCCCTCCGCCAGTAGGAGGGGGAGCGGGTGAGCCGCCAGGGACGGCACCACTCCCAGGCACACGTTGCTGGTAGGGCAGACATCCAGGGGAATCTGGCGCTCGCGGAGTTCGCTCACCAGGGAGGGATCCTCCAGGCAGGTGACCCCATGCGCGATCCGGGCCGGGCGGCAGACCCTGAGAGCACTCCAGATACTTTCCGCCCCTACTGTCTCCCCCGCGTGCGGCACGGAGGCCAGCCCCGCCGCCCGCGCCCGCTCGAAGGCGGCGGCGTACCGCTCCGGCGGATTCCCCACCTCGGGCCCGCCGATGCCCAGGGCCACCACCCCTTCGCTCATGCCGCTGATTGCCCAGTCCGCGATCAGCACGCCGTCCTCGGCGCTGACCACCCGGGGAATGTCGATGATCAGGCCCATGCCGGTGCCTAATTCCGCCGCGGCCCACCGGCGAGCCCGGCCCAACGCCGTCAACTGGTCGGCGAACGAAATACCCTTCCGGGCGAAGTGAGTGAAGGCGGTGTAGGTCACCTCGGTATACAGCACGTTCTGGGCAGCCTGTCCGGCTAGAAACTCACGCGCGACCAATTCTATGTCGTCCGGGGTTTGCATGCAGGATGAGATAAGCAGATAGATCTCGACAAAGTGGGGGAAGCCGCGGAAGGTATACCAGTCCCGCAATTCCTCGACCGAGGCGGCGGGCAGGGCTACTCCATGCTGGCCGGCCAGACGAAGCAAGGTTTCCGGGGCGATGGCGCCCTCCAGATGCACATGCAGCTCTACCTTGGGCATCTCCGTGATGAGCCGCTTCAGCGCGGAAGTAAGAGGCATTGTTTGACCTTCCATTCGTATCTGGTCATGTACGCCACAGTGTACCAGTCACGCGAGTGATTCAGGACGCGGCTGGGCCTAGTTTGCTCCGGTTCCTCCCCCGTTTGGCGGTTCTCCCCTGCCAGCCGATCGCCGAAACTAACCATGACTCACCGCGATGGGGATCCGAGGGAGCAATCATGGACGGTACGGACGAGGGGAAACGGGGAACAAGGCGCCTACTGGCGCGGACTGGCGCCAACCTTCAAGGGCAGGTGGTGTTGATCACCGGAGGCAGCCGAGGTCTCGGTTTCGTTAGAGTGAGATCGATCCGTCGTTCCTCATGACGCACCGGGCGGGCCTGGAGGACGCGCCGAATGCCTATGCTGAGTTCGCCGAGCGGCGGGATGGCTACATCAAGGTTGTGCTCAAGCCCGGAGGAGTGAGTGACCGCGACGGAGCCAGAGTGGCTTGATCGGTCCTAAATTAAACCGAAGGACCGTGAAGCACCGATCCCCGGCCTACTCTGAAAAAGGATGCGCGGATGCCAATGGTGTGACAAGGTTACACTCATCACCCTATAATCGAAGGTGAGACTGTTCTTCCTCCCCGTGTCGCGTGAGGTACTATCCGCCATGTCCTTTCCGCAGGCTGACGGCTCCCGTCACTCCCCATCTAGGCGCATATGAGTAATAGTGATCTGTCCCCGGCGGACTACGGTGGGATTTTGGGCTCGTACCTTCGGACCCATAGTGAGGAGGCCCTCTACCAAGCCTCCCGTCTCAGTCAGATATGCATTGAATCAGGGCTTGGACCGGAGGACATTATCGCCCTCCACTTCGAGGCGCTTGATCCCCTCCTTAACTCCCTCCCTTATCGCGAACAGGCCCGCGCGAACGGCGATGCCCAGCAGTTTCTCCTTGAAGTGATGATTGCCTACGGCGTTAAATACAAGGAGTATCTCGAGCTCAAGCTGAGCCAGAGCTTGCATGATGCCGATTCCCGCGCCGTCCGTGAGCGTGAGCGCGCGACGGAAGCGGAGCGGCTCCAACGGGAGAAGGATGAGATTCTGGCCGTGATTGCCCACGAGCTGCGCACCCCGATTACCGCCGCCAAGGGTAACATTGAGTTGGCCTACCGTGTCTTGCGGCGCGGGGAATATGAGCCGGTCCCGAGGTTGCTGGGTAGCGCGCGCGAGGCGATCGAGCGCCTTTCCCGCCTCAGCGCCGATCTCGTGGAGGCCAGCCGCGGACGCGCCCCCCGCATCGAACTGGCACCGCTCGATCTGGGGTCGGCTATCGTCCAGGCGTGCGACTGGGCGCAACCAGCGGCGGCGAGCAAAGGCGTCACGCTAACCTATGAGCATGAGGGCATGCCCTTGACCGTGCATGCCAATTCGGATGCATTGCTGAGCGTCTTCGGTAATTTGCTCTCCAATTCTGTTCGCTATACCGCCCCGGGCGGGTGGGTGCGGGTTACCTCCGGCCGCTCCGGGGCGGAAGCCTGGGTCGCGGTACGTGACAACGGGATCGGTATGGCACCCGACGTACGCGCGCGCGTCTTCGAGAAGTTCTATCGGGGCCCCGAGGCACGGATCATGGAGGCGACGGGGCTTGGTTTGGGACTGGCGCTCGTCCAGCAGATGATCGATGCGCTCGGAGGCCGTGTGGAGTTGGACAGTACGGAGGGGCAGGGTAGCACGTTCCAAGTGATTCTGCCCCTCTACACTCATGAGGACGAGGAGATTCCCAATGACGGAAGCGCCAATGCAGGACCAACAGGCATCGATCATCACGCACCGACGTCAGACCATTAGCGAACTGGAAACTCCGGTCCTCCAGGTCTGGGAAGGCATCCTTGCCTTGCCGGTCATCGGCAGTCTCGACACCGCGCGCACCCAACAGATGAACGAAACGCTGCTCCAGAGCATTGTCGAGACCGGATCGGAGATCGTGATTCTGGACATCACGGGGGTTCCCCTCGTGGACACGGCGGTCGCCAAGCATCTGCTCGAGACCATCACGGCGGCCCGATTGCTCGGCGCGGAGGTGATGCTGGTCGGGCTCTCTCCACGGATTGCCCTGACGCTCGTTCACCTGGGATTGGATCTGGGTGACGTCATCACCAGGACGACGATGGCCAAGGGCCTGGAACTGGCCTTCGATCGACTCGGCCTGCGGGTGGTCTCCCGGCACGCGGCGCCAGGGGCGGCCGACCGTTCCCCCAACCCAGCGTAGTGGCCCGGGTCCCGATCATCCAGCTAGATGACCTACTGATTGTCACCATCCTGGAAGATATCCGCGATCACGATGCCCTGGCACTGCAACAGGATCTGGTGGAGGTGCTGCAACGGGTAAGCGCGCGCGGCGTGCTCCTCGACATGTCGGTAGTAGAGACCATCGATTCTTTTCTCGGCCGTCTGCTGAGTGAGATCGCCATCGGGGCTCGGCTCCTGGGCGCGGCCACGGTGGTGGTGGGAATCCAGCCCGCTCTGGCCATCACACTCGTCGAGTTAGGGCTGGAGTTGAAAGGGATCCACACCGCGCTCAATCCGCGGAAAGGGATGATTTTGCTGCGGCGCCTGATCGACGGCGAGTCTGGACCCGGATGGTCTCGTGCTCGCTGAGAGACGCCTGCTCCTCGCGGGGGAAGATGATATGATCATGGCGCGACGGCACGCCCGCGAGGTGGCCATTGCCCTGGGCTTCGGGGCCGTCGATCAAAGCCGGATCGTGACGGCCGTCTCGGAACTGACACGGAACGTTCTGCGCTACGCGGAAGGCGGACGAGGTGAGGTGCTGATCCGTGAGATCACGGCCGGGTCGGGAGGCCGGGGAATCGAGATTATCGTCTCTGATTCAGGGCCGGGCATCGCCGATCTCGAAATGGCAATGCATGCCGGCTACACCTCTGGACGCGGCCTGGGTATGGGCCTGCCCGGCACCAAGCGCCTGATGGATGAGCTGGAGATTGACAGCGCGCTGGGGCAGGGAACCGTCGTCACCGTGCGGAAATGGCGGCGGTAGGATGGAAGACGTTCAGCGGTTCCCCATCGAGACGCAGGCGGATGTCGAGGTAGCCCGCCGCGCCGCCCGTACACTCGCCACGACTCTCGGTTTCGGGACGGCTGACGTGGAGCGCGTGGTCCTGGCGACCCTGGAACTGGCCACGAACCTGCGGCGCTACGCGGTGCGGGGCGAGCTGATCCTCAGACCTGCCGAGTTCGGTGGCCACGGCCTGCGAATCGAGAGCCGTGACGCGGGCCCCGGCATCGCCGACCTCGACGCGGCCCTGCGCGACGGGGTCAGTACGGGAGACGGCCTCGGCAGCGGGCTGGCCGGGGTCCGGCGTCTGATGGACGAAATGACGATCACTACAGCATCGCGCGGTACCAGCATTGTGGTCCATAAGTGGTTGACGAACCGATAGCTCTTGCCGCCGCGAGCCGTCCTTATCCTGGCGAAACGGCGAACGGCGATGCCTGGACGGTGCAATGGCACGGCGGCATCTGTCGGGTCGCCGTGATTGACGGACTCGGGCATGGTCCGGTGGCGGAGACCGCCGCGCGATGCGCGATAGACACGCTTGTAGCCCACCCCACGCTCGCACCGCTTGATGCAATCCTTGCTTGCCACCACGCTCTCCATGGCACCCGAGGCGCGGTACTGTCCATCGCCGCGATCAATCTCGACCGGGGTGAGCTGACCTACGCGGGCGTGGGTAATGTTGAAGCCCAGTTATGGCAGGGCGGGCGGACCCAGCGGTTGATCGCCTACCGTGGAATCGTCGGCCTGACTCTGCCAACCGTGCGCTCGTTCGTGGTCCCGCTTGAGCGCGAGTGGCTGCTCCTCCTGCATACCGATGGAGTCAGCGCCCGCTTCGCCATGGAGAACCTACCAGAGTTCACGGATCCAGGGCCGGGAAGCCTGGCTACCGCCGTCCTCGCTGGATGGGGCCGGGAGACCGACGATGCCACCGTGGTGGTGACCCGCTCGCGACCCTGAAATCTACTCGGGGCTGGATGATCCACTACCTGCATTTGCCCTGGAAGGCCGGCTCATGCTACCCTCTTTTGCTGGCAACCGAGAATTGATGCGGCGGGCAAGAGTAGAGCCGGAAGCGCGGGAATCCCCTCGCCACCGCGCGGCCCGCGCGGTTTCATATGCTCCGAATTGGCATGGGAGCGGCGGGAGGAAGAGGCAATGGCGAACTTACTGGAACTGGTACGTACGAGCCAACTGCGCGAGGATCTACCGGACATTTATCCCGGCGATACCCTGAAGGTACACGCACGGATCGTCGAAGGGACAAAGGAGCGGGTCCAGGTCTTCGAGGGCACCGTTCTGCGGGTCCGGAAGGGCGGAGTGGACGCCAGTGTTACGGTGCGACGAATTAGCCACCAAATAGGGGTAGAACGCTCCTTTCTCTTGCACTCCCCTAGGGTGGATCGCTTCGAGGTGACCCGCCGCGGCGACGTGCGCCGCGCGGCCCTCTTCTACCTGCGCGAGCGAACCGGCAAATCGGCTCGCATCAAGGAGAAGCGCCCGCCGCAGGTCGTCAAGCCGAGCTAGCGTGCCGCACGCCCGGCGGAAGTTGGGTGACGCGGGCGAGGAAGCGGCGGCCCGCTTTCTCGTGGCCCGTGGTTATGTCGTGTTGGCCCGGAACTATCGTTGTTCGGCCGGCGAGATCGATCTGGTGTGCCGCGACGGGGAGACCCTGGTCTTCGTGGAGGTCAAGACCCGGCGCGGCGGCGCCTATGGATTACCCGAGGAAGCGGTCACCGCGCGCAAGCTGGCCCGACTGGCCGCCGCCGGCCAGCACTATCTGCAAGGGCAATCCCCGGAGACGGATTGGCGGATTGACGTGGTGGCAATCGAGCTTGACCCTTCCGGCAAGCTGATCGAGGTACGCCTGATTGTTGGCGCCGAGGCGGGATAGGGCGGCGAAGGCACGAGAGCCCAGCCAGATTCCCTCCGGTGAAGCGCGGTACACTGACC
>DATLQX010000029.1:0-11062 GCA_035534995.1 Chloroflexota bacterium | reverse complement strand
CCGGCAAGCAGGAACTCCACCACGTCCTCGGCGTTCAGGATGCCGCCTGCCCCAATGAGCGGGATACTGACCGTGCCGGCGGCCTGGTAGACCATCCGCATCGCAACCGGCTTGATCGCCGGTCCGGACAGGCCGCCGGTCCCGTTGCCCAGAAAAGGGCGCCGGCTTTCAATGTCGATTGTCATCCCCAGCAAGGTGTTGATCAGGGTAATCGCGTCGGCGCCCGCCTCCTCGACCGCCGCCGCGATTGGGCGGATGTCGGTCACGTTGGGGCTGAGCTTGACAATCAGGGGGAGGCTGCAGGCGGCGCGTACCTCGCGCGTCACTTCGGCCGCCATCTGGGGATCGCAGCCGAAAATCATCCCACCCGCCGCTTGGTTGGGACAGGAGATGTTCAATTCGATCGCCGCCACCCCCGGTAGGCCGTCCAGGGCCTGGGCAACCGCCACGTACTCGTCGATTGCTTCACCGGCCACGTTCACCACGACTGGTACCCGCCAGCCGGCCCAGATGGGCGTTTTCTCGCGGACCACCGCCTCCACGCCGGGATTCTGCAGGCCCACTGCGTTGAGCATCCCGCCCGCCGTCTCCACCACCCGTGGCGGCGGCGCCCCGCGCCGTGGGCGCAGGGTGGTGCCCTTACTGAAGATCGCCCCTAGCCGCTGAAGGTCCATCATCCGCGCGTATTCCGTGCCGTACCCGAAGGTACCGGCGGCGGCGGTCACCGGGTTGCGCAGAATCAGTCCATCAGGGTGATTGGGCGCCAGATTCACGGTCAGGGCTGGCGCGGCGGTTGGGGATGCCTTCACACTTCAGCCGTACCGGCGCCGGCGCCGCTCGCGCGCCCAATACAGCAGGGCGATGACCAAAAGCACGGGCACCGCCATGCCCACCACCAAGCGCACCACTTCACCGAGAATCAGCACTGCCAGCAGACCGCAGACCGCGAAAGCGAGCAGGCGAACCCCCTGATCTCCGGCCAGATTCAGGACGCTGGTGGCGCGTCGGGGTTGCATGGCCCAGGCGCGGGCCGCCGGTAGCTCGGCCCCGCACGACGAGCAAAACAAATGCTCATCCTTGGTTTGGGCGCCGCAGTGCGGACAGAACATCTGGTATCTCCCTGTCTCTCCGAGAGATCATACCCTATCGTCTAGCCGCGGTCTATTTTGCTCGCAGGACGCTATAGCCCTGGGCCCACCCCTCGCGGTTCCGCACGCGCAAGGTGCCGATAGGCGTGACCTCGAAGTGGTCGGCGATCTGGTCGTAGGTGGCCTGCGTGACCAGGATCTGCCCAGGGCCCGCGCTTTGCTCGAAGCGCGCCGCCAGATTCACCGCGTCGCCCACCGCCGTGTAGTCCATCCGCTGATCGGATCCGATATGGCCCACCACGACATCGCCCGAATTAATGCCGATCCCCATTTGCAGCCTCACCCGCGGATAGTCCTCGACCTCCACCTCGCCGACCGCTCGCTGAATCGCCAGGGCGGCGGCCACCGCGTGCCGGGCGTGCTCCGGGGTGTCGAGCGGTGCCCCGAAGAGCGCCATCACCCCATCCCCCAACACCTGGTTCACCGTGCCGCCAAAATCATAGACGGCGGAGATAATCCGGGCCAGGTAGGTATTGAGGATCGTCATGGCCTCGTGCGGCCTCGATTCCTCGGCCAGGCTGGTGTAGCCGCGGATGTCGCCAAACAGAATAGTCACCGAGCGCCGCTCTCCGCCCGGACGGAGATACCGCGCGGGATCGGCGAGAATCTGCTCGGCCACTCCAGGGGACACCGCCCGTTGCAAGGCATCCAGCAATAGGTTGTTCCGCTGTTCCAGCTTATCGTGTAAATCCTTGATTCGGAGGAGCGACCGCACGCGAGCCCGCAGTTCCACCTCGTTGAACGGTTTGCTGATGAAATCGTCGGCTCCCGCCTCGATGCCCTGTACCCGATCGCCCACGTCGCTGAGGGCGGTCACCAGAATAACCGGGAGGAAATGGGTGGCGGGGCGAGCGCGTAGGATGCGGCAGACCTCGAAGCCGGACATCTCCGGCATCATCACGTCCAGGATGATCAGGTCCACTGGCTGGCTTTCCAACGTGTCAAGTGCTTCCTGGCCAGAGGCGGCGACCGTGGTCGTATAGCCCTCGGCCCGCAACACCATCCGCATCAGCCGCCCATTCCGCGGTTCGTCATCCACCACCAGAATGCGCGCGCGAGGCCGTTCCGCGCCGGCGGTGAGGGGGACGGCCAGGCCGGTCAGGGAGCTTTGGGATTCAGGCATCGTTCAATAACCTCGATCAGCTCCTTGTCATCAATCGGCTTGGGTAGGTAGGCGTCGCAGCCCGATGCCAGCACGCGCTCCCCATCCCCTTTCATGGCCAGGGCCGTGACCGCCACCAGGGGAATAGCGGCGGTTCGCGGATCGGCCTTCAACTTGGCGGCCAGGGTAAAGCCGTCCATACCGGGCAACTGCATGTCGAGCAGAATCAAATGGGGACGTTCGCGGTGGAGGAGGTGCAGGGCCTCGGGTCCGGTCGTGGCTTCGCACACGGTATAACCCTGGGTGCGGAGAATCAGGCGTACCAGGCGCATGTTGACCGGGTTATCCTCCACCACCAGGATGACGCAGTTGATCATCGCGGGAGCGTGAAGGTAAAGGTGCTTCCCTCGCCGACCACGCTATCGACCCATACCTCGCCACCCAGGAGGTGCACCAGTTTCCGAACCAACGCCAGACCAAGGCCAGTACCAGGGTAGGAGCGGGCCGAGGAACTGTCGATTTGTTGAAACTCCTCGAAGATCCGGTCCTTGTTCTCCGGAGCGATCCCGATTCCCGTATCGGTTACCTGCACGGTCAGCAAGCCGCCCTCCTCGCGGGCCCAAATGGTCAGCGTACCTCCATCGGGGGTAAATTTCACCGCGTTGGAGACCAGATTATAGAGGATTTGCCGGACCCGTCCAGGGTCGGAGCTAATGGTATCCAGGGGCGGCTCGATCGTGGCGTGCAGATTCAAGCATTTGCACTGCTGCGAGGCCAGCGTCTCACCCACGGTCAACACCGCCTCGATCATGCCGCGGAGCGAGAACTCCTCGAACACCATGACCATCCGCCCTGCCTCCACCTTGGAAAGGTCGAGGATATCGTTGATCAAGTTGAGCAGGTGATGGCCGCTGTCCCGGATGTCCTCCAGCGATTGGGTCCGCTCGTCCCCCGACATCTCGGCCGCGATCGCCGGATCGAGGAGGAGCTTGGAGAAGCCGATCACCGCGTTGAGCGGGGTCCGCAATTCGTGGCTCATATTGGCCAGGAATTCGCTTTTGGCCCGGCTGGCCGCCGCTAATCGTTCGTTGGCGGCCCGCAGTTGGTCGGTTCGCCGCTGGAGCGTGTTGGCGCGCTCCCACGCCTCGATCGCGATCGCCGCCTCGGCGGCCAGGGATCGCACCCAGTCTTCATCCTCCTCGGTGAAAGCGTAGGAGCGGGCGTGCCAGAAGACCAGGACGCCGCGCATGGCCTCGCGCATCATGATGGGAGCCGCGAGTACTGAATTCGCGCTCTCCGGTAGGCGGAAGAGGCGGCGGAACTTGGGGCCGCGTCGGAGAGTGGTGATCCCTTCCTGACGGATCGTGCGCAGGGCCGCGTCCGCCAACTCCCGGTCGTCCGGATTCACGCTCACCCTCAGGCCGCGATCGGATCGGAAGAGAGCCGGCGCCACCGGGTCAAGCACGCCGGGGGCCAGGGCGATGAAGCCGACCCCATCGCCAGGCGAGGTCAGCGTGCTCCCCGCCACCACCTTGGCGAATACCGGAGCCAGCAGTTTTCCCGCCCCAATCGCCTGATCGATGGCGTGCAGCGACCGCATCTGTTCGCGCTGGCGGAGCTTCTCGATCGCCACCGCCGCCAGCCCGGCCACGGTCGCCAGCAACTCCTCCTCATTTTGGCCGGGAGCCGGTCTCCGCGCGGACGACAACCTGAGCACGCAGAGGAGCCCTCGGGTCCGCGAGCGGCCATAAAGCGGGGCCACCACCGCGTCGCAGGCGGGGAGCGGGTTGCCGGGGCCGACCCGCAGCTCGGGGAGACGGATCACCCAGGCATGCTCGGCCCCGGCGTCGCTAAAGCTGGCCGCCGCCTTGCTCAGGGCATCCTGGCCGGCAGGGTAATGGTGCAGCCATTGGGGTTGGCGGCCGCGCCGAGCCAGGCTGGCCTTCAGGGTCATGGCCCCATCTTGCAGCAGATACAGGCAGGCGGCGTCGCCGCCCGCGCGTTCCAGGCTGAGCGAGACCACCTCGTGCAAAATATCTTGAATGCGTTCGCTCCGCATCAGGCGGCGTGAGAGATCCTGCTGTACCTCCTGGCGGGCACGCCGTGCCTGATCCTCGGCCAGAATGCGCTGATAAAAGTCGGCGTTGGTCATGGCCGTCGCGGCGCCCCGAAGGCCGAAGCGCTCGATCGCCTCGGCGCGCAACCCCGCGTGCTTGATCGCGATCGCCGCCTGGTTCGCCAGGGCGCTGAGGAAGCTGATCACTTCCTCGTCCTCCTCGCGGAAGCGGTTGATCTGGAAGGATCCCGCGGAGAGGACGCCCAGCACCTCGGTATCGTCATAGGTGATCGGGACCGCCAACTCGGAGCGGACCCGGTCGTTGAAGGCCACGTACGCCGGCTCCCTGGTCACATCGGGCACGGCGATGGCCTTACCAGTGAGGGCCGCCATCCCGCTTATTCCCTCGCCCGCCCTCAACCGTTTCGGCGAGGCGGTCTGTCCTCCCTGATGGGCCACGCACTCAATATTTCCGCCCTCGCGCAGCAGGCCAATCGTCCCCACATCCACATGGAGGGCACCCAGCGCGCAGCGCACCGTATGGGCGCACACCTCCTCGACCGACAGGGGATGCGTGGTCAGCCGGCTCAGTTCCTTCACGGCCTGGAGTTGCCGCTCACTCTGGTAATACAGATCACTCCGGTAGATCGTGACCGAGAGCAAGCGGGCGAATCGCTCCAGCACCCGCCAATGGGCCTGCAACGGCTCGAAGGCCCCTGGGCGGAGGGCGGACACCCGGAGCACTCCCAGCATCTGACCGCCGAAGGTCAAAGGCCAGAGCAGCAATGAACCCTCGGCCTCGATTCCCTCGCCGGCCGCGTTCAGAGCGGTCGCGGCGCACATCGACAGCACCCGCTCGTCGCCGCTCATCACATGCCAGGCCCCACCGGCGTAGCGGACGGCATGGACGGGTTGCTCCAGCGGGCCAAGGGTGCGATAGAGGTCCGGATCGAGAGCTAATTCATGCCCCACGCGCGGGCTATCGACCAGGGTTTCCGAACTGCCCTTGGCGGTCACCACCTTTTCCACCCGCACGACCAACTGATGCATCTCGCGGGTCGAAGTCATGACGGCGGCGCTGTGATCGTAATGCACGAATCGGCGAAGTTCGCGCACCGTATGCGTGTAGACATCGATTGGTTTCGTCTTCTTGAGCAGCCCATCCAGCACATCATCGAGCGTACTGTCCCGCCGGCGCTCCAGTTCCACCCCCACTTTGGCGGCGATCCCGCGGAGCGCCTGCCGCTCCTGCCGTGTATAGGGGAGGCTCCGGCGCAGGGCCAGTACGCCGCTCGGGTAGGCGCCGCTGGAGAACGGAACCGCGACCTCGCCATCCGCGTGCACGGCGTGGCCCTCGGCCAGGGCACGCGCGAACAACGGCACCGGCCACTCGGTATGGCCCCTGGTGTGCGAGGCAATCTCGAAGTCGCCGGAGACCGCGTCGTAGAGGGCAAGGCAGCCGGCCACCGCCTCGAAAGCGGCGACCGTCCGATGCACCACCGCCGCCCACACCCCGCATTCGTCGCCGCAGCGGCTGAGCACCCCTTGCAGTTCCTCGCTAAAGCGTAGGAGGTCGTATTGCCGCTGAGAAGTATCGGCGGAGGGGAGGGTGGAATACGCGCTCGTGGCCATGAAGTTGTTGGCGTTCCTTCCCCGTTATTATGTCTCCCCTCTACTATAGGCTGGTAGCGGCGCCGCCGCAAGAGACTCTTGGTATTGGTTCTCTGGAGGATGGTATAGCGATATACATTGGCATGCCCCTGTCAGGGGCGGTACCTTCATCGACATGCGGGTGGAACCGGGTAGCGAGAGGATGGGCGGGGAGCGTGAGCAGTCTGGCCACCCTCCGCTACGCGGCCCGCGCCGCCCGCGGCTCGCTGTTCATCAATGCCCCGGTCAGCAACGAGGTGCGCCGAGACTTCCGGCTCGACCTGATCGGCGGGCTGCTCTTCGGGACGTTCAACGGCTCCGTGATCAGCTATCTCTACGTCGTGGGAAGGACGATTGGGGTCAGTCCGTTCGGGATCAGCGTCCTGGTCGCCATGCCGGCGGTGGGCGCCATGCTCGCCCTCCCGGTCTCGCTGGCCATCCGCGGGGCGGGCGGGCGCCGCTTTATGTTCGTGGCCTGGACCCTGGGCCGCGGCCTGATGTTCCTCACCGTGCTTTCCAGTGCCCCCTGGCTCTACCTGATCGTCGCCGGTATCTACCAGGTCAGTACAAGTATCGCTTCTCCGTTCTACGCGGCGGTCATGGAACGCATCTATCCGAGAGAGTTTCGCGGCCAGTTGATGAGCCTGGTCCGAATCGGCAGCGGGACGGCGACCACCCTTACCTCGCTGCTGGTGGCGGCGCTTTTAGGTACCTTCCATATGCGTTTCGGCATTATCTTCGCCACGGCCACCGTGCTGACCCTGATTTCCCTGGCGATCTTCTCGCGCGTCACCTCGGGCGAGGTCAAGCCGCGCCCGCGTCGTTCTCTCCGCGAGTCATTCGCCATACTCAGGCGGAACCCACCCTTTGCCGAGTACCAACTGGCCGTCTTCATCATGGGCTTTGGCAACATTCTCGGCGCCACTCTGTATCCGTTGGTCGTGGTGGACAAACTGCACGGCGGCTATGGGGCCTTTGGCGTACTCACCGTATGCACCTCCCTCGGTTATCTGCTGTCATTCTTTTCCTGGGGCCGAGTGGTGGATCGCAAAGGCCCCTTGTTCACCATGCTGATGGTCGGCGCCTCGGCGGTGGGCGGGCCGCTGGTCATGCTGGCGGCCCCAGGGATTCTCTGGCTGATCCCGGCGGCGCTCCTGGCCGGAATCACGGCGGCGGGGTTCGAGTTGGGCGTGTACAGCGCGGTCATTCACTATGCGCACGACACCCCGCACGAGGTGCCCCATTACTACGCGGTCCACTCGTATTTCTCCGGCCTCCGCGGGATCACCGCCCCCTTCCTGGCCACCGGCATTCTGGCCGTCACCAACTACTACTTCGCCCTGGGAGCCGCGGTTCTCGGCACCGCCGCCGGGACCGCCATGCTCTGGAAGCGGGAGCGGGAGCAACGGCGCTCGGCGGAACCGGTACGGGCCATGGGGGTCTCCATCTGAGGTGGCAGGGCCTCAGCCGGAGGCTCGCGCCCACTACTCCGCGAGCGCCAACTCGATCGCGGCCTCCAGGCCCATAGCTCGGCCTTCGGCCAGGTAGGCATCGAACTGGTCAGCCCCCAGCGCCGCCCGCATCCTGGCCCCATCGCGGTCATAGCTATCACGATCCTGAGGGGTAATCGAGAGTCCCGCTAATTCACGCGCGGCATCCATGGCGCCCCGCACCCTGCTGGCTTGCTCGCGCAAGCCCAGGGCGCTCAGAGCGGCCGAAACCCCTTCCAGGCTCAGGACGATTCCCGACCTATCACCCGCCTCGTGACTGATCCGCAAGCCCTCGCGATACCGCGTGGCCGCTGTTTCATGCCGGCCCATGCTTCGGGCCAACTCACCGAGGTTGGTCAGGGCGCGGGCCGTGCTCCGCGGGTCGCCCTGCCCGCGGCTCAGATCCAGGCTCTCCCGCCACAACGCGGCGGCACGCTCGAATTCGCCCCGATAGTACGCTACTCCGCCCAGGTTATTGAGCGCCACGATGATCCCGGGCTGATACTGAAGCGCTCGATTGAGGGCCAGGCTTTCACGAAATAGCTGGTCCGCCTGATCCAGGTTGCCCTGAGCGGCTCGGACCACTCCTAAACCAAGGAACGAATCGGCGATCCCTTGCCGATCGCCCAGGATCCGCCAGAAGGTCAGGCTGTTCTCGTACCAGGTAGCCGCCCGTGGGTAGTCACCCGCCATCTCCGCCAGCCGCCCAGCCCCGGCCATCGCCCGCGCCCAGACACCATCAGCCTCCTGGGGCAAGGGACCGGAGAGAATGCGCTCCTGCCAGTGCCGTCCCTCCGTGAGATACCCTCGGGTCTCCCAAAAGCGCCATAACACGGCGAGGAAGCGGACGCCAAGCTTTTGATCCCGCTCCTCCACCGATCGCGCGATCGCCGCGCGCAGATTTTCGTGTTCTCGATCAGTCCAGGCGAGCGCCGCCGGCCGGGCCGGACTATACCAGGCCGCGTCCGCCATCTCTTGCTGTTCCAGATACCAGAGACAGTGCCGCCGGTGGACCCAATCGTAGTCACCGGTTTCTCCGAGGCGCAGGGCCCCATATTGACGAATGGTCTCCGGCAAGCCGTACCGCGGTTCATCATCGGACGCCAATTGCCGCGCCAGAGACTTCGCGGAAAGCCGTTCGAGCATCCGGTGTACGGCAGGCGTATGGGCTTCCAGGCCGGCTACCGCTGCCGCCGCTTCCCCCGTACACCCGCCGGAGAAGACGGAGAGCCGGCACAGGAGGCGGCGTTCACTTTCCTCCAGCAAGCCATAACTCCAATCCATGGTGGCTCGCAGGGTTTGCTGGCGAGGGCGCGCGGTCCGCGGCCCTCGAGTCAGGAGGGCGAATCGATCGTCCAGCCGTGCTTCAATGTGCTCCAGGGGGATGGAACTGGCTCGGGCCGCCGCCAACTCAATCGCCAACGGCAGCCCCTCCAGCCGCCGACAGATACGCTCGATCGTGCTTAGGTCAAGCTCGCGAACGGCCCGTCCGGGCCGACTGGCGCGGAGGCGGGCAATAAAGAGCCGCGCCGCCTCGGACGCCGCCGGCTCGATGGAGGCTCCTTCGGAAAGTCGCCCAGATTCAGGCCCGCGAGCCAGAGACAGAGGAGGCATCTGCCAGGCAACTTCGCCCGCCACCGCCAAGGCTTCTCGGCTGGTGGCGAGCACCCGAACTTCCGGGCCGGCCGCCAAGATTTCGCCGATGCACTCGGCCGCCATCGCCAGGACGTGCTCGCAGTTGTCGATCACCAGCAAAAGGTGTTTGTGGCGCAGATGCGTACGCACCGTGGACGGCAGGGGTTGGCCGGGGTGCTCGGGGACGCCGAGTGCCTTCATGATGGCCTGCGGTACTGCCTGCGCATAGGTCACTCGCGCCAGGTCCACCAACCACACTCCATCCTGATAGTGGTAGAGCACCGACCGCGCGATCTGGAGAGCCAGACGGGTCTTCCCTACCCCGCCGGCGCCAACCAGACTGAGGAGGCGCGTCGATTCCAGGAGTTCCCTGGCGCTTGCCAATTCTGCCCGTCGCCCGATGAAGCTGGTGAGTGGTGCCGGCAAATTGGTGGGATAGGCGAGAATCTGGGTGTATTGCGCGTGGATTTCCGGACTCGGACTCAGGCCAAGCTCCTCACGCAAGTTGGTCTCCAGGGCATGATATGCCTGGCTCGCTTCCGCGCGGGCCCCGGCTGCCGCCAGGATCATCATGAGCTTCCCAGTTGCCTGCTCGTTGCAACGATCGGCGGCCAGGACTAGACGCAAGGCATGGGCCGCTTGAGCGGCCTCACCTCGATCCGCTGAGAGACCGGCTTGATGGAGCAGGAGCGCAAGGTACAGCTCATTCAGTTCCCGCCGGCGCGCGCTGGCCCAATCGTCGTACAAATCGTCAGGAAGGTAGGGGCCGCCATACATGTTGACCGCCGCCACGCAAGCGTCCACCTCTTGTCCGCCGAGAGCCGCGTGAGCGGCCCGCGCGAAGGTGTTCGCGTCCAGCCAGTCGGACGGCGCCGGGTCTCGGGAAGTGGGGCGCAGGGCTATAGCCTCGGCGGTCAACATCACGTAGCTCTGGGTCGCCATGGGCGGATCGAGAACCCTCCGCAGGCGATGGATGGTCGCGTAGAGATAGCGCGTACTTTGCGTGGGAGAGGTATCGGGCCAGAGCGATTCCAACACCTGCTCCCGCGGAACACGGTGCCCCGCGGCGGTCAGAAGGATCTTGAACAGGGTGGCGGCGGGGCGCGAGCGCCATACAGAGGCCGGGAGAGCGGTGTCGTCACGCCAAACCTGGAACGCACCCAGTGCGCGGACCCGCAAGCCCGTGGGATACGTCTCCGACCTTGCGGGCGGTATATCCCCGGATCCCGCCATGGCCGGCGGTAGCTGTTTGCCCAGATAGCACGAACGACGCCGCCCATCCTGATCCCAGAAGGCATACCAATAGGGACCGTGGCCCGGCGATCCCGCGGAACAGCGCCGGCACGCCGCCTTGCCGCAGCGCCGGAACTGGCGCGCATAGGTGACCCGCGCTCCCTCGGGAATCTGGTGCAACATCTTGGCTGCCCACTCATGGCGGTGTCTTCCGCGCGTGCAGTCCCACTATAGAAGCATCTCCGACACAAGACAAGAGGTCTCGACACAAGACTAGCCCCGAACGCCAGAGGCAGGGCGAGGCAGGATCGCGGAATCCCAGATAGATGGCGGTTATAGGCTAGTAGACGGGTGAGTCCGGGTCTCCCGCCGACTTCGTTCCCCCGGCCAATAGCGTAGGGCAGTACGCCACCGGGTCAGCCCAAGGTGGTAAGACCGCGAGACGGCCGCGGAGTACCGAGAAGACCGGGGCTCGTATCCTCGGCCTCCAAGCTGAAAGGAACGTCAAACGGATGAAACGTCTCCCGTGGATCCTCCGTATCTGCACTCTTACAATTCTCCTACCCCTTGGCGCGGTCCTCTCCCTGCCGAGCGCGCATGCTGCTGGGCCGGCGGTGAGTACCTTCTACCCCGCGACCAAGGCGGACTATGATGCCTGGCCCAGCCGCAAGTACGCGCCTCCGCCCAACACCCCCACGTTCCCGTCCGGTACCGCTATCGTCGCCTTCTATTTTGCCTATAGCGGCGC
>DATLQX010000028.1:0-10765 GCA_035534995.1 Chloroflexota bacterium | reverse complement strand
GATCTCCAACAAGACGGCCAAAAAGGACATTCGCGAGATCGTGCTGGAGGAGGAGGGCGGGCTCTGGCTGGCCACCGTGGGCTTGCGGGTGATGGCCGAGCCGTCCAATAACCCTTTTCGCGGCCCGCTGCTCCGCCTGATCACCCGCGAGGGAGAACGCCTCCTGCGGATTAACGAGGAGACGGAGGCGCGGCGCGCGGCGGAAACGGAACGGAACGCGGAACGCTGGGCGCGGCTTACCGCCGAGCGGCGATTTGAGAGGGAACGGCAGGCTCGCGAGTTAGCCGCTAGTGAGATCGCGCGTCTCCGCGCCCGGCTGGAGGAGTCCGGTCTCGATTCCTCCTCCTGATCGGAACCTGCCGCGCAACGAGAGCTATTTCGTGCATCATCTGCGCGCTATGGCCCTGGCCATCCGCGAAGCGGTCTCACGCGGGATCCGCGCCTCCTCCACCGAGGAGCTTTCCCGCGAGGTTGGCGATCGCGGGGGCGATACGATCTTCCGCATCGACGAGCACGGCGAGGAGGCGCTGCTGGCTTACTGCGTCGCCTGGAGCGAGGATCTCCCCTTTCTTCTGGTGGCCGAGGGACTCGAAGGGGGCGCGCGTATCTTCCCCGCCAACGCCGATCCTCACCGCCTGGCTTTTACCCTGATCGTGGACCCAATCGACGGCACCCGCGAGTTGATGTACGGGAAGCGGAGCGCCTGGGCCCTGTTCGGCGTTGCCCCGCCGCCCCGCGCTGGCCGTCGTCCTACCCTGGACCAGATCGGCGTGGCGCTCCAGGCCGAATTGCCCACCGCGCGGGCCGCCGTGGCCGATCTTCTCTGGGCGGCCCATAGCGCCGGAGTGGAGGGGGAAACCCACGACCTCCGGGACGGCACGATCGTCCCCTTCGTTCCCCGCCCCAGCCAGGCCGCCACGCTGCGCGGCGGATTCGCCGCGATCAGCAAGTTCTTCCCCGGCGCCAAGCTGGCGGCGGCGGCCATCGAGGAGGCATTGTTCCTGGAGCTGCTTGGCCCACCGCCCACCGAGTCGCCGCAAGTGTTCGACGACCAATACATCAGCTCCGGCGGGCAACTCTATGAACTGACCGTGGGCCACGATCGCTTCCTGGCCGACCTCCGGCCTCTGCTGCATGCCGGAGCGGGGGCGACGCGCCTCTGCTGCCATCCCTACGACCTCTGCACCGAGCTCATCGCTCGCGAGGCGGGGGTCAGGGTGACCGATCCCCAGGGTGTCCCGCTGGCCGCCCCGCTTGATACGGAGAGCAACGTGGCCTGGGTTGGCTATGCTAACCAGACGCTCCGGGCCCAGATCGAGCCCGTGCTGCATCGTCTGCTCCAGGAAAATGTCCACAAAACCACATATACCTCTATTTAGCCCCGGTTAATATATCGTATGGGCTAGGCAAAGGGGGAAAGTGGGAGTATGCTATGCCACAAGCATGGAGGTAGTTCCCTGCTTGGCGCCTCGGTTCGATATTGTCGCGGTCCCGCTCGGAGGACGGATACGCCGAAGTCCCTCGCTTCGGCAGGCCGGGCGGCGTATGCTCCATTCCCGTTCGTAAACGGCCATCAGTCTGATTGGAGGCCTCGCGATGCCACGCGCGCTGCTGAACCTGGCCACCCTCCGTGCCTCACGCGCCGCGCCCCTGCCCGACCCGGATCGCCCCGGTGCCGTCTCGCGCCGCCAGGCCCTTGGGCTGGCCGGCGCCGCCGCGCTCACTGCCTCGCCCGCCCTCCGGCTCGCCGAGACACCGAGTCTCGGCGCCGTCTCGCTGGTCCGCGGCCGCCAACGGGTGGCCTTCTTGCTCGATGGGGTGGAACGCTGGGTGATCGATGCCGGAAGCTTTACGGGGACGCCCCGCCTGAGCGTGGAGGAGACGCCTGATCGCATCCAGGTAACCCTCCGCGACGCCTTCTATCCTGGTACCCGTCTCCCCGCCGACCTCATCTGCGATCTGCGTCATGGAATCGCCGGCTGGCGCCTGAATCTCCGCCTCACCCTGGGCGGTTTCCACGCCACCGTCCCCTTCGAGCGCTGGCTGGCTGGACTGGCGCCCGCTACCAGCACGGTGCGTCTCCCCGCCACCCGCGTCTCCCTAGGCCACCGGGTGGAACTGGGACTGGGAGGGAAGGGTACGGCAGTCTACTCGGCGGACTGGCGGCTGAGGATCCAGGGGAGCGATACGGCGACAATCCGCGGCCTCGGCCCCGAACTGGCCGCCGATATGGCGACCCTCTCCCTCCTCTCTCCCGAGGCACCGGCGATGCTCACCGCCCGCGCCGGGCGCCGATCCGCGATCACGCTGGCACGGGGCGGGCGAGAGTGGCAACTGGCGCCCGCCTTCCCGCCCGCGGGGCGTTGGCGATTGGTCACTCCGGCCAATGCCTTCTCCTCCGTTCGGGTGGAGTTGGGCGAGGGCCGCGCCGGCCCGCTTCCTCCCGTCCTGGCCGCCGAAAGCGCTCCCACCGACCCTCCCATCAGCTTCCTTCCCCACGCCGGCCTCCTGGACGCGGTGGGCGCTCCCTTTGCCCTGGGCCTCCGCCACGCCCTCTATGCGCTGGTCTCCGAGCCGGCCGGCATGGCCGCCGCGCTGGTCGCGCGCTATCACGAGCAGCCGGTGACGCTCCACGCGCTCGGGGTAACGGTGGAGGTGGGCGAGCGGGATTCGGCGCCTCCCTTTGAGATGCGCCGCGCTCCCGGCGGATCGACAAGCGTGCGGGTAACTCCCGGCATCCATCGCGTCAGCCTGCCCATGGCGGGCGCCGTGGTCGAGCCGGTGATGTCGCCTGAGGGAGCGTATGTGGCCTTCGTCGCCGCCGGTCTGGAACGGACCGGGGACGGCGCCACCGCGCGGGTCCATCTTGGCGCGCGCGAGGCCAGCCCCATCACTCGCTTTACCCTGATTAATCCGCAAGTCTCGCTCCTCCGACCGGACGACTTGCTGGCGGTCCGCTTCGAGTTCATCAACATGGCCTTCGAGACAGCGGGCGACGGCTCGGTCAGCAAGCTGGTCCCGCGCTCCGGCCAGGTACCGCGCGGCGCCAAGCAGGCGGACCCGATCGTGGCGCGCGCCTTGAACACCCCCACGTACCTGGCCGTCCATTTTCCCGGTCAGAACATCGCCGAGCAAGCAACGTTTGAAAGTGTTCCCCACTACGCCGTGCGACCGCCCGACCCGGACGCCGGGAAGAACGGCCAGTTTCCCGAGGGCTCTCCCTCCATGCCGGTCGGGCGCGAACTGGCGGGCGAAAGCCGGCTGGTCTTCGCTTTACCTCCCGGCACCACCCTCCCCTTTACCCTGGAGAGCCTCCTGGCCTGGGATCAATTCACCATGAGCGTGCCCGGCACGGCAGTCCCCAATGGCGCCTATACCAACGCGAAAATCGCCCAGCCTACAAGCACCGAAACGGCGATCGAGGCGCCCTGGCGGCTGATGATCTCGCCCAACACCTACGCGGGCTGGGTGCATAGCTTCCGCCCTGTAACCTTCAACGGGCGGACCGAGCTCTGGCATACCCGGCTGGGAGTGCGCCTTCCGGTGGCGAATCATCCGGACCAACATGAGCTCTACGATGGCCACTACGTGTACCAACTCCAGTCGGGCGGTGGCGGCACCGCCTATACCGTCACCCGCGACCAAATCGTCAACGGCAAGGGGGTGGATTCCGGGGCGCCCTACCGGACGATCCGCGCCGTGTGGTCGCCGGATCTGGCCGATAGCACGCGCCTGCACGACAACGTGCCCTTCCGCATGTCGCTCAGTGGGCAGGATCGGGCGGATCTGGTGAAACTCACCTCGACCTTCCCCCCATATCAGCTTCATGTCCAATTCCAGAAGCTGGCAAACAAGCGATTCAACCCGATCATCACTCCGGTCGTGCCTCCAGTCCTGCCCACGGCGCACCAAATCAAACGCCCCATTCCTCCGGTCAAGCTGTTGCTCCGCCAGTATTACCCCTTGCCCGTCCAGGTGGATCGGCTGATGCTCACCGCCCTTGGCGCCTGGATGGACATGCGTGGCGCCTGGGACGGCTCGCTGCTCAAGCCTCAGGTGGCTCTGGAGGAGTGGCAGCACCGCGGCACCATGGGGCGCGATCACTACGTGCGGGTGGTCTACAAAGGCTACCTCTTCCCCTTTGGGCACAATGCCTCGTTGGTGAAAGTGACCGAGCGGAAGTTCTATCCCCTCAATGGGCGGAACGTGGCCTTTCTCTTCCAGCGGCTGTTCATCATCGTGCAGCAGCCCACTCGGACCTATGGCGCCACGGGAATCACCGACCCATCAAACGGGCAGAGCATCGACCGCAAGATGCCGCTCAAGGAAGTGACGATCACCACCAAAACCACCCCCGATCTCGATCCGCCGCAACCAATCAACGGCGCCTTCGAGGCCAAATACGGAGTCCAGGATACGGATGCCTTCTGGGTGCGGTCAGGCGGGCTCGATTATCCCTTCCATCTGGTGGGGAAAGACGGCGACGGGCAACTGGTCGAGTTTACCGCTCCCCTTGCCTTTGTCAGCATCGAGAAGTCACTGGCCTACAATCATCAGGCGATGCAGGAAGTAGAAGCTGACTACGATCCGGGGAAGCGAACCCGCCCCGCCAACGGCCAGAAAATGGCCTTCGCCCCCAGTACCAAGCGCGGCGATACCACCCTCCACGCGGTGAACATCGAGTTCAACGCTTTTATTCCGCCCAAGAATACGGACTCCCTGGGCCAACAGCCTGCCTTCTACCCCGTGGTGGCGACCGCCGCCGTGCGCATCCCCCAGGTAGAGGCGCTGCAGCACTCCGGCCAATCCCCCCGAATCAAGCTGAGCGATCACTTCTTGAAGAACGACCTTGGCGGCTCGAATAACCTGGGCGAGGTGTACGCGGAACTGCTCGATAACGCCAGCGTGCTCTTCGGCCAGGGCAATTCCGGCGGCGGGAACACGCCAGGGGTGGTGACTCCGAACTTCAACATCACCGGCCTCTCGCGAAAGCTCGGTCCGGTCGGCGGCGGCGTGGATAAGATCGCGAGCGGCGTGCTGGACAACTCGTTCATCCAGGATTTCTTTAGCGGCCAATCGGCCAAAATCCTCGGCGCCATCGACCTCTTTAAGATCATCCAGGCGGTGGCCTCGGCGGCCGGTGATTTCAGTTCCATCCCCCAGATGGTCTCAAAGCCGGTCCTCTCGGCCGCCGACCAGGCATCGCAGGGAAGCCTGACCCAGCAGTTGCAAACCCTCCAGCAGCAATTGCAACAACAGTTGCAGCCGCTCCAGCAGCAACTCAGCTCACTCAGCGCGGCGGAGCAAGAGCTTCAGCAGCAGGTAATGCAGCAAATCAGCCAACTCCAGCAGCAGTTCACTTCGCTGTTGGCCCCGCTCGAACAACAACTGGCGGCCCTTCTTCCCACCTCGATCGATGTCACCCTCACCTGGAATCCCACGATCGGCCCGGCCCTGGGTATTTTCACCCCGCTGCCCGACGATGGGAAGCAAAAGCTGATGGTCACCGCCGAACTTCAGGCATCGATCAGCCCACAGCTTCCCACGGGTGGCCAGTTACCGATCTCCGCCCAGGCATCGTATAAGATCACCGGCCATCTCGATTCCTTCCAGATCGAGTTGCTGGACGTGATTCAGATCACCTTCGATTCGCTGGACTTTACCGCGCAGAGCGGGAAGAAGCTCAGCGTCGTACCCAAGAACGTGCAGGTGCTCTTCCAGGGGCCACTGGCCTTCGTCAACGATCTCAAGGACATCATTCCCCCCGGCGGCTTCTCGGTCGGGGGGCTGACCATCAAGGTGTTTCTCGATATCGAGCCTGATCATGTGGATGCCGGCTTCTCGGTCGCCGTGCCCAGCGTGAGCGTGGGGATCTTCAGCCTGCAGAACATCAGTCTCGGGGCCAAGGTGGTCATCCCCTTCCTGGGCGACCCTATCCACTTCACCTTCTATTTCTGCACCAAGGACGCGCCCTTCCTTCTCACCGTCTCGCTCTTTGGCGGCGGCGGCTACTTCAGCATCACCATTGGGATGGATGGAGTGGAGGAATGCGAGGCATCCTTCGAGTTCGGGGCCTCGGTCTCCATCGATCTCGGGGTGGCCAGCGGCGGCATCTCGGTCATGGCCGGCGTCTATTTCAAGCTGCAAAAGGGACCGCCGGATCAAACCAACCTCAGCGGCTTCGTCGATGCGCACGGCGAGGTGTCGGTCCTGGATATCGTCAGTGTCTCACTCGATTTCCATCTCTCCTTGAACTACGAGAAGAACGGCATGGACACCAAGGTCTGGGGCGAGGCCACCGTGACCTTGAGCATCTCCATTCTCTTCTTCAGCGTCAGCTTCCACGTCTCGGTGGAAAAGGAGTTTGCCGGCTCTCATCACGATCCGAAGTTCAAGGACCAGGTGAGTCCGGAAAACTGGGATCGGTATTTGAATGCGTTCGCCTGAAAGGAACCCGCCGGTGAAGAAGCAGATTATCATCTGGACGGCGCTGCCCAATGGCCTTCAGGGTCCACTGGGACCGGGCGCCAAGTTGCGGGTCACGGCGTTCGTCTCTCCCCGCCTGATCACCAGTGGGACGCCGGTCCTGGGCGAGTTCCCCAGTTTCCTCCACTGGCCGCACACCGTGGAGGCCATGCGCTTCGCGGTGCAGTTCCAGGGCGGGCCCACCCTGCACGCGACGCGGGTGAGCGAGGATCCCGATCCCGATCTCTGGGCCGCCCTCTTCACGCCCACCACCACCGTGGAGTCGTATGTCTACCCCGATCAACGGAACAAATCGATCAGCTCGATTCCCATTGCCGCCCTCCAGGCCGACATCAAGAGCCGCCATCTGGACACCATCCGAGCCCTGAATCAGACTCCTACCCAGTTCCCCAGCACCCACGTCTTCAATCACATCTACGGAGAGGTCCATATCACCGCGCGAGCGAAAGAGACTTTCGCCAAGACCCTGAAGACCGTCCTGGCCGGCCACCAAGCGGTGCCCCCGCCGAGCCGGAAAGAGCTGATCCGGGCCCGTGGGATATCGCCTACCTTGCTCAATAGCCTGCATAGCCCGCCAGGGTTGCACTACCAGGTGGAGTCCTTTTACAACCGCTCGGTCTCCCAGGCCGTATCGCGAAGCCCGCAACCGCTGCCCACCCCCGAGGAACTGAAGACGAAATACGACTTCCATCACATGGTGAGCGTGCTCGGGAACTATCCAGTTCTCCTGGCCAAGCTGGGGTTGGCGATCGAGCTTGAGGTGGACTACGAGCCGAGTATCCCCATCAACCCGCACAGTACGACCGTGCGTATTCTCCCCTCGCAATTCGCCAACGCGCCCGACGTGCGGCCCTTTACCCACTACCTGCTCGACAAAGCGGGCTTCCGGGCGGCGCCCAATCCCGGCGCCAATTTCGGCCAAGGCTCTGATCTGGAAGCGGGAATGCTGCTCCTGAGCGATCCTTCGCGCTTCGAAGTGGTGCAAATAGATGTCGATGGCCAGGCGCTCAAACTGCAAAGCGCGGTCAGTACGGCCGCCGCGACGACCGCGGCCCCCGGCGCGAACACCCAGACCAGCCTCCCCGCCATGCGGTCGGGCGGCATCTCGCTGATCCACACGGGGCGGGCCACCGCGCTCGCCAGCACCTTTACCCAGGCTGGCCAGCAGAATGACGCCGCCGGCGCGGCCAATCCGGTGCCGCTCTTCGCCGATGATCTGGTCCGCGGCTACGCCATGGACATCCTGGATACCACGACCAACAGCTGGCGTTCACTCAATCTCCGCGACGGCACCTACACCTTCGAGCGGGCGCCCGCCGCGAAGCACAAGCTGACCTTTCCCGATGAAGGCTTTGTCACCATGGGTACGACCCAGGATCCCGCCGGGTCAGCCGACTTGCTCTATATTCACGAACAGATTTTCCGCTGGAACGGCTGGAGCCTTTCCGCTCCCCGGCCCATGGACCCGCTGGACAACGCGACCGCCAATCCAATCACCCCCACCACGGATCCCAGCACGACCCAATTTGGCTTCGCGGTCAGTTTTGCTGCCCGCCCCCGGTCGCTGCCGCGGCTCCGCTTCGGCCACACCTATCAGGTGCGGGCGCGGGCCGTGGATCTGGCGGGGAACCGGGTGGCGATGGACGACCCGGAGGCGCTGCTGCCCGCCGTGAAGTCGCCGGCCACCCCCTTCCTCCGCTGGGAACCGATTACCCCTCCGACCGTGCACCTCCGCAAGTCGATCCACGGGTCTCCCGGTGAATCGGTGCAGCGGCTGGTGATCCGCAGCGACTTCGATCAGACAGTGGAGCACTATTTCACCGCCCAATCGTCACCGGCCTACAATGAGTACGCCGAGCGCCACGTCCTGGCGCCCCAAACCAGCCAGCTTATGGCCGAGATGCACGGGATGTTCGATGGGCCGCCGCCCGCGGGCACGAGTTGGTATGACCTGATCGTGGCCAGGGATGTGTCCCTGCCCCAGGATCCGAACCCTCCCTATGACCAGCAACCGATCGATGTTGATAAGCTGCCGCTCCCCTATCTCCCCGATCCGCTGGCCGCGGGCGCCACAATCCTGGGGTTGCCGGGCGGCCAGATCGTACAGATTCCTTTTTCCGGTGCCTGGCCCGACTTTGCCCCCTTCCGCCTGCTGGTCAAGGGAATCCAGGACGGGCAAACGCCGGTCGCCCCCGAATTCAATCCCGATCACCGCGCCCTGACCGTGGAGTTAGAGCAAGGCGACATGGTCACCGTGCGCTACAGCTGCTATTTTCCGCCCGCCGCCCTCTCGCTCCTGGGCTCCTGGAGTTGGACCCATGAAGCGGGAGTTACCAAATACCATGTGCCGCTGCTCACTCATCCGCCGGTCGCCATTCAAGGGCGGGTCGAGGAACCGCGCCCAGGGGTCGGGGAAGCGGCGCCGTTGCATCCGCGAACCTCGATCTTCAATACCCCTCCGGCCAATCTCTGGAAAACGGCGCCCGCCAAGCCCTGGCTGGTCCAGCTCGGCCCCCATAAGTCGTGGGAAGCTCTGGCCAATGTTAACTGGCAAACGGCCGCCCTGCTGGGCGCCGCCTGGCTTTTCACCCCCTTCCGCGAGCTTACCCTGATCCACGCGGTACAGCACCCGTTGATCAAACCCAGCTTCTCGGATCGGTTTCACGCCCAGCGCGACCTGGGGTCCACGCACGCCGTCCTGATGGATCTGCCGATGCCCCTGAGCGGCAAGAGCACGATCGATCTAGACCTGATCGGACGCTGGTACGAGCCGATCGATGACCCCGCCCAGCCCGCGCCTACCGTGCGGGCGCGGCACACCCATGTCTCGAAGATTCCCATCGACGCCGCGATTACCCATCTCCAGTATCCGCACGATCCTCCGTATACATCGGATAGCGACAAACGCTTCTGGCATGTGTTTGAGGACACCAAGCATCGCCAGGTTGCCTACTCAGCCATCGCCACCTCGCGTTTCCGCGAATATTTCCCCTTCAGCGACGCCGATCTGGAGGCCGATCCGACCTTGATCACTCGCTCCAGCGACCCCGGTTCCCTGGTGCAACCCAACGCCGAGCACCCGCTGGCCCCGGACTTCACCACGGTACCGCCTTCCGGAGTGATTCACGTCCCCAACTCCGCGCGCCCTTCCGCGCCCAGCCTGCTCTACGTCATCCCAACCTTCGCGCACCGGTCGGCCATCGAGAAGGACGGGAGCATCGCCGCCGAGCGGATCGGGGGCGGCATGCGGATCTATCTGGAACGCCCGTGGTATTCCTCGGGCGACGATGAACTGCTGGGGGTCGTGCTGCCGAACCAAACGACCGCGTTCAAGTCCAAGGTACGCCTGACTGGCCTGCTCTCTCATGCCCTGGCATTCAAACGGCCACTGCTGGATCCCTCGCACTACACGCAATGGGGACTCGATCCACTCTGGCGCTCACGGAATGCCCCCACCCCCTATACTCCATCGTTGGCCAGCTTCCCCGACGCGGTGGCCGAAGGAAACAACCTGACCATTGACGAGCAGCCGAGCGTGACCGTCTCGGTGGCGGGCCATCTAGTCAATTATGACGAAACCCGCCGTCTCTGGTACTGCGACATCAGCCTGGATCCCGGTCAGGCATACTACCCGTTCGTCCGCCTGGCGCTCGCCCGTTACCAACCCTATTCGGTTCCCAACGCGCACCTCTCGCGTCTGGTCCTGGCCGACTTCATCCAATTGACCCCGAACCGTCTGGCGGTGGTCACCACCAATCCCGAACTGCCCAATCTCCTGATGATCACGGTCAGTGGCCCCGCGCCGGCCCAAACCAACAATATCGTGACGATCAGCCTGGAGCAACAGAGCGGCGCCGGCCCGAACAGCGATCCCGATCTAGCCTGGACTGGGATCCTGGGCGCCTATCAGGAGTTGCGGCCCGAAGCGACCACGAACGGTGCCCTCTGGCGCACCCGCGAGTTCCGCATCCCGGCTCTGCCCAAGCCGCTGCCCCCGCTCCGCCTGGTGATCCGCGAGTATGAGCTGTATCCCGGCACCAATGCCGCTCAGGGAATCGCGGCCAACATCGCCTTCATTCCCGCCCCCCAACAGCGGCGTCTGGTCTACGCCGAGGTGGTGGATGTATTGATTCCCGAATAGGACCGGACCATGGGAGGGCCTCCGGCTGAGACCGGATGGAAGGATACGGACCGGCTGAGGCCGGGTGCGGCGCGGAATGCCGATCACACCCGGATGCAGCGGACGCACGGTATGAGTTGGGAGGACACGGATGAGTGA
>DATLQX010000027.1:0-18946 GCA_035534995.1 Chloroflexota bacterium | reverse complement strand
TCGTAGGCAAGCCCCTGAGCGATAGCCTGACTTAATACCTCACCAAGGGTGCGCCCAGTTGTCCGCGCTAGGGCGTTTGCCTGTGCAAAGGTTTCATCAGGTAACTCTATGGCGGTTGACGCCATGATTGATGTCTCCTCTGACTGTTCTCACGATTCTGAAGTGAATGGTTACCCTCGCCTAACTGGTGGACGGCGAAACTGGAGGGGCGCCCGGCAAACCGAGAATCTGTCGCGCTCGGAGGCCAAAGGCTACGTCGGCGGTGCGCTCGGTGGCCCAGAGCGAGGGGGTATCGGGGAAACCTTCCCTGGCGATCTCGGTGGTCCATTCAAGGCCGGCTTCGTAGCGGGCCTGCAGGGCCTCCAGCGTGGGTACATCCCGCAGGGCGGTCAGGATGCGGAGGATGGTGGCGTTGTATTCCACCTTCCTCCGCCCCATGGGCAGCGCCGCGTGCCAGGCGAGGGCGCGTTCCCAACGAGCATCCATGCGAGCGGCTTCTCAGAGGGCCGCGACCACCGCGGCCTCCGCCTCGGCCAGGGAAGGCTCGATCCCCAGACCATGCTCTTCCAGATATTTCTCGGCGTCGAGCGCGGCCTTGCAGCCGTCGCCGGCGGCGGTAATGGCCTGCTTGTAACGGGTGTCCCGCACGTCACCGGCCGCGAACACGCCGGGAATGTTCGTGAGGCTATGCTCGCCGATCTGGATATAGCCCGCCTCGTCGGTGTCAATCTGGCCCTGGACCAGCTCGGTGTTGGGATGATGGCCGATCGCCACGAATAGCCCGCTCACCGCGATCTCGCTGAGGGCGCCGGTCACCGTGTCGCGCAGAACTAGCCCACTGACCGCCTGCTGACCCAGCACCTCCACTACCTCGCTATTCCAGATGAAGTTGATTTTCGGATTGGCCAGGGCCCGATCTTGCATGGCCTTACTGGCCCGGAGGTGATCGCGGCGGTGGATGAGCGTCACCTTGGTGGCGAAGCGGGTCAGGAAGGTAGCTTCCTCCATGGCGCTGTCACCGCCTCCAACCACGGCAATCTCCTTATTGCGGAAGAAGGCGCCATCGCAGGTGGCGCAGGTCGAGACGCCGCGCCCACGGAGGCGGGTTTCCGACTCCAGCCCCAGCCAACGAGCGGAGGCTCCGGTGGCGATGATCACGCTATGGGCGTAAAATCGGCCATCCTCGGTCTCTACCACGAACGGGCGATGGCTGAGATCCACCGCCGTCACGTCCTCGTCGCGGATATCGGCGCCGAATCGCTCGGCCTGGGCCCGGAAGGTTTCCATCAACTCCGGTCCCATGACTCCGGCGACGAAGCCCGGATAGTTCTCAACCTCGGTGGTCAGCATCAACTGGCCGCCGTTCTGGCTGCCCGCGAAGACCAGCGGGGCCAGGTTGGCGCGCGCGGCATACAGCGCGGCGGTGTATCCGGCGGGGCCGGAGCCAATAATAATCAATTTCTGAGGTTCGGTAGTCATGCAAAGCTCCTGTTCAGGGGGGGTGGAGGCGCGGAGGGCCGCCCAAGCATTCCCTTCACTAATAGTAACGTGGGATCCGGCACTTTGGATCTATGTGGAATTATCGATTGGCTTATAGGAGCGTCAAGATCCCGTCTCCTATCACCCAAGCCGCACGTTCGCCGCGAGTGCCCGCAGGATAGCCTTGATGTGGAAGGTCGTCAGGCCCGGATGCTTGGCCAGGATCCGGGTCACGATCCCCGTGATGTGCGGCGCGGCGAAACTGTTACCCGTAGCCGTGATCGTGCTGCCGTTCGCCCAGGCCACTCGCACGTCGATTCCCGGTGCCCCAAACTCCACCGGCGGCTCGGGATTATAGTAAAAGCAATACGGATCCTGGCTGTCATGGGAGGCAACCGAGATCACCGAGGCATATACCGAAGGAAAGCTCGGAATCGGCATGTTGTTGGCGGCCGTCACCAACATCACGTTGCGGAAGTAGGCCAGGTCCGCCAATTCATGGAAGACGCCGAAGAAGTCCTTTTTGGTGGTGCCCAGACTCAGGTTGCAGACCTGCATCCCCTGCTCGATCGCCCAGCGGAGCCCGGCCGCGAACACCACGCCCCGCCCGGTCAGCCCCGCGCCCAGCACCTTCACGCTGTAGATCTCGCAGTCTGGGGCGATGGCGCGGATCACGCCCGCGCAAGCGGTGCCATGCCCGTAGGAATCCGCATGTGGCTCGGCATCATACACCATCCCGCCCTCTTCCTCCCGAATCGTCATGTAGCCCTGAACACCGCCCACCGCCGGATGATCCGCGTCGACCCCACTGTCGATCACCGCGACCTTCATCCCCCGGCCGCTGCTGTCGCCCCAGGCCCATTCCGGGGTGAGGTCATCCAAGCGATCGATCGGCGCCAATCGGCGCAAACCCTCCGGCGCGAATTGGCGGCTATAGGCGGGACGCTGCCCGTTCATCGCCACGACACCAGATCCATCCGGGAGTCCGGTCGCTGCCGGAGATAGGTGGCGAAGCCGCGCAGGATGGTCTGGCATGCCGTCAGTTCCGCCTCTCCTTGCCAGCTGATCTCCCGCACAAGTTCGGCCAGCTCCAACGCTCGCTGATACACCGCGTCCTCCTCCAGTTGCCCGGCGAAGGCGCGCGCCTGGCCACGTAGCGTTTCCCGCTGCTCGGGGGACAGGCCGCCGAGCGACCGCAGCACCTCGCCCACGAGTCCAGCCAAATTCTGATGGGTGCGTGACTGCTCGATCGCGACGGCGGCCAGGTTGGCGAACATACTCAGGGTGTCGGTGTCCATCATACTGAAAGAGGCACTGCCCTCCTTGTCCAGCAATTCCAGCACCCCGATGATCTGGTCGCTGTAGAACAGCGGCACGCACAGGATGTTCCGCGGCGTATAGCCGATGCTTTGCTGGATGTCGGAGGCGCGGCGGGGATCGTTCGCCACGTCGGAGATCGCCATCGGCTGACCGCTCACCGCGACGAGGCCGGCGATGCCATGGCCCAGCGGCACACGGAACTTCTTCACCTCATCAGCCTTCTGGCCCAATGCCACCTCGAATACCAGTTCCTCCGTCTGCTGATCGATCAGGAAGAGCGAGGCCGCCTGGGCGCCGATCACCCTCGCCGCCGTCTCCACGATGATCTCCAGCAACTGGGCGTGGCTCACTGGGGTCGCGATGGCGCCTACCGCCGCGGCCAGCGTGAGCGCCTGCCGCAAGTCGTCGGCGCCGCGCGCATCATCCAGCCGTCGTTGCAAGCGCTCGATCTCCCGCTGCTGGCGCGCGACCGTCTCTTGCGCCTCGGCCAATGGATCCTGTCCACCCATACTCCTCTCCCGCCGTCCCTTTCAGGTTCGAACGCGCATCACGCAGGCAGGGCAACCGCGCCGGCCGGCACATGCGATAACTCACGCAACATCGCGCGCCGACCGGCGACAGTCTCTTCCAGCGTTTGCCGTACCGCGGGCGCATCCTCGAGCAGCGCCTGGAAGTCGGCCCGTGCAAGACTCAGCAATTGCACCGGAGTCAGCGTCCGAACCGTGGCATTGCGCGGCTCATCGCGCAGCAAGGCTATCTCACCGAAGTAGTCACTGGCGCCCAACACGTTGACGCGCCGCTCGGCGCCGCCCGCGCCGACCACCACCTCGACCTCGCCGCGCGCGATGATGTAGAGGGTATCACCGGGTTCGCCCTGCCGGACCACCTCCACGCCGGAGCCGTACCGCTCCTGCGTCAATTCGCCGGCAAGCGCGGCCAGCCCTTCCTGTCCGAGCGCCGAGAAGAGGGGGATAGCGCGTAGATGCTCCACCCGCACGCCCATCGCGCGCCGTCCCCCTACCGGCAGCGCATGTCCCATCTGCTCTTGGTACAGCTGCTGGTAGAGGCCGTCCACCTGAAGCAATTCCTCGGGCGCACCCTCCTGCACCAGCCGGCCGCTTTGCAGGACCAGCACGCGGTCGGCCATTGCCGCGACGGCCATGCGATGGGTGATACTGATCGTGGTCCTTCCTCTGGACAGCGTCTCCAGCGTGGCCAGGATCTCGCGCTCGGTGGTCGCGTCGAGTGCGCTGGTTGCCTCGTCCAGGATCAGGATCCGTGGATCGCGTACGATCGCGCGCGCGATGGCCAGCCGCTGACGCTGGCCGCCGCTCATCAACACGCCGCGCTCGCCCAGCACGGTGTCGTAGCCGTTCGGCAGGGTGGCAATGTAGGCGTCCAGCCGAGCCGCCTCGGCGGCGGCCCGCACCTCGGCGTCGGTTGCCTCAGGTTTGCCGACCGCGATGTTCTCGCGCAACGTCGTGTCAAAGATGAAGGTATCCTGGAAGACGAGACCGATCCGCGCCCGCAACGATGCCAGCGTCACGGCGCGCAGGTCTTGCCCGTCGATCATCACCGCGCCCTGGGCGGGGTCATAAAAGCGCATCAGCAGGCTCACCACGGTGCTCTTGCCGGATCCGGAGGGGCCGACTATGGCGACGTGCGCGCCGGCCGGGATCGTCGCCGTGAGATCCTGCAGGATCGGGCGCTCGCCGCCGTAATGGAAGCTCACGTGGTCGAACCGGAGTGCCCCGCCGAACGCCGGCAGCGCGACCGCGTCAGGCGTATCGGCGACGTCGATCGGCTCGTCCAGCAATTCCGCGATCCGCTCGGTCGAGCCTGCCGCGCCCTGTATCGCCTCCAGCGCCTCGAAAAGACTGGAGATCGGCCCGAATACGGAGGGTAACAACCCGATGAAGGCGAGCAGCGTGCCCACGCTCAGGCTACCCTTGATCGCCATGTAGCCGCCGATTCCGAGCACCATGATCTGGGCTAGCGTGGTCGCCAGCGCCGTGCTGATCTCGAAGAGCGCCGCGAAGATCACCAGCCGAAGGATAGCCTTCAGCAGCAGGCCCAGGCGCGTGTGGAAGGAGGTAATCATCCGCTCCTCCAGCCCATACGCTTTGACGACCGCGTGTGCCGAAAGGTTCTCCTGGGTCATCGTCGCCACTTCGCCTACCAGCTTCTGCCGCAGGCGGCTGGCGCGGCCGAACCGCACGCCCAGCAGCAGGAAGCTGAGCACGAACAGTGGCAGCACCAGCAGGCAGAGCACCGCAAGCAGCGGGCTGAGTGTAACGATGGTGATCGATGCCGCTATCGCGACCAGCGTCTGATAGAAGCCAACTCCGGACGCCTGTGACAGCGCGCCCTGCACCACTTGCATGTCGCTGGAGAAGCGGGCCATAATGTCGCCCACCTTGGCTCTGTCGTAAAAGGCGTGTGAGAGCCGCTGCAGGCGCGAGAACATCCGCTCCTGCAGGGCCAGCAGCACCTGCTGGTTCACCAGGGTGTTCACGTATACTCGCCGCACGCCGACCAACATATTGAGAAGGTAGACACCAACCAGCGCCGCGGTAAAGGCGGCCAGGCGCCCGAGGTCGCGGCTGGGGATCACCGTGTCGATCAGGTATTTACCCGAGAGCGGGATCGCCAACGTATAGGTGAGCCCGAGCAGCATCAGCACGATAATCTCGACCTCGCGCTTCCAGTGCGGCCGGAAGAACGGCAGGAGATACCCGAAGAACGTGCTGAAGGCGCCGCCCGATGCCTGCTTGCTCATCGCTCCGCGCCAAGCCTCTTCCAGGGCGCCGAGCGGGCGCTGGAAGGCGCCGTTGACGGCCTGATCCGGCCGGGTGGCGTCGTAGGTGCGGAGTAGCGTGGCGACCGGCGTGCTCCCGAACGCTTCCAGCAGGTAGGCCACAAAGGTGGTTGCCGCGTTCAGGTAGGCGGCACGAGCATCACCCTCCAGATGCGCCGCATCCGCGGGCAGGATGGAGAGCATCTGGCCGGACCGAAGCCGCTCGCGGACCCAGGCTACCGTGTCGTTGAGGGCCGGGCCGCCACCGCTACGTCCCGCGACGATCCCCGCGAGACCATCCAGGAAGAGCGTGGCGGATCCCGCTTGCTCCCCGAACCAGCGCGACGCCAGATGGTACACGAGCGCCTGGACGATTCCCGCGTCCGGCTGTTCCGGGCTGATCAGGCATATGATCGCCATGCCTGCCGCCCGCTGCCCGGGAAGCCCGGTGGATGCCGCCGCCGGGAGCGCCGCCAGCGGATCGCTCAGGTAAAGAATGACCCGATCATCAGCGGTCTGCGGCGGCTCGAGCAGTCGCCGGCACACCTCAATCGCCGCGTCCGCCTCGCGCGCAACCGAGGGAGCCTGCTTGGCCGCATAGGAGCCCTCTTGCACTCGAATGGTCGCGTACTTTCCCTGCACGTCGCGCCAGCCCTGGCCGGCGCTCTTCTCCTTCTCCAGCGTGTCTCTCATCGAACTCCGCCTGTCTGGTGGGCTGTCGCTGCTATCCCGGTGCCACCCGTGGGCCACACAACGATCCCCAGCTATCTGATGTGCCTATCATACTACGCGCGATGCCCGGTAGCCCTGAGACTGTTGCCCCAGGGCTATCGGGCGCGTATGCTCGTGCGTCTATGGCACGCGGCCGGTCGACGTTACAGCCGGGTGATAGCGCACTCGGTGAACCAGCAGGTGGCTACAATGCACATCGCGTAGCCCCGCACTTCGCCGCCGCTCTCCTGTGCCAGCTCCCGGGCGGCGTCGCTGGGGATGCCGGCCGCCTCGAACGCGGCGGTGGGATCGGCTTTCAACTGCTCCCTGAACGCTGGATCGGACTTGGCTCGGTCGATTACCGTCTCGGCCTTGGCGCGCAGACCCTGGATGTCTTGATTCGTGCTCATCGCTGTAGCTACCTTTCTTCGTACTACTCTCGTTTCGCCGGGTGCTCCCACTCAGCATGCCCACGTCTTGGGCACAGGGGAGGAGGACGGATGACTTGTTTCCGGTTCAGCCCGGAACACCAGATAGGGCATGTTGATCGTGTGACCCGTTTACCCGACCGTGAGATTGCAGGTGGAGGTGAACAGGCAACTAATCATGCATCGTGCATAGCCGGCCACCTCGCCACCCAAACCCTCCTCGCGCATGAAGTCGGGGATCGCCACCTCCGGCACCCCCGCCGACTTCAACGTCGCCTCCGGATCACTCGTGAGTTGGTCGCGGAAGCTCTGGTCCGACTTCGCCCGCGCCACGACAACGTCCAACTTGCCGCGGATCTGTTCGAACTCTTGCGGTGACACCGTGCTCATCTGCTACTCCTTTTCCTACAATTCCTCATAGCCTCAGGGGCTTGCCCATCCGTGGTTCTGACCGGTTCAGCGGCCATGCATATGGCCCGTAACAGACATGTCTTAGAGCCGCGTGATGGCGCACTCGGTGAACCAGCAGGTGGCCAGGCACATCGCGTAGCCCCGCACTTCGCCGCCGCTCTCCTGTGCCAGCTCCTGGGCGGCGTCGCTGGGGATGCCGGCCGCCTCGAACGTCGCCGTGGGATCGGCCTTTAGCTGTTCGCGAAACGCCGGGTCCGACTTGGCGCGGTTGATCACCGTCTCGGCCTTGGCGCGCAGTTCCTGGATGTCTTGCGGATTCATGCTCATCGTTGGGCCTACCTTTCTTCGTGTTGCTACGTTTCCGGCGGATGTTCCCATCCGACATGCCGCCGTTTCAAGCGGAGGCGAGATGGGCGCGCGCGTGGTCCCCTGGCCCGGTCTGGAAGGCCAAGTAGGGTATGCGCCGATCCGGCCAGTGCAGATCAGCCCAACCGCTGCCCACATCGACCAGGAAAACCTCGATCGCCGCGCCGGTGGGCTGTGCCGCGGGGTGAGCGAGCGGAAGGGCCTGGTAGGAGCCCGGCGCCCAGGCCATGCGCAGCGTGGCCCCGCGCGGGCGGCGACGCACCGGTACGCGTCCGACCGCCATGCTGGCGGCCACGATCTGGCCCTCCGCCAGGCGCGCGCGCACCTCGATGGGATGAGCGGCGGGATTGCCGGAGGTTTCCGCCCGCTCCGCGGCGGGAGGCGGGAGCAGATGTACGGCGATACCCCGCTCCGCCGCAAGCTCGGCAACCATCTCCTGCGATCCGTTGGGTCCGCGGCCGAGCGACTGTTTGGCGCCCAGCCACAGTTCGGCAAGTTCCGCATGCTTCCCGACCAGGTCGAAGAATTCGCGCGCCCCCGTGGCGATGTCGCCTTTGCGGAAGCGCAGGTGGAGCACGGCGTCGATCCCTAGTGCCCTCAGCAATTGTGCGCGTGTATGTACGTCATTGAACACCGGCCAGAGCTCGCGGTTCCAGACAAACCGGGCCGGATCGGGGTCGATCACCATCGCCAGCGAGGACAGCCCCCGCCGCGCGGCCTGGCACCGCACCTGCTTGAACAGCGCCCGGTGCGTGACCGTGAGCGGATCCCATACCCCCACCACGCCGATCGCCCGGTCCTCCAGGCGCCCGTACATTCGTGCGTCCATGCGCTTACCCGATCGTGAGATTGCAGGTGGAGGTGAACAGGCAACTGATCATGCATCGTGCATAGCCGGCTACCTCGCCGCCCAGACCCTCCTCGCGCATGAAGTCGGGGATCGCTACCTCCGGTACCCCCGCCGACTTCAGTGTTGCCTCCGGATCGCTTATCAGTTGGCCGCGGAAGCCCTGGTCCGACCGCGCCCGCGCCACGACCGCGTCCAGCTTGCCGCGGATCTGCTCAAACTCCTGTGGTGACACCGTGCTCATCTGCTACTCCTTTTCTCCTATGCGACGTTGCTATCCCCAACATTCTGCCCATCGGTTATGCGCGACCCCTGAAGCGATCACCCCCTTTCGATAGCTCTGCCCCTCGAGCACGCTAGGCAGGCCGGTAGCGAAATCCCGCGCGGCTCAGTTGCCGCGGTCTACCCGGATCGGACAGGCGGAGGAGACACGCGGCCACGCCCGCGTAGCCGACCATATAGTCGGGCGTGAAGATCGTCGGCGATTCCGATGAAAAGACCAGGAGGCCATCGCGTTCCACGGCGAACGCTGCCAACAACACGGCTAGCTGAGCTGCATCCTCACCCGACCGCGGATCGCCGGCAGCCGCAACGTCCAGCAAGGTCTCGATCTGTCCCGCCAACCCGTGACATTGCACCGGGCTGGTCGCGCGCGCCCCCATGCCCGCGGTGCGCGCCGCCCGCCGCGCGACCTCCCAGGCGCCGGGCAGCGCATCCAGTCGCGCCAGATGCACGAACAGGATCGCGATGCCAGACGCGCCGTGACACCAGAGCCTCCCCGCCGGTCCATTTTCAACACCTGGCCAATCCAACCCGGTGCCATCGACCAGCGCCGGCCGCGCCAGCCCCAGCAGCCAGCGCGCCGCTCCAACCGCCGCGGCCCGAAAACGCTCCTCGCGCGTCGCCTCGTAGAGATCAAGCAGGGCATCCGCGATCCCGGCCGCCCCATGCGCGTAGCCCAGATAGGCATGGCCGCTCAGCCCCTCGTACCCGTCGGGGAACGACCAGCGGCATGCATCGCCTTCGTCGCCGATCCACTCGGCTGCGTCAAGCACTGCCTCTCCGGCGGACCTCGCCGCCGCCAGGTGCTCGTCGCCCGCGGTCTCATCCCAGAGCAACAGATGGAACCGGAGCCTGCCGGCGGCGCCATTAAAGAGATCCGGCGAGGCGAAGGGCGCCCCATAGGGCAGACCGGCGATCCAGCGCCCGCGCGCCTCGGCCGCCGCGATCGATTCCGGGTCGCCGAGCACCTGGCCCGCACGCAGCAGGGCCGCGCCGACGCCCGCCTCTCCCACATACAAGCCGGGCAGCGGCTGCTCGCCCAGGTGCGGCGCTACGCGGAGCCAGCGCGCCGCTTCGGCCACCATCCCCCGGTGCCGCGCCTCGCCGCGGGCCCCGGCGATCTCGGCCAGGGCGAGGAGTGAGCCCGCGGCCCCGGTATTGATGTCGCGCGAACGCACTCCCGAGCCGAGTTGGTGACTGCCGTGCCAGGTGCGGCCCGTACCCTCGGGAGCCGGGACGCTCATGGCGCAGAGGGTGTCCCCTAATCGCCCTGCCATCTCCCCCGCGCGCCGCCGCACATCCTCCCTCGCTCCCTCGCCGAAAGTCGACGCCGTGGGCGCCACAAGACCGATCTCGCCCAGCACCGCGTTGAGCGCGCTCATCGACTGATAGCGATCGGACGGGTCGTGCGCCAGGCAGCGCGCGATCAGCGGCTCCAGGGCCGCGGGCGCGGCGGGATTCAAGAGTGACAGTGGGCGGTCCAGCAAGCGGTCGGGCCGGGGGGCGAGCGAGGGATCGGCGCCCGTCGCCAGCAAGAACAGCAGCGCGCCCAGCGCATACACATCGTCGGTGACGGCAGGCGATAGCCCCTCGGCCTGCCGCGGCGACATATATCCACGCGTGCCCAACCCATGTGGTTGCTCCTCGGCGGTGACGCGGTACGCGAGTTCAAAGTCGATCAGGCGCAGGTTCCCATCGCCCAGCACGATGACATTTGGCGACTTAAGATCCCGGTAGACGAATCCGGCGGCATGCACCGCGCCGAGCGCCGCGGTGAGCTGGCGACCCAGCCTGACGATATCCTCGCCGCTCGGCAGGATGCCCTGCATCAGTTGCCCGCTGAGGTATGCCTCCAGCGTGATCCCCTCGACGTCCTCCATCGCCAGCAGCAGATCCTCGCCGTCCTCAAGTAGGTCGTAGACGGCAGGTCCGATGCCCACCGGCAGACACCCGAGCACGCCGGCCTCATGCCGCAATCGCGCCCGTGCATCCTGCCCGTTCTGTCCGAGCGCGGCAGCGGGATACGCTCGCTTCAGTACGCACCGGCGGCCGTGATCCAGGTCCAGCGCCAGGTGTACCGTGCCGCGCGGAGAGCGGTGGAGCGTGGCCACGGTGAGATAGCGTTCGGCGATCAGGCGCGTCGGGGCGGGCGTCGGCGTGGCGACCCCAGCTGCCAGGAAAGGATCCTCGATACCGTGGGGACATTGGTAGCTGGCCAACCGCCGATCCGGCACAAGCGTGCCGTCAACGGCAAGCAACGCCGGCACGATTTCGCCAAGCGGTGTCTGCATGTAGCGCCCGCCGAAGCCGCCGTAGCGGTAGTGTACAAGGCTCCCCGGCGCCAGCGGGCGATCGGAGGGGATCGGCGGCCCGGCAAGTCCCTGCGTGGCCTCGTGCAACGCACTCGCCAGGCGTACCGCCTGCGCATCGTCGCCCGGGTACACGGTGATGAACTTGCCGATCTGGCTCATGCCGGCCTCGCCCGTGTTCAGGGAGTGAAGCGCCCGCGGCGAACTGGCGACCTTGAAATTGGCGCCGTGCGCAAGCAGCACCGGAACCGCACGCCCGAGGACCGCCTTTGCCGTGGCTTCGCTCGCCGAAACGTGCAGCTTCCATCCCTGCTCGGGCGACACGGCACCAGCAGGGATCATGCGCAGCCACGGCCCCGCGGGATCGGCCATGGGCGTGGCCCACGCATCCCGTGGCTCCGCCCGCGGACTCGCGCCCAGTTCGGTAAGCAATGACAGGAACGACTGATCCACTCCCCCGTCAGCCTGTACCGCGTCAGCAGCCATGTGCTCCACTCTCCCTTCAGATAGTCACGTAGCAACTGCCGCTGAGGCAGGACCATGAATTGAAGCAGGTATCGACGCAGGCGCCGTAGCCCATCACGTCGGCTTCCTGCCAGCCCGCCTGCTGGAGTTCTTCAACCTGGCGAGCGAATCCCGACGATTCGAGCGCCAGGTAGGGGTCGTCGCGCAAAAGTTGGCGGAAGGGAGGGTCGCTTGCGATGCGATCGAGAAAACGATCGATGAGATCGCGATAACCGTCGCTCATTCCTGATCTTCCTTCCTTACGCCAGCCATGACGCAGGTGTTCCTTCCGTGGCGTGCGTTCTCTCTACTCATCCAGGGCATTCGCTCGCTCTCACGGCTGTCCATGCGTTCTCGCGTGAGACGTTGCGCTGGGCGTTTCCTCAACCTGTCGTTATTCTGCCACCCAAGGATTACCATGCCATTACCATGATGGCCGCGGTCTTGTGCCGTCTTGTGTCGCGGTATGGGCAATGTGCGAGGAGCAGTCATCCTGTCTGGGCAGGAGCACAAGATAACGGGCTAAACCGGCCCCTAGTCTTGCGATAAGCGATATTGTCGTGTACGTTGATCTCAATCTGGCAGGTTGTACCGCCACCCAATACGCCGTCGTCGTTGCATCACGTAGATATGCGCTTAGGGGTGTTTCCTGATGCCGCGCTACCGGCAACAGTATCGTCGTTGCGGCAAGCCCAACTGCCAACGTTGCGCGGCCGGCCCAGGGCACGGTCCCTATTGGTACGCCATCGAACGGAGCGATGGCCGCACCTACTCCCGGTATATTGGCAAGGAGCGGCCGTTTGACGCGGCGTCCGGCGCTACCCTCGAACCTGCCGGGGCGGGTGCCGATCTCATCCTTGACAAGCAGGCGTCGCCCGATGAGATGGTTATGTGCCCGCGAGACCAGGGAGAGACTCCCCAACCAAAGGGCATGGGGAGCGATGGCGTAATTCCTTTCTCACAATCCATTTCAGCCGCTCCAGGGCTGTCCACGGGACTCCGCATCTGGCTGCTGGGCGGCTTTCGCCTAGAACGTGGCGGCGTGGCGGTCACCGGGTGGCGACGACAGTTAGCCGCCGCGGTACTCAAGCGGTTGCTGCTGGCGGAAGGCCGGAGTCTGCCTCGCGAAAGACTTGCCCTGGACATCGGCCTTGACCAGGACACCGAATCCACCCGGCAGTCGCTCAGTACAGCTATCCACACCCTCCGTCGGATCCTCGAGCCGGGATTGCCGCCCGGCGGCCGTTCCCGGTACATCACCCTGGAATACGAGACGTTTTACCTGCACCTAACCGATGAGGACTGGGTTGATCTGTTCGCCTTCGCCGCCGCCCTCGATGGTGTCGCGACCGCCGATGATCCCTTGATGCCGCTGGCCTCAGCGGTGAGCATCTACGGGGGCGACCTCCTTCCCGACGACTCGGCGCCCTGGTGTGTGGTGCCACGCGAAGCACTGCGCCTGCGTTGGCACGGCGCCCTGTTCGCCCTTAGCGAGGCACAGGTGCGGCATGGGCAGTATGAACAGGCCGCAATGACGCTTGGAAGGCTCCTCGTCGCCGATCCCGCGCAAGAGGAGGCGGCACGCCGCCTGATGCACGTGCTGAGCCGCCAGGGACGGCGTGGAGAGGCGCTGCGCATCTACGGCGCCCTTAAGGCCGCGTTGCGCGCTGAGGTGGGCGCCCGCCCATCCGCCGAAACCCAGGCGCTGGCCCTTTCCCTGCAAGGAGGAGAGCTGCCTGCTCGCAGGCGCCTGGCGCGATCGGCGCGCGCGTTTCCGACCCAGCACGAGGAATCTCCCCAGGCATCGCGCTCGCTCGTCGGCCGCGAGGTACATCTCGCTCGGATACGCGATGCGTTGCTAGCAGCGCGTGACGGGCGCGGCAGTGCCCTATTGGTCTCTGGGGACGCCGGGATGGGCAAAACCAGTCTGGCCGAGGAGGCGGCATTGAGCGCCGCCTTGCTCGGCTTCCGCATCCTCTGGGGGCGAGCCGCCGAGGGTGAGCAAGATCTGCCATACGCGCCGATCGCCGAGGCATTCAGGGGCTACGTGCGCGATCGGCCGACAAAACTGCTCCGCCGGGAGTTGCTGGGCGCGGAGGCGCTCGTCACCATCTTGCCCGAACTGACCGCCATGCTCGGGATCGCGACCCCTCGGGCACTAGAACAGCCCGGTGCCGAACGTATGCGCCTGGCGACGGCACTACGCACCCTGCTGGCCGCGACGAGCGAGCAGCGACCGTTGCTGCTGGTGCTTGACGATCTGCACTGGGCGGACAGCTCATCGTGTGGGCTGGCGGCATTTTTGATGCGCCGTTGCCGCGACCTGCGCGTCGTCCTGCTTTGCGCCGCGCGCGACGACGTGCCGGAGGATCATCCCCTGCGCGCTATGATCCTCGATGGCCTGCGCGACGGCACGCTGCGGAACATCGAACTGCCGGGCCTCTCCCCTGCTGAGGTCGCGACCCTCGCTCAAGAGGAATTGGGATTCCCGTTGCCCGAACCGCGGGTAAGGATGCTGCAATCCCAGTGCCACGGGAATCCATTCTTCATCACCGAACTGCTGGCGCTGCTTCGGCACGAGTCCGGGGACGCGGGAGACGTGTCGGCCGGCAGTACGCTGGACGCGATCCTGGCGGGCGAACGCAGCCTGCCGCACACAATCCGTCAGACGCTCACGCGCCGTCTCGACCGGCTTGGCATCGCCTGTCGTACCTTGCTGCGCGCCGGCGCTGTGCTCGGCGACCGCTTCGAGATCGCGCTGCTGGCCGAGATCGTAGGGCAGGAGCGTACCGCGTGCGAGCAACTGCTTGACGACGCCGTGGCGGCTCGCCTGCTGGATGAGGATCGGCGAGGCGCTGGCAGCTATGCGTTGACGCACGCACTGCTGTGCCGTGCGCTGTATGATGAGTTGCTGCCGGGCCAGCGCAGGCGGTTGCACGCCAGGGCCGCGGCCGCCTTGGCGGCCCGCGGCGCGACAGGCGGGTCGCCGGATGTGGAGCGGGTCGCCTACCACTACGCCCGCACCGACGAGCACGGAAAGGCGGCGCGGTGGCTGGAACAGGCTGGCGACCGCGCGGCGGTGCTCTACGCGCAAGAATCCACGCTCCGCTACTACGAGCGGGCGCGGGAGGAGTTCCTCCAGGCCGAAGCCGACACCTCCGATGATGCCCTGCCACGCCTGGACGAGAAGCTGGGCGACCAGCGGCTGCTGGCGGGTGACTTCGTGGTAGCACAAGCCGACTTCGCGCGGGCGAGGGCCCGGGAGCGCGACATCGAACGCCGGCTCACGCTGCGCCGCAAGGAGGGTGCCGCCTGCCTGAAGCGGGGCGACTATACGGGCGCGCTCGAGATGTTGCAAGCCGCGGAGGATGAGTTGGCGGGCGTCGATGGCGCGCCGCCCGCGCTTCGCGCCACGCTGGCGCTGGAGAGGGGCGAGGTGTGCCTCCGTCGCGGCGACTTCGAGGCGGCGGAGGCGGAGGCGAACGCGGCCCTCGCGCTGCTGGATGACGCGAAGGAGCAGCGCGCATGCGGGCATGCCTTCCAGCTCCTTGGCGCGGTTGCCGCCACGCGCGGTGACCTGGCATGCGCGGAGCCGTTACTCCAGCGGAGCCTGGCGCTTCTTGCCGGACTGTCAGGCCCCGAAGGCGACCAGCAGGCGCTCGCCGCCTGCTGGAACAGCCTTGCGCAGGTGTCGTACCGGCAGGGCGATCTCGCCGCTACGGACGAGCGCATCCACCGTGGTATGGAGATCGCGGAGCGGCTGGGCGATCAGCATACTGTTGCGGCATGCTGGAGTAGACTGGCGCTGGTGGCACGGCGGCGGGGCGCGACCGACGAGGCAGAAGAGTTCCATCGCCGAAGCCTGCGCGTGCGGGAGCGGATCGGCGATCAGCATGGCATTGCGGGCTGCTGGAACAATATAGGGCTGCTGGCTCTCGATCGCGGTCGCTTTACGCAGGCGGACGACTATTTCCGTCGTGCCTTTGCCCTCTTCGAGCAGATCGGTGATCGGCACAGTAGTGCCTACGCCTGGAATAACCTCGGCCACGTTGCCCTTGGCCGCGCCGCGCTCGACGACGCGACTGCCTACTACAAGCAGGCCCTGGACGCCTATCGGCAATTGGGAGACGGTCATGGCGAGGCGTACGTCCAGATCGATCTCGCGCGCGTGGCTCTGCATCAGGGTGATCCGGACCGCGCCGAGCAGGGAGTTCAGGCGAGTCTCACCGGCTTCGAGCTCGTGGGCGACCATCAGGGTCTCGCCAAAGCCTGGGTGGCCCTGGCGGCCATACGCGTCGAGCAAGGACGCCTAACCGATGCTCTGCACTGCTGCCGCCGCGCTCGCCGCGCTAGCCGCCTCACGGCTTTCCCGGAGTTCGAGGCAGACGAACTGCTGATGCGCGGGCGTATTCACCTGTCCATTGAAAGGAGGCCGCTCCCGGCACGCTATCTACGGGTAGCGGACGCGCTGATCCAGCGAGCGCGACGGGTAATCGGCGCCGGAGGCACCGTCTGGTCGGGGCTCGACCTGCGCCTCCTGACAGCAGCGTCTTATCTCGCGCGCGGCAACGCGCGCGCGGCGGCGGACGTCGCCGAGAGCGTGCTTGCCGTAGCCGGTCCGGAGAAACAGCGGCGCGAGGAGAGCCTGGCCCGGCGCCTGCTCGGCCAGTGCGCGCTCTTGGAAGGGGACGAGAAGAGGGCGCGGGCCAGGCTCGCCGCATCGCTCGCTTTGCAACACGAGCATGGTCTCCGGTTAGAAGCGGCGCGCACCCAGGCCCTGCTCGACGCGCTGGACACGAGCGCCTCGTCCGCGGGCGCGCGGCACCCACATCCGCTAGCAGACCTACCGCGCGGGCGCTGATCACGGCTGGGTCCGGTCTCATGTCCGTCTTGGTATCTTGACACCGCTTGCACCTCCTTGTAGGGTAAGAAGCGCATTCGCGCCCCCCGATCCTCCCGATCTTCTATCCAACTTATACGCCAGCCACCATCCTGGCGGCGCTTGTGGCGCTCGTCCCGTTCATCCCGACAATACACGCCGATGTTATCCTCGCTCATCCTCACGCCCACGCGCATCGCCACGGGCGGGCCGCGCACATCCGTGTGTTCGGTATCTCTCCCCTATCCTGAATTACTCACTGCATGGGAAAGCGGCCAGGAGGAGCCAGAGGGTCTGTTTGGGGTGGCCGCTGGCCATGTGCGGGAGGACGCAAGTCAGGAGTTCGCGGCCGTCGCCGCCGACCTTCCGAACCGTGGCTGCTTGACAGCAAGTCGTGCCCGCCTGTAGGGTACAAAATCTATCCCAGTCGTCATACATGTGCCTGTGTTCCGCACGGGCGTCGCGGGAGATCCCTATGTGGAGGAATTGCATGCGCCAGCGTGTCTCAGCGGCCTTCGTCGTGCTCCTGGCCTGTGTATCGATCGTGTCCCTGATTCTGCCATCCTCTGTGGAAGCGTACCGCGCCCAGGCGGGCGGCACGCCCAAAAACGCCCCAGCGGCGCCGCGGCTCACCGTGTCCGTGCAGCCGCCACGGATCCAGATCGGACGTGACGTGCCCCTGCGGATTCGCGTCACCGATACGAAAGGGAAGCTGGTCGCCCGCGTCGCGGTCAGCATCACCGGCGTGGGCCAACCGGTGGCCGCGACCGCGGTGCGGGGCATAGTCACGCTTACCGTTCGCGCAATGAGCACCGGTACGGCGCTGGTGCAGGTCAGCGCGCGCGGCTACACCGCGGCCTCGCGCGCGGTCCCCGTCGTGCCGGGTTCCCCAGCCACCGTAGTGGCGATCAAGCGCGGCGTGAGCGTGCTTGCTCCGAAAGCCCGCCCCCGTCCCGGCGCGGTAGGCACGGATCTGCTCGAGCGCTACCATGCCCTGACCGGGAAGGCGCAATACGCCTCGCTTGGGCTGCGTGACGGCACGCTCGTGGACCTGAACGCCAATACTGACGTGTTGATCAAGGATCCGCTCCATGCCACCCTGGCCAAAGGCGAGCTGTTTCTGGAGGTGGTGCATGGCGCGGCAAGCCATCAGGTGCAGGTCGGCACCGCGGTGGCGGCGACCAAGGGGACACGACTGGATGTCAAGGTCGATCCCAGGACAAAAGCCGCTGTGGTGACGGTGATCGAAGGTCAGGTACAGGTGAGCAACAAAGGCGCCCCAGTGTTAGTGGGCGCCGGCCAGCAGAGCACCGTACCGCTGAACCGACCTCCCAGTCCGCCGAAGCCGGTCAACCTCAACACGGTCCTCGCCTGGATCAGCAACCTGCCGAACACGACTCCGGCGGCGGTGCCGCCGGTGCTAAACTTGCCTGCCGCCGTGGTCACGGCGGCTCCCCTGCCGCCGCCCGCTGCTACCCCGACCATCACGGTGACCGGTACGCTCACCAGCACCGTCTGGTCTGGAGGACCCTACCTCCTGCGCGGTGGCGTGTCTCTGCCGGCTAACAATACGCTCACGATCGCGCCAGGTACGATGCTGGAGATGGGGCCAGGCGCCTACCTGCTCGTGCAGGGGACGCTCATCGCCCGCGGCACCGCCGCGGACCCAATCATCGTCACCAGTGCCGCGGCCCAGCCCAAGCCAGGAGATTGGCAGTACTGGAAGTTCGACGGGGCGGGGGCGGCGGGGAGCGTGCTGGACCACGTGCGGCTGTTCTACGGGAGCGCCAACGGCGGGGCCAATGGGATGCTTTCGCTGACCGGGGGCGCCAACATCCACGTCACCAACAGCGTTTTCTCGCAGGGTACCCGCACCGGCATCTGGGCTGACTCCGCGACCCGTCCGACGATCGCCACCTGCGTCTTCGCCGGGCTGGGCGGCTACGCGGTGGACGGGCCGGTGGACGACCTGGGGCTGATCACGGGCGCAAGCTACGGCCCGAACCAGCGCGGAGTACAGGTCGCGGGAACGATCAGCCACGACGCGAGCTGGGAGCGGCCCGACGTGCCCTACGAACTGACGGGGGGCATTACACTCATCAGCGGCGTGACGCTCACGATCGCGCCGGGCACGGTGCTGGCGATGGAACCGGGCGCCTACTTGCTGGTGCAGGGGACGTTCACCGCGCGCGGTACCGACGCGGCCCCGATCCTCGTCACCAGCGCTCCGCCCCCGCCCACGACGCCTGCCGCCACCGTGGCAACCTGGCAGCCCAAGCCAGGCGATTGGCAGTACTGGAAGTTCGACGGAGCGGGGGCGGCGGGGGGCGTGCTGGATCACGTGCGGCTGTTCTACGGGAGCGCCAATGGCGGCGCCAACGGCATGCTTTCGCTGACCGGAGGCGCCAACATCCACGTCACCAGCAGCGTCTTCGCGCAGGCTACCCGTATCGGCATTTGGGCCGACGACAGCACGACACCCACTATCACCGGCTGCGCGTTCCACGATGACCACGGCCCGGCGATCAGCATGCTGAGGAAAAATGCGTCGGGAGTGCATGGCAATACCTTCGAGCCGGGCCAGCAGGGTATTGAGTTGCGGAGCTAAACAAA
>DATLQX010000026.1:0-2898 GCA_035534995.1 Chloroflexota bacterium | reverse complement strand
AGGAGCAGGCTGCCGATCCCGACGGCTGACTTGATCCGCGCGTCATCGCCGCTCCCGGCCTCCGTGACTCCCAAATGCAGGGGATAGGCCATCCCCTCGGCGTTCATGCTCGCCACCAGCAGGCGATAGGCGGCAATCATCACCTTGGGATTGGATGCCTTCATAGAGAGAATGATGTCGTAAAAGCCATGGCTCTCGCAGATACGGACGAACTCCAGGGCCGACTCGACCATCCCCTCGGGGCTGTCGCCAAAGCGGTTCATCACTCTGTCGCTCAGCGAACCATGATTAGTGCCGATCCGGAGCGCCACCCCGCGTTCCTTGCAGGCCAACACCACCGGAGTGAACCGGGCGGCCACTCGTTCGAGTTCGGCGGCGTATTCGCTTTCCGTGTAGTCGCGCACCGCGAACTTCCGCGAGTCGGCGAAATTGCCGGGATTCACCCGTACCTTATCGGCGTGCTCGGCGGCGGCCAGGGCGGTGGCGGGCGAAAAGTGGATATCCGCCGCCAGCGGCGTGCTCAGCCCCAGGGCTCGCAGGCGGGCGCGCACCTCACCAATGGCCCTGGCGTCCGCCACCGTGGGGGCGGTGATGCGCACGATCTCGCAGCCGGCCTCGATCAGGCGGATAGCCTGAGCCGTGGTAGCCTCGACATCCTGGGTGCGGGTGGTGGTCATCGATTGCACCCGGATCGGATGCGCGCCGCCCACCCCCACCGGGCCCACCATCACCTCGCGAGTAGGGCGGCGCCAGGGACGGAACGGATCCTCGATGTATGGCGGCCGGTTGCCGACAGGATGGGGAGCGGTCGCGGATAGGGTTGTCATATCCGTTCAGTGTACCATGGGCGCCGAAAACTGCCCCCCTTTACGCCTGCGCGGTAAGGAGCGCGGCCCCAATGATCCCCGCGTTATCGCCCAGCTTGGCCCGGACGATCTTCACCTTCCCGCGAGTGACCACCAGTGACTCCTCCTGGACCCGGCGGGCGGCCACCTTGAAGTAGAGTTCCACCGCGTCCACCAATCCCCCACCGAGTACAATACGGGGAGGGTTGTAGAAGTTCATGATCGCGGTCATACCCGCCGCCAGGTAACGCGCCCCATCGGTCACCGCCTCGACGGCCAGGGGATCGCCATCCAGCACGGCCTGGGCGATCATCTGTGAGCGGATAAGCGTCCCCTCGGCCCCTTCGGGCAGTGGGTTGGGGAGCGCGGCGCGGAGGCTGCTCTCGCGCCCCCGTTTAAGCGCCTCGACCAGCACCTTGGTGATCGCCGACCGCGCCGCGTACGCCTCCAGGTGCCCGCGGCCGCCGCAGCCGCAAAGGCGGCCATCGTAGGAAACGACCGCATGGCCGATCTCGCCGGCGGAATCGCTGGCCCCGCGACGCACTCGACCTCCCTGCACGATGCCGCCCCCGATTCCGGTGCCGACAAAAATGCAGACAAAATCATCATGGCCGCGTCCGGCGCCGAAGCGATGTTCTCCGATCGTGGCCACCTCTACGTCATTGGCGACCCGAACCTTCAGACCAAGCAGGTCTCCGACGCGCCTGGCCAGGGGCAGGTCAGTCACATCGGCCCCCAGGTTGGGGCCGCGGATCAGCAAGCCGCGGTCGCGCTCGACCTGGCCGGCGATCCCGATACCGGCGGCCTCGACGGGCACTTTTCTAATCGCGTGCGCCTGGGTGATCGCCTCCCGGCCCACGTCGGCAATTCGTTGCACGAGATCATCGGGTCCGCTCCCCACGCGCGTCTTCTTCTTGGCGGTACTCACCACCTGCCCATTGTCGAGGTCAACGACCCCGGCAAGGATTTTGGTGCCGCCGACATCAATGCCCAGCGCGTATGGCACGGCGCGCTCCCCTTTCCCGGTCACTCATGTCCCCGCGCATCCGCGGGCTACCTCGCGCGGCTTCGTGGTGTCACGTTAAGGGTAGCAGGAGTGGGGGTTGGCCGCCGAGTATGGCCGGCCGGCCAGTGCATGGGTAGCGCATAGGGGATTCGAACCCCTGATCTCCGCCTTGAGAGGGCGGCGTCCTAGGCCTCTAGACGAATGCGCCATGAGGAGAGATGCGATAGGCAGTATAGCAACCGACTGACTTCGCGGCAACTCGGGTCCGCGGTGATTTTCGCGGGAGAAACAAAGAGCCCCGGAAGGATTGACTCCTTCCGGGGCTCTCCGAGATCAGCCGGCCCGGCCGGCCAACCTTACTACGCGACTAGAAGCCGGTGGCGGCGCTGGTCGGGTAGGTGCCCTGGTCGATGGTAACTACTCCATAATTGGGCGTGTTGGTGGTGAGAGAGGCAACGAAGGAGTTGCCGGTCCCGCTCCCATTCTGCACAATCTGGAAGATGCCGCCAACGGGGCTGCCGGCAGCAATCGAGGCGGCGTCAGTATTGACGTTTACCGCCGTGATGCTGTTGGCCGCCACGGTGTAGGTCTTCACCACCGTCTTGGAACCCGAGACGTAGATGCCGCGAACGCTAATCGGGGCGGCGCCTGGGTTGTACAGATTAACGGTCTGGCTGATCGCGGCGGTGCTGCCGTACGCGGTAAGGCTCAGATTCGGGAAGGCCACGCTGGTCAGACCAGCCGCCGCCCCGTTCGGATTCGCTACCGCGAACTTGCCGCCCTTGGAGGGGTCGCCGCCAAAGGAGACCGGCAGTTCAGCCAGGATGTTCTTGTCGGAGGTCACGACCACCGAGAAGACGTTGCCCTGCGTCCCGACCACGTCGTTGACGTTGACGGTGTCGCGGGTCTGGCCGTCCACCTGGACCTGCTGCGAGTTGATCGCGTTGCCGCTTGCGTCGAAGAACGCAACCGTCACCGTGGCGCTGCCGGCCGCGGCCGGACCAGGATTGATCAGGTCGACTTCGGACAGGTCGCTGCCGGTGCCGA
>DATLQX010000025.1:0-11734 GCA_035534995.1 Chloroflexota bacterium | reverse complement strand
ACTCGGATGCCCGGCGCTCACCTCGATCCGCCGGCACCCGTGTATACTCGGTTTTGCTGTCCCACGCCTTGCCACTGAGAAAGAAGGAATAGAGGTGATCGTCGTCCCAGCCGAAGGCGGCCTGGATTGCCTGATGCAGGTTGTGCAAGGTTTGGTCACCGGACATCTCGATCCGCCGCCAGGTGGTAGGCCGCCACTCAAGCTTCACCTGAAACCGGAACAGGATCGCCGCCTCGGCTGGGGAGGGGGGAGCAATCTCGTCCTCGCCGTCCTCCTCCTCAACGCCGGGTAGAGAAAAGAGCAGCGCTTCTTGCACCCCCTCGACGAAGCCAGGAGCGGGGAAGGCCAGGGCGACCGGTACGATTTCCTCTCCCAGAGGTATCGTGGTTGCCAGCTCCATGGTTTCGCCCGGCCACGCGGGGTCCCGCAGCCGCGGGCCGAACTTGGCGAAAAAGTCGCTCAGGGCCTCGAGAGCCAGCGTGAAGGCCCGCGTCTCGGCATCATTCAGGTCGCGTGGCTCCTCATCCTCGGCGGCATTGCGGAAGAGCATGGGAAACAGCCCCTGTTTGGGGATCGGCACGCCGCGCGCCTTGAGCCACTCCAGGTACGTGGGATCGCACTCCTCCACGGGAGAGAACGAACAGATCAAGGAATCAACCCCGAGCGGCTGATCTTCCTCGTCCAGGGCGGATTCCATGAACCCGCTCATCATCTCGCGAAGGGCATCCTGGGGCACATCCCCCACCGGGATACCCAGCTCCCGGAGGCTCTCGATCGCCTCATCGATTCGCGGTTCCTCCATCCGCATCAGCGCCCCTACCCGCAGGTGTTCGCGCAGGCCGGCAAGTGAGTAGTAGAGGCATGTCCCGAACACCTCACCTCCGGCACCCAACACGGAGGCGTAGAGCGTGGTAACTCCTGGCGCCGGACCGGACTCGCCCAGGTTCACCGCCACCGGTGGGTTATCGGGCAAATACTGCCATGGAGCCTGTTTGGCAAAGCGGGCCGCCGCCGCGAACAACGGGCGGACCAGCGCCGGATCGATCACCCAGTCGAAAGGACCGGGGAGTTCGCCGGTGGGATTGGCGCCCACCATGGCCGCGAACGATGCATAGACCTCATCGAAGGCCGGCGTCTCGCGGACCAACTCCACCCGCACGCCAAGCGGGGCCACCACGCCCCGCACCGCCTCCGCGAGCCGTGCCTCGCTCACCCGGATCAGTTCGGGCAATCCGGGGCGCGGAGCCAGGATCGCCGACCGCCGCGCCGCCGGTTCCAGGGCTTCAAATCCAGGAAATGGCCCGGTGAAGGCGGCGGCAAGGGCGTCGAGAGCCTCGGAGATTCCTCCATCGGACGTCTCCAGAGGGTTGATCTGACCGGTGGCGCGGACCATTCCCGTGTCGGCTTCGACCCAGAGGATCAGGCTGGGCTGGAACGTCGCTGGACCGTCCTGCATGCGCATGCCGAGGGGACGAATCCCCCCTTCCAACACCAAACCCTCCATGAGGTGCAGGCTCGGACTCCGCCCAGCAGCGACCCCCGTGCGTTTCGTTCGTTTGCGCTGCTTGGGCATCTCCCATCTCCTGTCCGCTTTGGGCTCCCCACGCAGGGGACGCCGCGCCCGAAAGTTGCTCGGCACGGATGGTCTCCCACGTCTTAGGGATAGTGTATGCCAGACGGGATACCGGCACTTCGGCGGGGAACGGAGGAGCGGGCTCGGTTCATGCGTGGCTCCCGGCAACTTGGTAGGGGCGCGTCACTGCCCACGATACCACCTGGAAAAGTACAGGGAAACGTGGCGGGCCGGCCTCACCTGGGAGCGCCAGCATCTTGCTCGCAGTGACGCATCAGCGTCAGGGGCGACAGGGATGTCCGCCAGTGCCGCCAAGCGCAACGCTACTATCGCGTTCTGGAAACCCCAACAACGACGAGCAAGATGCTCGCGCTCCCAGGCCAGCCTCGGATCAAAACGAGAATTAGCCCGCGCGATCCTGGCTCAAGCTCTCGGCCGCGTCATCGTCCGCCGGACGCTCTCGCGCTAGCCGGGGCACGAACCAGCGCAGGCGCAGCACTCGCTCCCGCGTCCGCTCTTCCTCCAGATTCCGCTCACGGGCCCGGAGCAGATCGGTGAGCGCGACCATGCCGAGCAGGCGATTTGGCGCCTCGCGGGTGACCACGGGGAAGCGTGTACGGCCGGTATTGGCCATCCGGTACGCCACCACGCGCAACGGCTCATCAGGATAGGCGACAATCGGGTTGACGTGGACTACCTGATCCAGCATCGGCTGCGGACCCGGTTCGGCATGCTCGCGCGCGATTCTCTGGAGGTCATGGCGGGTGACCACCCCGGTGACGGCGCGATGAAGATCGACCACGGGATAGAGGTGCTGCACCGGCCGTTGATTATCATCATGGAGATTCGGCAGGTCGTGGGAGTTGACCCTGGCCGGAATCGCCACGATCGCGGTTCGCATCACCTCGCGCACGAAGAGGATCTCCAGCGGATCGATGGCGTATTCGCGGCTCAGGTGATAGCCTTTCCGGCTGATCTTCTCGGTTAGTATGGATCGGCGGAGAGTGAGGACGGTAAACCCATGGGCCACGAAAACCGCTACCACCAGGGGCAGAATGGAACCGAAATCGTGCGTCAGTTCCAGAGTGAAGACAATACCGGTCAGCGGTGAGCGCATGGTGCCGCCCAGAATCGCGCCCATACTGATTAGAGGCCAGAAGCCGACGCCATAATGCGGCAAAAAGCCGGCCTCCACTCCGCCCAGCGCGCCTCCCAGCAGGAGCAGCGGGGCCAGAACCCCGCCCGAGGTGCCCGAGCCCAGGGAGATCGCCCAGATGGTCGACTTCACCAAGAGGATGCCCAGAATAATGTGCGTGGACGCCGATCCTTGCAGCAGGGAGCCGATGATCCCGTACCCGACCCCCAGCGCCTCGGGGAAAATCAGCCCGCCGATCCCGACCGCGACCGCCCCCATGGCCGGCCACCACATCCAGTGGATCGGCAGGCGGTGAAAGGCGTCCTCCGCCGCGTACACCATATTGGTCAGCAGCACGGAGAGTCCTCCCGCCAGCAGCCCCACCAGGACGCAGCAACTCAGACCCAGTGGGCCAATGAAGGCGACGTGCGCGGGGGTGGGGAAGAGCGGCCCAGCCCCCAGCAGATAATGCCGCCACATGGCGGCCGCGGCGCTGGCGAGCGCCACCGGGATGGCACTCCGCGGCTTGAGCTCGAACAGCAAAAGCTCCACCGCCAGGAGAATGGCGGCCAGTGGGGTGCCGAAGGTCGCGGACATTCCGCCCGCCGCGCCCGCCACCAGGAGCGTCTTCCGCTCGGCGCTGGTCAGATGAAAGAACTGGGCGATCATCGAGCCGAAGGCGCCGCCGGTCATGATGATCGGCCCCTCGGCCCCAAACGGTCCCCCGGAACCGATGGAAATGGCCGAGGCAATCGGCTTGAGGAGGGCCACCTTTGGATCAACCTTGCTGCCGTTGATCAGGATCGCCTCGATCGCTTCCGGGATGCCGTGGCCCCGGATCCGCTCGGAGCCATAGCGTGCCATCAAGCCAATCACCATGGCGCCCGCGACCGGCACCGCGATAACCAGGAGGCCCAGATGATTCCCAGCCGGCGAGACAAGCGCGGTATTCCACCGCTGGAAAAAGAGCAGATTGGTGATCAGCCCGATCAGGCGGAGCAAAGCCAGTGCGACCAGGGCGCTCAGGCTGCCAACCACGAGGGCCAGCAGCGACATCGGGACGAGCCGGGTGGTGCGGATAAAATCGCCGAGATTCCCCGGCAGTTCGTCATTCTCCAGGTGACGGGCCCAGTGCGCGAGGCGCGCGATCGTATCGCGAAGCAAGTGTTCCCCCTCTGACTAATAGATGCGAATCCGCGACCCAGTGTACCAGGAAGCCGGGGCTGGGCGGTTCAGAGACGTAGATGATATTACAGACGCGCCCGATGGTGCCGCTCCTCGTGGAGGGAGGATCGCGGGGCATGGTGGACGATCCCGGCCTGCCGTCCGGCCAACCAACGGGCGTGCGAGAGGAAGGCCAGCAAGAGGGCCGCCTCGGCCACCAAGAGTGCGAGCACCGCATACTGGCCCCAGTCAACCAGCCACCCCCAGACCTCCGCCGCCCAGGGAGCGTGGACGGTCGCGCTCCGATCGCGCGCCAGGGCCAGGGTGAAGGTATAGAACATCCCGAAGGTGAAATTCCGCGCCCACTGTGCCGGGTGGTAGATGATCACTGCAGGCCGCCAGCCATGGGCGCGGACCCGGAACCGGAGCCGGATCACCTCCATGCCCTCCACCACCACGAACAGTGCCGCCGCCAGGAGCCAGAGGCCGACCAGCACCGGCCACCCCACGGCGTGGCTCCGCAGGGCGGCCAGCCCAGTGATCGAGATCGCGCCATGGAGAATGCAGCGCGGTGCGCGCCAGTCCGCGACGAAGGTCCAGGTGCGTGGGGCGGTCAGGCCGAACCCGGTCAGCGCCGCCCCCACCAGGTAGAAGACCATGCCCACCGCCAGGAGGGCGCGGGCAGCGGCGAGCGGCAGGCCGCTAGGCAGCACGTTCTGCCAGGCGAGGACCAGGGACTGCGTGCTGACCGTCGTGAGCAGGACCGTCCCGGTAACCGGTACCTGCCCATGCTCGTCCAGTAACTCCCGCACCCCCGAGGCGGCGATCCAGAGAAACCAGCCCCACAGGCCGGTCGCCAGCAGGGCAAAGGCAATCGCCAGGGGGCGGAGTCCGGGGAAGGCGCGCATGGTGGTCTCCGCCACTATGGCGGTGGCCGCGACCCAGGTGCCCATGGCGAAATTGCCGGCCGGTCGGGAGCCGGGGAGCTGCCCCGCGCGTATGGCCCGCCCGAACAGCCAGACCAGGACGGCCCAGATGGCGATCAGAGCGAGGGCGAGGATGTCGGTTGGCACGCCGGGACCGCTGGGAATGCGCCGTAAGGGGCCGAGCAGGAAGATACCCCCCGCCATGACCAGGGCGGCGCTGGCCGGGGCGGGCGGCGCCGCGTTCTTCGCGCCTCGATGCCTATGCGGATGTACACGTGCGTGCGCGGCCATGCTTCCGCCAAGAAGTGAGCTAGGGGTCGGAGGTCCGCGTGGGTGGGAAAGTACCCTTATACGTCATGGTACATTGGCCATGCTATGATCAGTCCAGCACTGGCCCCGACTCCGGGAGGGCGTGACATGGCGAAGGCACGAGCGACCGACGACACAGCCCTGTTCCGAGCCCTGCCTGCCGGCTCGCCGGAGCGGCGCGCGGTGGCTCTGCGGCTGATCGGGAGCGCCCTGTTGCCCGATGTCCTCGCCGCCGCCCTGGAGGAATTGGCCTCCGAGCCCGATGGGGAGGTACGAGCCGCGCTGCTCACCCGCTACGAAGCCTGTACCAGCGATCCGGCTCGCCGCGATTCCGGCTGCTACGTGCGATCCGCGCTCCTTCAGGCGCTGCGGCCGATCACCATGCCCGTCGATCGCCCGCTGCTGGAGCGGGCCATCGCCACCTACGAGTATCTCCCTCCAGGCCGCTCGGAAGTAGCGGCGGGGTTGCGGGCCGCCGCCGTGATTGCCCTCAACGAAATTGACCCGGTTCTGGCCGCTCATCACGCCGCCCGTCTGCTCTGGGATACGCGGACGTCCCAGATGTCGGGCGAGCCGGCGGTTACGGCGGCGGCCTTGCTTGGTTCGCAGGAGCAGACCATCCCGCTCTACGCCTATGTATCCCAGTCCGATCCGCCGAACGCCGAAGTGATCGGTGCCTGCCTGCGGAATCTGATCGCCCTTCCCCGGTCCCTGCTTCCGGGAATCCTGTCCGCCTATCGCGAGCACGATGATGAGATGGTGATTCTGGGCCTGAGCGATCTAGTCCTGGCCCATCCGGCGCGCGACCTCTGCACGCCGGTGGTACTGGAACTCCTGAACCGGCGCCTGCCCAATCTGTTCCGCTACCTGGTCCTCGCCATCCGCGCCAGTCGCCAGGACGCGCTGATCGCTGAACTTAAGCGCCTGGCGCGCGAGGAGCGCGATCCGGCGCGCGCGGAGGTGTTGCGCGAGGCGCTGGAGCCAACCAGGTAGGCTCATCAGGAAAACGGCATCAATGGTACCCTTCGGGCGGATCGACGGGAACCACTGAAGGAGAAATGAGGGGACGAGATGCGAAGGAGCCTATGAGTGGACGTTGTCATCCCCACCTTCCTGCGACAACATCTTCTTCGGTACGGTTTTGAGGCCGAAGGTACCCGCTGGCTCGCCGACCTGCCCCGACAGATCGCGGCGTTAGAGCGGGAGTGGGACTTGCGCGCCGGCTCCCCCTTCGATCAGGACGGGGCCGTCTCCTGGGTGGCGCCCGTGGAACTTGGAGACGGATCCGAGGCCGTCCTCAAGATTACGTTCCCGCATGATGAGCCGCGCTTCGAGGCCCAGGCCCTCCGTTTCCTGGATGGTCTGGGCGCCGTGCGCCTGCTGCGAGCGTCCGAAGACGGTTTCTCCCTGCTGCTGGAGCGCTGTCTTCCAGGGACGGACCTGTGGTCCCTGGGTGAAGAGGAAGGCAATGCCGTTGCCAGCAGGCTGTTGACTCGCCTGTGGCGAGAACCCGATCCCAGTACGCCGTTCATGTCCTTGTCGGACTATGTCGCGCTCTGGTGGGATGACCTGCCGCGCATCACGGCCACTGCGGACTACGACGGGGAAGTGGTCGCCGAGGCGGTGGCGCGGGGGCGAGAACTCGCCGCCAGCCAGCCGCGGCGCGTACTGCTCCACGGCGATTTTCATCCCGGGAATGTCCTGGCGGCGCAACGGGAGCCCTGGTTGTTTATTGATCCCAAGCCACTGGTTGGAGAACCCGCCTACGATCTGGCCCAATGGCTGTATAATCGCGCTCGTTTCGTGATCCAGTCCGCCGATGCGGTCGCGATCCTCCGCCAACTGATCGACCGCTTCGCGGCGGATCTCGACCTGGACCCTGCGCGCATTGCCGGTTGGGCGTTCGTAAAGACATGGGCTCGGCAATGCGGATCAGAGTTTGTCACGCTATTCCGGCAGGTGGCGCGGGCCTGGTAGGAGCCCTACCATCGAGTACGAGAGAAGCAAAACAGGGTTACGCTCTGATCCGCGCTCCGTTTGGATCCCACAACGGCTCCCGCGCCACCTCCGCCGGGATCCACTGCCCGAACACCTCGACCGCCAGCCCCGTCCCCACCACGCCATGCGCCATGGGCAGATAGGCGTAGGCTATCGACCGACCGACCGTGTATCCGTAGCCGCCGCTGGTCACCCGGCCCACGATCCGGTCGCCGTGCCGCACCGGCTCCCCGCCCAGCGCGACCGCACGCGAATCCTCAAGGGTGAGGCAGCGGAGTTTCCGCGTCTGGCCCAATGCCCGCTGGGTAGCCAGCGCATCCTGACCGACGAACGGAGTCTCTTTCCCCATATGCACCGCGAACGACAAGCCTGCTTCGTCCGGCGTGGTCTCCGGGGTGAGGTCGGATCCCCAGGCCCGGTAGCCTTTCTCCAGGCGGAGCGACTCGATGGCTCTGTATCCTCCGGCTACCATACCGTGCGGCGCCCCCGCTTCCCACAGGGTATCCCACAAGCGCGGGCCAAACTCGGACGGACAATACAGCTCCCAGCCCAACTCCCCGACGTAGGTGACACGCGAGGCCAGGCAGGGCACGTCCCCTACCGCGATCTCCTGGACGGTCAGATAGGGAAAGGCGTCGTTTTCCAGATTGGCCGTGGTCACGGCGGCCAGAATCGCGCGGGCCCGCGGGCCCCACAGCCCCAGGCAGACGAAGGCGGAAGTGACATCGGCCAGGCGCACCGTGTCCCCCTCCGGTCCCTGGGCTAGTTGCCCCCGCAGCCAACTCAGGTCGTGAGCGCCAAAGGCGGTGCCGGTAATCAGGCGGAAGCGATCGTCCGCCGGCCGCGTGATCGTCACGTCACATTCAATGCCGCCCCGCTGGTTCAGGATTTGGGTGTAGGTAACCGCCCCGATCGGGCGATCCATCTGGTTGGCGCACACCCGCTGCAAGAACGCGAGGGCGCCTTGGCCCGAGATCTCGATTTTGGCAAACGAGGTTTCATCGAACAGGGCCGCCGTTTCCCGCGTCGCCCGGTGCTCCGCCGCGATGGCGGTGGACCAGTTTCGTCCCACCCAGCCGCCCGACCGCTCTCCCTCCAGGGCCGGGTCGGCGTTTGCCTCGAACCAGTTGGCCCGCTCCCAGCCCGACTTTTCCCCAAAGGAGGCACCCAGCTCGACCAGCCGGGTATAGATGGGCGAGACCCGTAAGGGGCGCCCGGCCTGCCGCTCATGATTGGGGTAGGTGATATCGTAGTAGGTCGCGTAGACCTCGGTGGTCCGGGCCAGGGTATAGCTCTGACTCCGGTAGTGGGCGCCAAAGCGGCGGATGTCCATTTTCCAGAGGTCGAGGCTGGGCGTGCCCTCGGTTATCCATTCCGCCATCATCTTGCCAATGCCGCCCGCGCCCGCGATCCCATGGGCGCAGAAACCCGCCGCCACGAAGAGGCCGCCCACGGGCGACTCGCCGAGGATGAACTCCCCATCGGGAGTGAACGCCTCCGGTCCATTGACCCACCGAGCGATGGGGGCGCTCTCCATGGCCGGCACCCGGCGCATGGCGCCCTCCATGATCGCGGTGAAGCGGTCGTGATCGGGATTGAGAAGCTTACCGTTGAAGGTGGCCGGGATGCCGGCCAGCGACCATGGGGCGGGGGTGCGCTCGTAGCCCCCCATCACCAGGCCCTGGCCCTCCGGGCGGAAGTAGACCAGCAAGTCGGGATCGCGCATCTGGGGCAGCGTGGGCGTGGCGCCTTCCACCGGCCCGGTGAGCAGATATTGGTGCTCCATGGGGATGATTGGGACGGTCACGCCGGCCATCCGCGCCACCTCGGGCGTATACATCCCGCCCGCGATCACCACCACCTCGGTGGCGATCCGCCCTTTGTCGGTGATGACCGCCTTCACCCGTCCGTGCTCGATCTCGAGGGCCGTCACCCTGGTCTGCGGGTGGATGGCGGCGCCCCGGCTCCGGGCGCCCCGTGCCATCGCCAGGGCCAGGTTGGTGGGGTCGATGTAGCCGTCGGTGGGCAGCCACACCGCCCCCTGTACGCCCTCCACGGTCATGAGGGGGAAAAGATCGCGGGCCTCGGCGGCGCTCAGCAGCTCCATGGGTAAGCCGAAGGTGCGCGCCCAACCGGCCTGCCGGCGCAGTTCCTCCAGGCGAGGGGCACTGGAGGCCAGGCGGAGGCTCCCCACGGGCCGCCAACCCGGATCGATCCCGGTCTCGGCCGCCAGGCGGCCGTAGAGCTCGACACTGTACATGATCATCTTGGTCAGAGCTACCGAGGAGCGGAGTTGGCCCACCAGTCCGGCGGAATGGAAGGTGGAACCGCTGGTCAGTTCGGCTCGATCCAGGAGGACCACATCGCGCCAGCCGAGCGCGGTCAGATGGTAGGCAATGCTGGCGCCGCCCACGCCGCCACCGATGATCACTGCTCGCGCCTGCTGCTCCATAGGTGCTACCGTCCTCCAAGTATTTGGCTGAGACAGATGGGAACCGGACCCTACCGTGTCCGGTTCCCATCTGTCTCGAATACCATTCCCTACTCCGGCCTGCTCGCTTGACGCAGCCACTCCTCATAGTCTGGACGAGCCAGCCACTCTTCCAGCAGTTGGAAGTGTCGATCAGTGTAGCCGGAGAAGTCGAAATCGATAGTGGAGAGGCCCTGCTGCGCCACCCCCCACATGGCCTCGCGGAACAACGACATTCCCCGCATCAGTTGGAGGCGGGCGAAGCGAGCCGCATCCGGCGCGGTAAGGCCGAAATACGCGCTCAGCAGCGCGTGATCGTCCTGTTCGCTGAACGTGTGATTGGCGGACAGATTCGCCAGATCGAAGTAGCGGTCGCCCATCCCCGCGTACTCCCAATCGATGATCCAGAGCTGACCGGCCTCCCACAGGAAATTGGCGGTCAGGAGATCATTATGACAGGGAACGAGTACCACTCCGGTCCTACCCGAGGGGTAGAGCGCGCATTCCATGCGCCGCGCCTGTTCCCGGAACGGCTCATAGGCCGAGGGTAGCGGTACCGCGCGTTCATGGGCCAGCCGGGCATAGCGTTCCACCACGCGGAATGGGGAAAACGAGCCGGGGATCGGCGTCCCGTGGTGAAACCGGCGCAGAGCCGCGACAATCCGCGCCAGAACCGCCGGACCGCGGATCAGGTCTGGCCCGATCGCGCTCCCCTCCACGAAGCGAGTCACCAGATAGCCCTCGGGGCGGGTGAAGGCTACCACCTCCGGGCCGATGCCCAGAGCGGCGGCCCGGACACTGGCCGCGTACTCCGCTTCACGGTCGATCCCCAGCCGATCGGAGGCATTGCCGCCAATCCGCAGCACATAGGAAGCGCCGGCGGCGATCACCAGGTAGTTGAGATTGGTCATCCCGCCGCTCAATGGCGTCACCGTGAGCTGGGCATGCCGCCAGGCGGGCACCCGCGTCCGCAACGCTTCCAGCCGACCATGGCTCGGATCGGCGGCGTCCGCGGCGATCAGATCCGTAGCGGGCGAAATGTCCGGATCGGCCGTCCCACTATCCCGCACTCCCGGCCTCCAGCAGGGAAGCACCTAACGCCGGCCCCACACCTCACGCGCCGTCTCGGCGACCAGGCGAAGTTTTGCTTCCTGGTCCGCCGGGGTGAGCAGATTTCCCTCCAACGTCGAGGCAAACCCGCACTGAGGACTCAAGGCCAGCCGATCGAGGGGCACGAACCTGGATGCCTCCTCAATCCGCCGCTTTAGGTCGTCCATGTGCTCCAGAGCCGGCTTCTTGGTCGTCACCAATCCGAGGACCACGGTACGGTCCTCCGGCACATGGCGGAGCGGCTCGAAGCCGCCCGAGCGCGCGTCATCGAATTCCAGCAAGAAACGCTGAAAATGGGTGCGCTGAAAGACCTGGGCCGCGATCGGTTCGTAGTCGCCACTGGCATAGAACTTACTCTGGTTGTTGCCCCGGCAGAGATGAATGCCGAAGGTGACGCCGGGATGACCGTCGATCACCGCGTTATCGAGTTCGATACAACGGTCGAGCAGTTGATCGGGATCGTTGCCGCGCCGGCTATAACCGGCGCGGATCTCCGGGTCGAGCAGTCCCGCATATTGAGGCGCGTCAAATTGAATATAGGTGCAGCCCAGGCGGATCAGTTCCGCCACCTCCCCACGCAAGATGTCCACCACATCGGCAAGATAGGCATCGATCGTCGGATAGGCGTCCCGGGAACGCTCGGCATCATAATAGGCGGCCGCTTGCTGGGCGTTGATCAGCGTGACCTTGATCGGATGGTCGGTGCGGGCGCGCAGGTAGCTACACTCTTCCGCGCACAGATGACGCCTGCGGTGGAGCCGCGAGACCACGACCGGTCGCTGGAGGACGAGCGAATCACCCTGCTCATCATGGAAGGGAATGGCCCAGCCGCCGTACTTGTCGAATCCCGCCACCGCGTCAATGAAGTGCCCATAAAAGGCATAGCGACGCATCTCACCATCGGTGACCACGTCCAGCCCCGCGTCGACCTGAAGAGCTACCGCCTCGTTGACCGCCCGATCCTCAATCCGCTTGAACTCGGCGTCGTCCATCTCGCCTGCCTCACGGCGTACACGGGCCTCTTTCAGGTAGGGTGGACGCAGGAGACT
>DATLQX010000024.1:0-9413 GCA_035534995.1 Chloroflexota bacterium | reverse complement strand
TACGGGCGCCCTGCCCGATGAGTATACCACCCTCTCCGTGGCCCCGGCAACTCAGGGTAACGCCGCTTGAGAGCCCGTGACGGGGGCCGAGGTCATCTGAAGCGCCTGGACCACCCCTCGTTCGAGAAGCGCCCGCTCCTCGTCGCCGGCCAGGGAGGCGCGCACCGCCAGTTGTACCTGGCCTCCCTCTACTTTCTCCACCGTCACGCTCACATTCCGATTCGGAGGGAGGGCCGATTTGAACTGGCGCGTCAGATCGGTGGTGGACAGATGGCTCCACTGATCCAGCGGAATGAGCACCGGGAGATAGACCTCCAGGCTTTGCGGACGCAGGGTGACCACACTGGTCATCATGGCGCTGTTTGGGACGTGAATCTCCTGCGGCCCGGCGAAGAGGGTCGTGTAGAAGAGGGTGATTTCGCCGACCTCCCCCGTATACTCGCTGCCCGCGAAGGCCGCCGACCGCACGGTAACAAATTGGCCGGAGCGGAAGGGCCGCGAAAAAAGAATGACCAAGCCCGCCACGGCGTTCGACAACGACGCTTGCGCCGCGATCCCCACCACGACCCCGGTCACCGCTCCACTCACCGCGATGCCGCTCAAATCGACCTGGGTTGTGCTGGCAATCGCGACCGCCAAAATGATGTAGAGAACCGCACTGATCAAGGCGCGGGCGGCACGGGCCCGGCCCAGGCCGATGTACGCGGTCGCCTCGCGGCCAGCCAGACTTGAGACCCCGCGGACGATCCCGATCCCCAGGAGCGTGGCCCCGATCCCTAATACAGGCGCGATCCAGATCGCCTTGGTGACCGCCGTACTGAAACCGTGAGTCGCCAGCCGGTGCAACACCCAGAGGGCGAAGAGAAACAGCAAGCACTCGTAGCCCAGGAGGCGAGTCTGGCGACCGATCGCGAGTGACTTTGGCATTCCCTCTTTCATCCAGGAGTCGATGACGCCACACGGAGGCCGCGGCAAAGCCCGGCGTGTCTAGCCGTTCAGCGTACTGGTTGTGTATCACCTTACCGGTACCCGCGCGGCGTTTCCGCGGCGCCTCAGCCGCCCAGACTGTACCGGGGCGGTCCCGATCATGTCAACCAGACCGGACGTGGCAGGATGGTTATCCACCACGAGGTATGGTGAAGCGGCACGGCGGCGTGTACACTTTTTCTGAAGTAGTGCGGTGCAGTTCATGGGCTGGTGAGAATGGTAGGAAAAGACGCCAGGAATCGACTCCGCGATAGCAGTCGGGACAGGGGCGGATTGGATCCAAACCCTCGGCGCGCCCCCACCCCGCTAGACGCGGGGGGCCGGCCCCCCCGGAAGCGTGCCCCCCTCACGTCCTACATACCCTTCGCGGTCGCGGTGGGATTGATCCTGGCGATCGTCGCCGGGATGCTTCTGCTTGTGATGAGCCTGGCGCACGACCTGACCGGGGGGTCGCGTACGGCGACCAACCGGCCGCCGACTCAGATCCACCAGGCACATGGAGCGGTCGCGACGTCCTCTCGCCGGCCGGTGGACGCCGGCGCTACTTCCGCGTTGACGGCAACCCCGGCCCTGGCCGTTTCGACCGCGGGGACCACCTCCACACCGGTTCGCTCGCTCCTGGGCAACGGAGGTTCGGGGATGGTGATTACCCCCGGCGGGCCGCTGCCAACCAGCACCCCAGCCCCGACCGCCACGGCGATTGGCGACGCCGGTCTGGTGGTGGCTCGCGAGGTGGATTTGACCGGCAAGGCGGTCGAGGCGTCTACCCGATTCGTCTCCCCTTCCCTGCGCTTCTACGCGGTGGTGACGTTGCACAAGGTCCACAGTGCCGACCAACTGCACTTTATCTTCGAGAAAGATGGAGTGCGCTTACCGGGTGACGACATTCAGTATCAGGCCGGTACGGACGCCGATGCTCAGTCATTCAGCGCCTGGGCGGACTACAAAGGCGGCACCCACACTTTCCCTGCCGGCAAATATCGAATACTCTTTTACCGGAATGGAGTGCTTGAAGCGGTGCGGACGTTCACGGTCGGCTGAACTGGGGGGGACAGACTGGCAATGGGACTGGCAATCATCGTACCGCGCGCCGTAGCCCGACGGTAGCCGGGGGAACCTGGTGGGAGAACGGCGGGTTCGGAAACGGGGACCAAAGTATAGGGCACCATTTGCCTGCGGTCTGACCGCGCTTTTAGTGCTGCCCCTGTTGGTTCCGCGCCCTTCCCTGGCTTCGGACTCGAACTATGATACCCTGGTAGCCCGATTGAGCCTCCTGGTCAGTCAGCGATCGGTGCTGCTGGCCCGGATTTCGGCCGCCGATGGCGTGGTGGGCTCGACTGCTCTTGCCGATATATTGGGAGGGCTGCGGTCGCCTCTGGAAGCGCAAGCGACCGAGGCACGCCGATTCGCGGGGGCGTGGGCCGCGATCCCCAGCCCGACTCAGACCCCTAGTGATCCGGCGTTTTATCGAGGCGCCGAGGCCGGTGCCATGCTTGGCCCCAACCAACCTCTGAACTCCATGCGTAATTCGTCCGACGCCGCCGCGACCGAACCGGGGGCCGCGCGGATTGCCCAGCTAGCCGGGGAGCGGAATGCCCCAGTCGAGACGGCCCCGTTGCTTCCGCCGGTCTACAGCTCGCTCTCCACTGCCCAGGATCCGGCACCGCCGCGCGCGATTGGCGACGACGGAATAGACGCTCTTCTCCGCACGGTCGCCCCGCAGGCCGTATCGTCCTCCCCGCCCACGGCGGCGGTGGCGGCGCCACCCGGGGTCGCGCCCACCCTCGTGCATGGAGCGGCCGCGGCGAAGGCGTACGCGGGGGCCCTGTCGGCCCTGGCTCCAGCCCTGGGCTCGGTGGAGGTGCCGGCGAGTCTCTCCAGCATCGGGGTCACCGCGGCCGCTCGGCCCCGCGCCGTGGCGGACCTTCAGACACTGCTTGGTCACTATCTGGTACCGCCGGCAGCTGGCCGGAATATCCAGCGTAGCGAGGTGACGGGAACGATCACCTGGGATCTTTCCGCGAGCAGGCCGGCAAGCAATGGCACGACCCTCCAGGTGCAGGGATCAGGGAGCGTCTCCGCTGGGCGGCCCGGGCCTCAGACATACAGTGTATTTTCCACCACGGGCTCAACGAACCTCGGGGCGTCGGCACCCCTGTCGGTTCGGATAGACATCGCTCCCGCCGGCAACGCGCTTCTCACGGCCACGACCATCCTGACGGACGGTACGAGCGTCCAGCTTACCGCGCGCCTTCCGAACGCGCTCTCGGATCCTCGAATCGCCCGAGCCGTGGCCGCCGAGCAAGCGCCGCTGAACGCGCTCGGTGGTGTGTTGAGTGCCGGCAATGCCGTGTACGCGGCGCTTACTCCCCTCTACCAGGCCCGCGCCGGCGTCTATCAGCAGGCTCTTGGGGTTGCCATGCGGCAGAACGCGGCCATGGAACAGCGATGGTGGGATCAAACGCAACGCTGGGATGCCTATCAAACCGCGCTAGGACAATGGAAGCAAAAGCGCGCGGCATGGTTGAGTTATCTGGCGCGGACCCGACCTGGCGGGCACGGATCCTCGCTCGTCCCCACATTGACCGCGACTCCCCTGGGTGATTTCGGCCCGGCGGCATCGGCCACGCCGACCCCGGATTCGCATCTCGTGCCCGGCCCCGGTATTTATCGGGGTGGCGCGGCAGGGAAACGTTTACCGGCCCTGGGAGTGGGGGGCGGCCCGGTGGAGCGGGTGGCGGCTCTGGCGGCAGTGACCCCGATTTTTGCCGCGACCGTCCCAGACGCGCCATCCCCCAGTGCCACTCTCGCCATCACTTCAACTACCAGTCTTACCGGGACGACGGTGATTGGCCTTGCTTCACCCACCGCGACGCCAAGCGACAGCGTGACGCCGTCGCCGAGTGAGAGCCCGTCCGCGATCCCAACATCCTCGCCAACCCTCTCGGCTACCGACACTCCAGCGGTGGCTCCTTCCGTGACGGCAACTCCCACCAGCTCTCCAGAGTTGCCCGCGACCGCGACCGACACTCCGGTGGTCACGGCGTCGCGGAGCGCCACAACTCATCCTTCGCCCAGTCCGACCAGCGCACCGGTATTCGTCGTAGGGGCCGGCACAGGATCCGCGACGGCCACGCCGTCCGCAACCCTCAGCCATACGCCCACCCCGTCCGCAACCAGTACCGCCGAACCGACCGCGGTTAGCACCCAGATTCTGTCCGACACGGCGGTTCCCGCCGAGAGCGCGACCCGCGCCGCCACGGCCAGCCCCACCGCTACCAACTCCGCGATCCCGTCCGCTACCGCCAGTCCTACGGCGACCCTTCGGCGCGCGCCCAGCGCCACCCCCACTCGCGCGGACAGATCGCCGACCGCGACGGCCACCGCGGCAGGCGCGTCACACACGCTCTCGGGGTTGCTGAACCCTGGCCCGCCTCCGGCCGCCGTGCCGCCGCCAGGGGGAGAGCCGCAGTATGTACCCCTTCCGGCCCCATTGAGCCCCTTGCCGCCGTGGGTGACGGCGCCCATTGAGGTCACCCCAAGCGAACTCAGCCTATTCGAGAGCTTTGGGCCAAACGCGCGCGGGTACGCGAGCATGACCGCAAGTCAGTTGATCGCGGGCGGCGCGCTGGAGAACGTATCGGGCTATATTCCACCGCTCCAGGGGGTGATCACCACATTCTGGGGCGGAAGTACGCCCTTTCAGTCGTTCCATCCCGGGGTCGATATCGCCACGGCGAAGGATACGCCCGTGCACGCGGCGGCGGACGGCATCGTGGTCTACGCGGGATTGGCGGTTCCCGGCCAGCCCACCCAGAGTTATGGGAACTGCGTGGTTATATTACATAACGCTCATATCAGTACCCTCTATGGCCATATGGATATGGGTCAGTATGGCTTGCAAGTACAGGCAGGGCAGGTGGTGCGCCAGGGTCAGGTGATTGGCTACGAAGGGCAGACCGGTTGGGCCACCGGCCCGCATGTGCATTTCGAGATGCGACTGGACAACGTGCAGTTCGACCCGCTGCTTTTGATCAGCGAAGGCCAAATCACGGGGTAGTTCGGATTGAACGGACAAAAAGGAGACTCCGCGGCCCATGGGCCGCGGAGTCTCCTTTTGCATTCTCTGATTCAGGGCGGAGAGGGTGGGATTCGAACCCACGAGGCTTGCGCCTACGTCATTTCCAGTGACGCGCCCTAGGCCAACTAGGCGACCTCTCCGAACGCGGAGGGGGTGGGATTTGAACCCACGAGGGGCTTGCACCCCTAGCTGTTTTCGAGACAGCCGCACTAGGCCACTATGCGACCCCTCCGTGCCGATTATACGGGACCGCCTGGCCTAGTCGCAAGCGAAGCGCCCGTCCATGGTACCCTGCCGCTATCATTGGCTTGGCGGGTCCAACACGAACCACCGGGAAGCGGGAGTGCGAAGGGAAAGAAATGCGGGAGATCGGGATCTTCACTGGCAGCGCGCATCCAGAACTGGCCGAGGAAGTGTGTGGCTGCTTGGGATTGTCGCTGTACCCGGCAACAATCAATCGCTTCAGCAATGACTGCCTGCAGGTGCAACTGAACGCGAACTGCCGGGAGAGCGATATTTTCCTCATCCAACCACTGGTCCCGCCGGTCCAGGAGCACCTCATGGAACTGCTTCTTATGCTGGATGCCGCGCGCGGGGCATCCGCTGCCCGAATCACGGCTGTTATACCCCACTATGCCTATGCGCGCTCCGACAAGAAGGATGCGCCGCGAATCTCCATCGGCGGACGCTTGGTTGCCGATCTCCTGACTACGGCTGGTGCCAATCGCGTGCTGACCATGGCCCTGCACGCACCGCAGGTCCATGGCTTTTTCAGTGTTCCGGTCGATCACCTGAATGCCCTTGGGGTCCTCGCCCACCACTTCCGCCCGCGCGACTTAGGCAACACCGTTGTCGTCTCTCCCGATCTGGGCAATGCCAAGGCGGCCACTCAATTCGCGCGCCTCCTGCACGTCCCAGTCGTGGCGGGCAGTAAACGTCGCCTCAGTGACGACAGGGTCGTGATCGACACCATCGTGGGCGACGTGGATGGCAAGGACGTCATCGTCATGGATGATGAGATCGCCAACGGCGGGACGATCATCGAGGTGCTGAATCGGCTCCGGGAACGGCGGGTAGGGCGGATTCTGATCAGCTGCACGCATGGCCTCTTTACCGGCCCGGCCATTGCTCGACTCCGCGCGCAGCCGGATATCGCGGAAATCGTGACCACGAATACCGTGCCTATTGCCGCCGAAAAGCGCCTGCCCAACCTCCACGTGCTCTCCATCGCGCCGCTCTTGGCCGAGGCGATTCACCGCATCCACGTGGGGGAATCAGTAAGCAGTCTATTCGTGGAAAGTAATGAACAGGACTGAACCTGGTCGCCGCCCCTTGCGCGGAAGATATGCCTGCCCAATGAGAATGTGTTCCGCTGCTAAAGCGGCAAGGATTGGCAGTCTCCGTCGGTCACACTTTCTCGATCCGATCCGTCATAAGAGTAGCCGGTGAATAGGAGCCGGAGTGACTCTACCGGTTTTTCGAGGGTAAGGAGTTCAGCAAATGGCAAGTAGCGCCACTCTCATCGTCTATCCCGTTCAGGATCTCGCGCCCGCGAAGGCGCTGTATCGCACGTTGCTGGGGGTCGACCCCTATACTGATACTCCCTACTACGTTGGCTTCCGCGTTGGTGACCAGGAACTGGGTTTGGATCCAAACGGCCACCAGAGCGGGCAGACCGGGCCCATCCAGTATTGGCGGGTTGACGATATCGAGGCGAGCCTGCGGGATCTGGTTGCCGCGGGGGCCCAGATCCAGAAACCGATCACCGATGTGGGCGGCGGCTTGCTGATTGCCTGGGTGAAAGATGCCGACGGCAACGCCACCGCCTTGCGGCAGGAAGCATAGGGTCGGTATCTAGCTCATCGGCCGGCGGCGAAGAGACAGGGAGAACTGTGACCCAGGAATATATAACGATCCGCGGCGCCCGTGAAAACAACCTGAAGAATGTCTCGTTGCGCATTCCGAAGCGCGCCATCACGATCTTTACCGGTGTATCCGGGTCGGGCAAATCGTCCATTGTCTTTGATACCATTGCCGCCGAAGCGCGTCGCCAACTGAATGAAACCTTCAGCACGTTCGTGCGCAATTTCCTGCCCCGGTACGCTCAGCCAAACGCCGACGCCATCGAAAACCTGAGCATGGCGATCGTCGTCGATCAGAAGCATCTCGGCGGTGGATCCCACTCCACGGTGGGGACGATCACCGATATTTATTCCGTATTGCGGCTGCTCTACTCGCGGGTCGGGAAACCGTTCGTGGGCCAGTCCAACGCCTTTTCGTTCAACGACCCTCAAGGCAGGTGTCCGGAATGTAGCGGTATTGGCCGCAAGATTGGCGTCGACCTGGACCTATTCCTCGATCGGTCCCGGTCGCTCAATGAAGGGGCCATTCTGTTCCCGGAATATGCGGTAGGCAATTGGTGGGGATGGAGCGTCATCACCAAGTCGGGGCTGTTTGATAACGACAAGAAGCTGGCCGACTATAGGGAGGAGGAGATGAATCTGCTCCTCCATGGCAAACCCTCCAAGGTCAAGATGCAGGTGGAAGACAAGTCCGTCAACCTGACCTTTGAAGGGATTGTCGATAAGTTCAACCGCAAGTACGTCCTGCGCGACGTGAAAACCATGTCGGAGCGCACGCGGAAAGAAGTAGAGCCCTACATGACCTACGGGCCATGTACGCTCTGCAAGGGCGGGCGACTGAGCCAGGCGGCGCTCGGATGCACGATCAACGGGTACAACATCGCGCGACTGGCGGCAATGGAAGTTGACGAACTGATCGAGGTGATCAGAGTGATCAAAGACCCCATCGCCGCGCCCATGGTGGCCTCCTTGATCGAGCGGCTCCAGCATATGATCGATAGTGGGCTGGAATATCTGAGCCTGGACCGCGAGACCGATACGCTCTCGGGCGGTGAGTCGCAGCGCATTAAGATGGTGAAGCACCTCAGCAGCAGCCTGGTGGACGTCCTGTATATTTTCGACGAACCCAGCATGGGGATGCACCCGCGCGACGTACACCGCCTAAACGACCTTCTGCGAAAGCTGTGCGATAAAGGCAACACCGTGATCGTGGTTGAGCACGATCCCGACGTGATCAAAGTCGCCGATCACGTGGTTGATGTCGGGCCATTGGCCGGAACCCGTGGCGGGTCAATCGTCTTCGAGGGTAGTTTCGCCGACCTGCTGAACGCCGATACCCTGACGGGCCGCCACATGAAAACATCGATTCCGGTCAAATCGAGTTGTCGCGCGGCAAAGGGTACACTCTCCATCACCAACGCCAGGGCCAATAACTTGCGGAATGTCAGCGTCGACCTACCGATGGGCGTCCTGACGGTGGTCACCGGGGTAGCCGGGTCCGGCAAAAGCTCGCTCATCCACCAGACATTTCTCCGGGGGCACCCCGACGCGATTGTGATAGACCAGGCGCCGGTCGGCATTTCCAGCCGCTCGAATCCCGCCACCTATACGGGAATCATGGACGAGGTCAGAAAGGCCTTTGCCAAAGTCAACAAAGTCAGTCCATCCTTGTTCAGCTTCAACTCGAAAGGCGCGTGCGAAAATTGTCAGGGACTGGGCGTCGTCTATGTCGATCTTTCGTACATGGATGAGGTCAAGGTGCCGTGTGAGATATGCGGCGGCAAACGGTTCAAGGACGAAGTGCTGGCCTACACATTCCACGAAAAATCGATCTTCGATGTCCTGAACCTGCCCGTTCGGGAAGCACTGGCGTTTTTTGATACCAAGGAGGTAGCGAAAGACGTCATGCGTACATTGCACGCCTTGAGCGATGTCGGTCTCGACTACCTGACCCTTGGTCAGCCGCTGAGCACCCTGTCCGGCGGTGAATGCCAGCGCATCAAGCTAGCCGGCGAATTGCACAAGAAGGGCAGTATCTATGTGATGGATGAGCCGACTACCGGGCTGCACATGTCGGATATTGGCCATCTGCTCACCATCATCAATCGGCTGGTGGATGCGGGAAATACGGTGATTGTGATCGAGCATAATCTGACGATTATCAAGCACGCCGACTGGATTATCGACATGGGCCCGGAAGGCGGTAACAAGGGCGGGAGAGTCCTTTTCGAGGGCACGCCGCGGCAATTGTTGGAGTGCGAACATTCGCTGACGAGCGCGTACCTGCGCCAGGCGGGCCACCCAGCGAACAGGGAATGTGATATCGCCTCATCCATCCCCCTTTCACCGCCCGATCACTGAGCGTGATCGGCGGCGCTGGTGAACGAACTTTTCCGTCCCCCATTGGTTATCCGCTACCAGCCTTCCAAGTCAGTGCCTGAGTCCGTACCATGATGAGGTAGGGGATGGCGGACCATGGGTGA
>DATLQX010000023.1:0-10539 GCA_035534995.1 Chloroflexota bacterium | reverse complement strand
GGTTCAAAGTTGAATAGAGTTCTAATGTTTCTACACATACCGTCACCTTTTGCTGTCGTCCAGGGAGAAAACGCTGAGTACCGGGGATCGGGTTGAGGGTACCACACGCCCTCAGTCGTCGATCGCCTGATAGACCGAGGTCCAGAAATCGAGATCAATGCCGGGGGAAGAGGGACCGGCGAGGCGCTGGGTCATGAGGATTGCGAGCATCTCCTCCGTGGGATCCGCGTACCAGGACGTGCCCAAGCCGCCGTCCCAGCCGAACCGTCCGGGAACCGCCGATATATCGTCGCGTCTGGTGATCATGGAGACGCCGAACCCCCAGCCGCGGTCGTCGCCGAGGAACAGGCCGGCTGCCGCCCGCTGCGGGGAGGTCAGTTGGTCGCTGGTCATGAGCTCCACGGATGGACGCGACAGGATGCGCTCGGACCCGTGCTTCCCTTTCTCCAGCATCATTTGGCCGAAAGCGAGATAGTCGTCGATGGTCGAGACCAGTCCCCCGGCGGCGTCTGGGAAGGCAGGCGGGCGGTTCCACTGGCTGTCACGGACACCGTCATAGACCTCGAACGCACCGGTTTCGAAGTTGGTCCAGTAGCACGTCGCCAGTCGGTCAAGCTTGGCAGCCGGCACGCTGAACCCGGTGTCCTTCATGCCGAGCGGCGCGAAGATGCGCTCGCGCAAGAACGTTTCCAACGGCTGACCCGCGGCGCGCGCGATCAACACCCCCAGCACGGAGAATGCAAGCTCGTACATCCACGTCTCGCCCGGCTGGTGCATCAGCGGAAGGGTCGCGAACCGGCGGATCCACTCATCCGGCGCCAGCGGGGTCGCCGGCTTCGGTGGTCCCATAACGATCTCCCGCTCGCTCGCGGCAGCCAGGATCGGATATTCGCCCTCCTCCAGAATGAAGCCAAAGCCCATGCGCATGGTCAGCAGGTCGCGCACGGTGATTGGCCGGGTCGCCGGTATGGTGTCGTTGAGCGGCCCGTCGAGGCGCTTCAAGACTTTGCGGTCGGCCATCTCGGGCAGCAGCCGATCCACTGGCTCATCTAGCCGCAGCTTGCACTCCTCCACGAGAACCATCGTCGCCACGGCTATGATCGGCTTGGTCAGCGAGGAGATTCGGAAAATCGTGTCGTGCAGAATCGGGTCGCTACCACCGATCGCCTTCGCGCCGATCTCGTCAACGTGCTCTTCGCCGCGCCGGCTGACCAGGGTGACTATACCTGGCACATCACCACGGTCGACATAGGCGGCCATCACGTCGTGCATGCGGGCAAGCCGCGCCGTGGACAATCCTCCGATGCTCATTGCTATCCCTCCGTCCGGTCTTGCTCGACTGTGCCGTCCCCCCTACGTTACCATGCGGAATCTTGGATCGATTGTATACGGGAACTCGATCACTCCGGTTCTCTCCAGTTTGCCACGCGAAGCGCCAATGTGGTCGAACAGTCGGATACCCGCGCCGGGCAGTACGGGCGCCAGGGGGAATCGTAGGTCGTCAAGCAGCGGCGGACTCGGCGTTGACGGATGTTTCGGTGGCCACCGTCACGCGGAGGAGCACGGCGCTGAGCCCGGCCGCCACGGCGGCGAAGAGGGCGCCGACCAGGAAGGCGGCGTGGTAGCCACCGTTGAGCGCGGCCAGTCTGCCCCCGCCCGAGGCCAGCAGACTGGTGGTGCGGGAGGCGGCGAGACTGGCCAGAATCGCGAGGCCGAGGGCGCCGCCCATCATGAACGCCGTGTTGACGACGCCCGAGGCCAGACCGGAGTCGGCCGGCGCGACGTCACTCATGGCAGCCAACAGCATCGGGTTGAACGCGATGCCGGCCCCGAAGCCAAGGAGGACCATGCTTGGGAGCACATCGGCGGCGAAGTTCCCATGAACCGGCGCTCGGGCGAAGAGCGCAAGTCCGGCCGCCGCCAACAGCAGGCCCAGCGCCAATGGCTGCTTGATCCCAAAGCGCATCACCAGCTTGGCGGACAGGCCGAGGGAGAACACGCCCATGATCAGGTTGGCCGGCAGGAAGGCGAGACCGACCTGGAGTGGGCTGTATCCGAGTACGAGTTGGAGATAGAGGGCCGAGAGGAAGAACCAGGCGAACATGGCCGCGGCCCAGAGGACGCCAACCACGTTGGCGGTCGCCACGTTCCGGAGCTGGAAGAGGCTAAGGGGGATGAGCGGGGCGCGGACCCGCGCCTCGATCCCGATGAAGACCGCGAGAATCGCCGCCGCCGCGGCGAGCAGGCCGAGCGTCCCCCCGGACGTCCATCCCGCCTGGTTGCCGTTCACGATCGCGTAGACGGCGAGCAGCAGCGCGGCGGTCACGGTGACCGCGCCCGCGAGATCGAGGCGCCCGTCTGCCCGCGGACCGCGCTCGGCCGGCAGCAGCCTCAGGGAAAGAGCGCAGACCACGACGCCGATCGGCAGATTGACCAGGAAGATCCAGTGCCAGTTGAGCGCGCTGGTCAGAATCCCGCCAAGAAGGACGCCAATGCTCCCTCCCCCCGCGGTGACGAAGCCAAAGACACCCATCGCCTTTGCCCGCTCCGCCGGTTCGGTGAACAGATTCATGATGAGCGAAAGGGCGACCGCCGAGATGACGGCCCCGCCCAGTCCCTGTACCGCCCGCGCCCCAACAAGGAGCGGTTGGGAGCGCGCGAGGCCGCAGCAAAGCGAAGCCAGGGTGAAGAGGGCGATCCCAGCCAGGAACAGGCGCCGGTGGCCAAAGAGATCGCCGAGCCGACCGCCAAGCAGGAGGAAGCCGCCGAAAGTCAGCAGGTAGGCGTTCACAACCCAGGCGAGTGAGGTCTCGGAGAAGCCGAGATCCGCGCGAATGGAGGGGAGCGCGACGTTCACGATCGTTGTGTCGAGGACGATCATCAGGTCGCCCAGGCAGAGGACGAGCAGGGCCAGCCAGCGTGTCCGGTCGTTGATGGTCATTGTCGTTCCCTCACCCTTTCTCCGTGCGGCTCCGTCGCCGCGCCGTGACTGATCCGCATGAGTAGGAGTGGCTGGATACGCCACCTGGGGGCCATGTCTCTTCGCGGCGCGCCTTGCGCCATGAGCAGCATTTCCGGGGTCATAATGTTCCTCCTCGCTGAACGGGTTGACTGCCTGTCTCTACTCACTACTCCGCGCGCGAACGCAAGAAGCGGAAATATCGTAGGCCGATCACGGCGCGGCGGACCTCGCGGATGACCAGATACGAGCCCGAGGACGGCGCGCGCTGATCTCGGCGAGTTAGGGGTTCGCCGTGTCGCGCCGCAACGCCGCGCCCAGGGCGTCCAGCAGATCGCCGGTGCCCTGTTCGCGTTGGGCCGGCGTATCGTGGCCGTCCAGGAAGGCGCCATGCTCGGTCAAGATCAGCCGCGTGGCGGCGCCCTCCGGCCTGAACTCCACCGTAGCCAGCGAGACCGAGATCCGCGTCTCGTCCATGTCCATGTCGTAGGTGTAGACGATGCGTTGGCCGGGGACGATGTCCTGATAGCGTGCGTCGTAGGTGTAGACCGGTCCGCCGGGCGGGCCACCGCGATTAACCTCTCGCCCGCCGATCCGAAAGTCGAGTTCATACCTGGCATCGCCCCCGTCGGGACCATTGAACCAGCGGGACTTGGCCGCCGGGCTCGCCCAGGCGGCGAACACGCGCGTGGGCGAGGCGTCATAGACACGCTCGACGACGAAGGTGGCGTGCGTGACGGATCGTTCTTTCATGATCTATCTCCTTGATCTGATTCATCAGGGTGCTCGGCGAGATAGTCGCCGAGGCGATCCAGACGGCGTTCCCAGTCCGTCCGCCGCTCGGTGATCCATTGCTCGGCCATCCGCAGCGCCGTGGGCTCGATGTGGCAGGTGCGCACCCGCCCGATCTTTTCGGACCGGACGAGGCCGCTGGCCTCGAGCACTTGTAAGTGCTGGACCACCGCCGGCAGCGACATGGCCAGCGGCCGGGCCAACTCGCTGACCGACGCCGGGCCACGGCTTAACCGCTCCACCATGGCGCGCCGGCTCGGATCCGAGAGCGCCTGGTACATGCGATCGAGCGGGGCGTATTGGTTAAGCATATGCTTAAGTATAATGGTTCGCCGGGGCCATGTCAAGAACCGTTTTCCACGCGATCTCGCCGGCTGGTTCGGCTGACAGCTCCTGGTGGTTAGCGAGGATCAGCCTGATAGATGAGCACAACGACCCCTGAACTGAATGCCTTGCTTTCCACGAGTTTCAAGGCCGTTTTGCTCCCGCCTCCGAAGAGACGCTTCCCGCTCCCCAGGACCACCGGATAGACCATGAGCCGCCGTGCTCGAACTTTTCCGCTCCGCCCGGGTCTTCCATGACGCCGTCCAGGGTCACGAACTCTGATACAACAAGCTTTCTCATATCCTTTTCGCCTTTCTAGGTCGTTTTGCGTTCCGAGTAGAGGTCATCGATCAAACCCATTCGGGTTGGGCTGCTCGAAGAGCGCTCACGCGCTCTTCAGGTAGTCCGCGAGCTGGTCCAGGGTTCCGGTCCAGCCCTGTCGTAGGGAGGCGTGCCCTCCTTCGAAGGCGTTCCGCTCCTGTTCGGTCGCGTTCAGCGGGACGCCGTGCATGGTGAGGGTCGTCCTGCCTTCCTGCTCGGCGAAGGTCAAGGTGGACAGCACTTCCAGCGGCCAGTCCAGCGCGAAGGGATTCCGGATCGGGTTCCCCGCCTCATCGGTAAAGGACGCGATGAAGACGAGTCGTTCCGGGGCGCTGATTTCGCGGAAGACCCATTTACCCCACATGTCGTGGCCGTCCGGCGCCCGCATGCCGTAGTGAAAGGCTCCGCCGGGGCGGAGGTCGAGGTCGCGGATCTGGATGACGGCCCCTTTGGGCCCCCACCAGCGCATCAGGCGCTCACGCTCCGTCCACGCCTTGAAGACAAGCTCGCGCGGGGCGTCGAGGACGCGGGTGACCACGAACTCCCGCCGCGCGGCGTCCGTGATCGCGCTCGTTTCCGCGTCTCTAGCGGTCATCGTTCTCCTCCTCCTCTTGCAACTCACACAGGTAGTCGGCCAGCCGATCGAAGCTCTGATCCCAGAACCGGCGATAGTGCTCCACCCAGTCGGATACATCCTTCAGCGGACCGGCCTCCAGACGGCACGGCCGCCACTGCGCCTTCCGCCCCTGGGTGATCAGCCCGGCCCGCTGGAGCACCTTGAGGTGCTTCGAGACCCCGGGAAGACTGAGCGAGAACGGGGAGGCCAGCTCATTGACCGTCGCCTCGCCCCGCGCCAGCCGGGCCAGGATCGCCCGGCGCGTCGGATCCGCCAGCGCCATGAACGTCATACTCAGGGGATCGGTCGTCATCTTGTATTCTACCTACTAGCTAATTAGCCTATGAGTAGAATAGCAGCCGATCCGCCTTCAGTCAATCTGGTTTTCCGGATCCCTAGGCCGAAAGATTTTCTTAGTGAACTCTTAGGCTTCGCTTACCCCCCGCACAGAGCAAGGATATACCCTGGAAGCATGAGCCGACACGTGCTGGGTATCATGCACGTCATTGGAGGTCGCCCATGTCGATCCGCCTCCGCTTGACCCTACTGTATAGTGCCATTCTGGCCTTGACCCTGATCGTGCTGGGGGTCGGGATCTACGCGGCGGTGGCCAACGTCACGATTGGCGCCGCGCGTGACGCGGTGACCGCCGAGGTCAGGACGGTCGCCATCTCGCTTCAGTCGCACCTTGGCCAGGGTCGGGGCATGGGTCCGGGCCAGGGGTCTGGGGGGCAACCTGACGCGAGCCGGTATCCCGCTCAGGGAGGGGGGAACCCGCCTCTTGGCGCGGACCAGAACCTGGGCGGCTTCGTGCCCCCGCCCGACGTGGCGGCGCAGAGCGCCATCCAGGTGCGTGCTCTCGACGGAACCGTCCTCTATCGATCAGCGGATCTTCAGGCGGCGAAAGTCACCCTGCCCTTAACCACGGCGGCCCGGCAACAACTACGGCCGGGCGCCATCACCCTGGACACCGTGTCGGTGGGAAAGCAACGTCTTTTGCTCGCTGCCACGCTGGTAACCTCGAACGGCGTCCCCACCGGTATCCTCCAGGTCGCCCGCTCGCTCCACGATGTGAATCAGACGCTCACTACCCTGTGGCAGATCATGCTCGCGGGGGGCGGGGTGGCGACTCTCCTGGCCTTCGGCGCCGGCTGGTGGTTGGCCGGCACGGCAGTCCGCCCGATCGACCGCATCACCCACACGGCCCAGGAGATCGGGGCCACGCAGGATTTCGGCCGTCGCGTGGCCTACGCAGGACCGCCTGATGAGGTGGGACGGCTGGCCGCCACCTTCAACACCATGCTCTCGCGCTTGCAGGCTGCCTTTCAGGCCCAGCGCCGCTTCGTGGCCGATGCCTCGCATGAACTGCGCACCCCGCTCACCAGTATCCGCGGCAACCTGGGGCTGCTGCAGCGACAGCCTCCGATCGCCGAGGCCGACCAGATCGCCGTGGTCGCCGATCTCGTCTCCGAAAGCGAGCGCCTGAGCCGCCTGGTGGCCGATCTCCTCACCCTGGCTCGCTCCGATACGGGCCGGCCCCCGCGGCAGGAGCCAGTCCCGCTCGGACCGCTCGTGGCGAACGTGGCGCGCTGGATCGCCGCGTCCCACCCCGACCGCCCGATCCGCGAGGAGGCACGGGCGGACGCGGTGGCCGTTGGCGACCCAGACGCGCTCACCCAGGTATTATTCATCTTGCTCGATAACGCCCTCAAGTTCACCCCTACCGACGGGACGGTTGCCGTGACGATCGCCCAACGGGGTGGCAACGTGGCGCTCACCGTGCGCGATACCGGGCCTGGGATCGCGGCGGAGGCCCAGCCACAGGTGTTCGAGCGATTCTACCAGGGAGACGCCGCCCGCGCCGGCTCGGGGACCGGGCTGGGCCTCTCCATTGCCCGTGCGCTGGTGGAGGGTATGCGCGGCACACTCGAGGTCGAGAGCCGCGTGGGTGAGGGAACTGCCTTCACCGTGACCCTCCCGCGGGCGGCCCCGATGGCCCGCGCTTAGCCCGCGAGGCCAATCGTGGCCAATGTACGGGAAACCGGCCCATGCGGTACAACCAAACCTGCTGCGCGGTACGCGCATCGTCGAGTCGGCTTAGGGCGATGACCTCGGGCAGCGTGGTAGATCTGGAATGGAAAGGGCGCTTCATGGCTGCCGTGGCAACCCTCCGAGACCTGTGCATCGATTGCGCGGACCAACATCGCGTGGCCCAGTTTTGGGCCGCGGTCCTCGGCTACACCGTGCGGCCACCCGATCCCGATGAGCCGGAGGACAGTTCGGTGGCGCTTGACCCGCCGGAGGGCGGGCTCCGCATCTGGTGCAACAAGGTGCCCGAGCCCAAGGTGGTCAAAAATCGCGTGCATATGGATGTCAACCTGACGGCCCAAGAAGGGATCCCCAGTCTGGAGCGTCTGGGCGCCCGTGTCGTACGCGAAATCCGCGATGAGCACTCGGGCGCCCTGTGGTGGACGATCATGGTTGATCCGGAAGGCAACGAGTTCCGCGCTTTTCCGTCCCAGGGGTAGGTGCCGATCCTCCTCATGCGCCGGCTGGCGCGTTTCCCTCGGCTACAGCCACGCAGACGACCCAATCGGCCCCGTTGTAGTAGAGCCACCACCGCTTCTTGAAGTAGGCGAGCCCCGTGCAGTAGACGACATTCGGCACCGCGCCGAGTACCTCATACTCCCGATCGGGCGCGAGGAAAGCGTGCTCAGAGCGATCGAGAAGCCGCGGCGGATCGTTCGCGTCGTGGAGCGCCTGCCCCATGCTGTAATACACCTGGGAGGTCTTTTGCCAGTGTTCCGCCCCCGCTGAGTCGGCATCCCCGGCATTGTAGAGGTGCACGATACCTTTCTCGGTCAGGACGGCCACGCCTCCCTCGACCAGGCCGCTGTCAAACATGCCGCTCCTGGGCTCTTGCACGACCTGAAGATCTCGGGTCGCTTCCCGGCGCGCGGCCTCGACCCGCGCCCGTGAGTCCCGCCGTGACGCTCCGGGCTCCTCTGGCCAGGTCACCGGCGTCCAGTCGATCAGGTTCGTGGAGGTCGCCACGAACATATCGGACTCGCCCCAATACATCCAGTACAGGCCATGAATACGGGCGGCGACCAGGCGCCCGTGCTCCAGCGTGGTCACGACGGCGCCGGCCTTACTCCACAGGTCGCGCCAGCGGCCACCGGCGGCTTGGCCAAAGGCAAGCCCGCGCTTCTCCCAATGCAGGAGGTCCGTGCTGGTAGCAACAGCCAGGCGAGTGACGGTCTTGTTCCAGGCACTGTAATAGAGATAATAGATCCCATCCGGTCCTTCCACCAGGCGGGGAATCTCGCAGCCGCCCGGCCACTCCGCGTCTTTCATCGGATCCTCGTCAGGGTAGAGAACCGGCTCGGGCCGGCAGGCGAAATGCAGGCCATCCTCGCTCTCCGCCAGGCCCAGGCGCATGGTGCCCGGACTGCCGCGGAGACCGGCGTACCCGCTCTCCGTGTCCTCGGCGTGATAGATAAGGGACAGCTTGCCGCCCCTGACCACCGCGGCGGCCCCTATGATCGCGCGTGCCTGCCATCGCACCGGCTTCTTCCGTATTGGGCAGGCGAACCGCGGATCGAAACAGGCCCCCAGGATCGGATTGGCCGCGTCCTGTTTCACGAACGGACCGATCATCCAGTCCTTATCCGGCGCGGACTCAGACAGCGCTTGGTTTGACACTTGTACCTCTATCCTCCCTCGCGGATGTGCGTAAGGGTTCACTGACCGATTGCCTTTTCACCAGGTTGACCGCCACGCGGATGTACCGCGGGGACAGATCCGGCTCCGCGATGCGCTCGATCAGCTTGGCCACACCCTCTCTGGCCATCAGTTGTCGATCGACGCGCACCGTGGTCAGGGGTGGGACCGTCTGGGTGGCCAGATAAATGTCGTCGTACCCGATCACCGAACAGTCTCCAGGCACCGAAATACCCCGCTCCCGCAATCCATTCAGAACAAACAGTGCCGCCGGATCGTTCCAGCAGAAGATCGCGGTGGGCGGCCGGGAGAGGTTCATCAGCGCCGAGAGAGCCGGGCCTAGCTCGGTTCGGGGAATGTACTGTTTATCGTAAGGCAGGCCAAACTCCGCCAGAGCCCGGCAGTAGCCGCGCCAGCGGTGATCGGCATTGGGACCGGTGGCCCGATCGGAGTCCGGCGCCAGCATCGCCGGCGGCGGCGATCGATGGCCCAGCTCGATCAGGTAGCGGGTCGCCAGATAGCCGCCGTACTCGTCACTGCCCGTAATGCAATCGGTCGGGAGCGTCTCGTCGAAATGGTCGAGCGAGACCCAGGGTAGGTGGATTTTCCCGAGCAACGCATGGAACTCCGGATTGAACACTCCCACGGCAAGCAGCCCCTGCACCTGGCGGCGCTGAATCATGGGCGGCAGATCCTCGATACGCGAGGCGCCCACGGGGACGCGCGCGTGGGCCAGACTCACGCCGCGGAGCGCGCAGGCGTGCTCCACCTGGCGGAGTAGGTCCGAATAGAAGGGGTCACTTTCGAGGGCCGTGTTCTGACGAAGGACAAAGCCAAGCATGCTCACCGCCGGATGCGCGGCCTTGCCTCGATGCCGGGGCTGATATCGCAACTCGGCCGCCGCGGCCAGCACTTCGTCACGGATGCGGGCGGACACCCATGGTTTGGCGGCAAAGACATTCGAGGCCGTGGCGAGCGAAACCCCCGCCCGTTCAGCTACTTGCCGCAACCCGATCCGCCCCACGCCTCTTCCCCGCTCCCAGTCCTCTTGTTCATGAACATTTCGCGACCCAGGGCTTATCCTAGAGGCACGCTCGCGAATTGTCAAGTACTCTTTTGCGCGGTGCTTGACAACTAACGTGGGGCGGCCTAGTATTGGCAACTATGAACGGGCGTGAACACAGTTGGCCGTTGTTCATCAAGTTGGCGGTGGCGCGCTCGGCTTGTTTGCCAGGCATTTAATCCTTACATGGGCAGTTGTACACTAGGAAGGGAGGATACGCTGGAGAAAAACGCTCTGTCCGCGCACCTAGCCGTCGGCGCGACCCGCTCTCGGCCAGGCGCGTGAGCGCACAACCGCTTAGTTGACGAGGGTATCATTATGAAGCGTTCGCGCAGTCTCGTTTTGCGGATCCTGGCCCTGGCGAGCTTGATCTCCGTCCTGGCCGGCAGCGCGGCCATACAGCCTTCGACGCATGCCGCCGGCCACGTCACCTTGACCTTCTGGGAGTCGACAAATCCCCAGGAGCAGGCATTCACCAAACCGGCCGTCGCGCAGTGGAACAAGCAAAATCCCGGCATTTTCATCAAGCTGCAGGACATTCCCGCCGGCAACAGCACCGAGGAAGTATACGCCGCGGCGATCGCCGCCCATAAGACGCCTGACATCACCAACAATCTGCTCCCCGCCGTGGTGCCGCAATACTCCTCCGAGGGCGGCCTGTATCAGATGGATAAGCTGCCCGACTACATCAGCTACATGACGGCGCGTATGCCGGCGGGCACGCTCGCGCAGTTCAAGTCG
>DATLQX010000022.1:0-14603 GCA_035534995.1 Chloroflexota bacterium | reverse complement strand
CCCTCCGGGGACGGTGATGAAGGTATAGATGAAGGTGTTCCGCACCCCAAGCCAGAACACCTGATCCTGAATCAGGTCATGAAAGTTGCCCAGGCCCACGAACTTCGGGGTCGTCACTCCATCCCAGTTGGTCAGGCTCATGTAGAGCGCGAACAGGACCGGGAAGGCGATGAACACCAGCACCCCAAGAAAGTTGGGGAGCAGGAACAGATAGGCCGGCAGGTATTTGCGCCATGGCGCGCGCCGGCGCGGCGGGTTCGAGGGGGCAGCCTGGGCGGGTGAAAGGGCCATCAGCCGGTGACGAAGCCTCCACGGTCTGTGTTTAGTATCTCATCAGGAGTTTCAGCGAGAAAGGGCCTCCGGCTGAGGCCGGATGGGTCAGCCGGAGGTTGGCCCCAATTTAATACTTGGCGATGTCCGCGTTGATGGTCTTATCGAGGGTCGGCAGCACGTCCGCCGCCTTCTTGGTCCCATTCCAGATCTGATCCTGGAGCACGGTGGTCCACGGCACGGCAAATTCCGGCCAGGCGGTGCTGATCGGCAGTGAATGCACGTAACCCTTGGAGAGTACGTCGGTGAAGATCGTGGCATGCGCCAGGGCGCCGTTGGACTGGGTGTAGGCGGGCGAGGCACCGATATTCTTCAGGGCCGGCACCCACAGGCCAGACTTGGCAATCGCCGTCTGGCCCTGGACCCCGGCCCAGAACTTGACGAACCGCCAGCATTGCTCGGGGTACTTGGTCTTGGCCATGATGCTGATCCCGGTACCACCGATATTGGTCCGCGAGTGCTTCAAGCCGTTGGGGCCGATCGGGACCGGGGCGACGTCAAAGTTGAGTCCCTTGGTGCCGGCGAAGGCGCCATAGAACCAGTGGCCGACGATCCCCATGGAGGCTTTTCCGGTCATGAACATCTGGAAGCCGGGGGTGGTGGTTAGGCTGCGGTTGGCGGGCGCCACGTTGTGGACGTTGGTCAGGTCGGCATACCATTGGATCGCGCTGGCGATCTTGGGGTCGGAGAGATTGCTGGAGCCGGCCGGCGGATTGACCGCCTGCGGGAACCAGTTGCCTCCGTTGGCCGCCGCGATCACGTTGCAGGCGGTTAGGGTCCAGCCCCACATCTCCGCGTAGCCGTAGCGGGTGACCCGGCTGCCGCTCTTCTGGGTGAGCTTCTGGGCAAAGCTGAGAAACTTGTCCCAGGTCCAGGTCGGATCGTCCCAACTGGTCGGCATGGTCAGGCCGGCCGCCTTCATATGATCCTTATTATAGAACAGCACCGTATCGGTGACCTGCTCCGGCAGGACCAGGAGTTTCCCGCCGTAGGAAAACATATCGAGCACGGCCTTGTACTGCTGGGGCAAGACCGTGTTCTGGAACTGACTGTCGCTCTTAATGAACTGATTCAGGTCCATGAGGACGCCGCGCTTGGCGTAGGCGCTGTAGTCCAGTTCCCAGGACATGGTGAGGTCGGGCGGATTGCCGCCGGCCACTTCGGTGTTAAACTTCTGCAGATGGACCGTGCCATCGAGCTGGGTAGCGATTTTGATGTCGGGGTTGGCGGCCTCGAACTGATTGAACAGGGTCTGCCGCAACTTGGCCTCGGCGGGATTGGCGCCGAAGTAGTAGTTCAGGGTGACCTGGCTGCCTTTCCGCATCACCTGCGGGGCCCGGCCGGCGGCATTCGCGGTCAGAGCGGGCAGGGCACCGAGCCCGGCGCCGGCCAGCGCGGTCCCGGCGGCGGCCCTGGCGGTCAGGCCGAGAAAGTCTCTCCGTGAGGGGCTGGTATCGGGCCTGACCGTCGGTTCGGTAGCGTCCATATCGTGGGTTGCATCATTCCGTGTGGACATCCGCTCGACTCCTTATAGACTAAAAGTCCGTCCCTGGTAGGTATCTCCTCAGGGCTTGCTGATCGTAGTCCTCCCGCGCTGAATCGCGCGTGAATGCCTGGTCGAGATCCCGCGTTTCCCCTACCTCCTCACCTCCTTCAGGCGCCGGTATCGTACTGGATAGGTCATCAGGCGGATTGCCGCACGATCAAGCGGTGTGGCACGATAATGGTCTGTCGTTCCTCGGGAACCTTCTGGCGGGCTCGGGTCAGGGCCAGCCGCACCACCTCGGCTCCGATCTCCCGTTGGCCGTGGTAGACAGTGGTCAGGGCCGGACGGAGATCGGCGGCCACCGCGATGTCGTCGAAGCCGGCAATCGCGATCTGATCCGGAACCTTGACGCCCGCGTCCAGGCAGGCCAGCAGGGCACCGTGCGCGGTCAAGTCATTGGCGGCGAAGACGGCGGTTGGGCGCGGCGAGCGGTCCAGCAAGCCACGCATCGCCGCGTAGCCGCCATCGCGGAGGAAGGTACCGGGCACCTCCAGAGCCGGATCAGCAGGCAGTCCGGCCGCCCGCAGACATTCCCGGAAACCGCGGGCCCGCTCGATGGTGGACGACATACCGGGGGCGCCGGTGATGTGAGCGATCGCCGTATGTCCCTTCCCGATCAAGTACTGGGTCAGATCACGGGCGGCCCCGTAGTCGTCGATATAGACCCGATCCGCCTGGGGATGGGGGATCCCACTAATCAAGACCACCGGGGTGCCGGTAGCCACCAGCTGGGCGTGGGCCGTGGGATCGATGGGGAGGGTCTCAGCGAAGATCACCACGTCGTAGCGTTTCCGGCGGATGGCCCGAAGATAGTGATCGAAGAGGCCCACGGAGCCGCCGCCGGGGGTATCGACGCTAAAGATCGCCACGTCGTAGCCGGCGCGGGTGGCGTTATGTTGCACGACGGTGGCCAGTTCGGGGAAGAACGGGTTGGTCAGGTCGGGAATGATCAGGGCGAAGGTAAAGGTGGAGCGCACGCGAAGACTCTGGGCCATCCCGTCCACCTCATAGCCGAGCTGGTTGATGGCGGCGCGGACGCGGGCCGCGGTCTCGGGCTCCACGTTATTGGTTTTACTGAGCACGCGGGAGACCGTGGCGGTCGAGACACCGGCCAGGTTCGCCACGTCGCGCATCGTCGCCATGCTCAGTCCATTCACCAGGCTGTGTAATCGATTGTGTAATCGATTTCTTACGTGTGGGATGTATGCTAGTACAGGTTGAATGGATTGTCAAGCGGGCGGCGCGGGAAGGGGCCTCATGGCGGTCCTGAAGCACAGAAACACAGAAGAAACGGAGAACACAGATGGCGTCTCCGTGCCGCGCAGCGACTATTGAACGCATAGACTCCTCCGCGCCGAGGGGTGGCCGTTCCAACTACTCCGATTCTCTCGCCGTCCCATACCCCCCTCCCAGGGTAGATATCCGTACCTTCCGTTCCTTCTGTGTTTCTGTGTTTCTGTGCTTCAGGAGGCACCATCAGCCCCGCCCTCATCCCCCGTTTGACAGCTACCACCCTCGACTCTACTATTCCCGCCATCGATCACCGGATCGATTGCCCGCGCGTCTGGCAGCGGGCATGATGGCGTGTATCAGGGAGGCATGAGGTGTTGGCGGATTTTTCGTTGCAAGGGAAAGTAGCGGTGGTGACCGGTGGGGCCCGTGGACTGGGCCTGGAGATGATGGAGGCCCTGGCCGAGGCAGGCGCCTCGGTGGTCGCGGTCGACCGCCTGGCTGATCAGGCGGTCGCGGCGGCGGCCCAAACGGCGACACGCTACGGGGTACGGGCCGGGGCGCGTGCCCTGGATGTCACCGATGCATCGGCGGTCGCGGACACGTTCGCGGCCATCGGACGCGAGTTCGGGACGATCGATATCCTGGTGGCGGCGGCGGGGATCGTCGATAATATCGCGGCGGAGGACTATCCGCCCGATGCCTGGCGGAAGGTTATCGACGTCAATATCAACGGGGTGTTCTTCTGCGCCCAGGCGGCGGGTCGGGTCATGATTGCCGCCGGCGGCGGAGGGAGCATGATCCTGATCGCCTCGATGTCCGGGATGATCGTCAACCGCCCGCAGAAGCAGGCCCCCTACAACGTCTCCAAGGCCGGGGTGATCATGATGGCCAAGAGCCTGGCGGCCGAGTGGGCACCCCATGGGATCCGGGTCAACGCCCTGGCTCCCGGCTACATGCGGACGGCCATGACCGATCGGGTGCTGGCCGACCAGCCCGCCTTGCGCGCGACCTGGGAGGAGCTGACCCCCCAGGGCCGGATGGGGCTGCCGGCCGAACTCCGCGGCTCGGTCGTCTATCTGGCCTCGGCGGCCTCAAGCTACGTCACCGGCCACGCCCTGGTGGTCGATGGCGGCTATACTGCCTGGTAAAATTTTAGTGAAAATTTAGTGCTTGACATCCTATACATCTGGATCTAAAGTAGTGGAGCGTTTAGCGAGGGGGATGAGATGGCAACGCGACCGACCGTGAAGGATGTGGCGGATCGTGCCGGCGTCTCGCTGGCCACGGTCTCCCTCGTGCTCAACGGCAAGTCCGGCGTGGGGCCGGAGACCCGCATGCGCGTGCGGGAGGCGATCGCCACATTGGGCTACCAGCGGCGCGGCCAACGCCCAGTGATCGGCCTCCTGATCGAGCGCCTTTCGGTCCCCGCCTATAGCGATCCGTTGATCGGCCTGATCATCCATGGGGCGGAAGTGGCGGCCGGGCGGGACGGCTACCATTTCCTCCTCGCCAGTATCGAACAGGGTGCCACCCAATTGCCGGCCATGATCACCGAGCAGCAAATCGGCGGTCTCCTGGTAGTGGGCGGCGGCGATCTCACGGACGCCTACATTCGCACCCTCGCCGCCGCCGGCTTGCCGCTGGTCCTGGTCGACAACTATGTCTCCGATCTGGCGGTTCCCTGCGTGCTCGGCGATAACGTCACCGGCGCCTATCTTGCCACCCGCCACCTGATCGAGCAGGGCCACGAGCGGATCGGCCTGCTCCAGGGTCCGCGGAAATACAAAACCCTCACCGACCGCCGCGAGGGCTATCTCCGGGCCATGGACGAGGCGGATCTGGCGATCGATCCGTCGTGGTTGGTCAAGCCCGTTCATCCGAGCCCGCGGAAGGGATATCAGGAGGCCCAATCACTTGTCGCCCTCCCACCCGCCCGGCGGCCTACCGCCATCTTCGCCATTAGCGATAAGACGGCCCTCGGGGCCATGGATGCCCTGAAGGATGGCGGACTGACCGTGCCGGATGACATGGCTCTGGTCGGCTTTGACGATGTTTCCGAAAGCGCCCTGGTCACTCCCAGCCTCTCCACGGTCCGCTTGCCCGCGCACGCGATGGGCGAAACCGCCGTGCGCCGCCTGGTGGAACTGATGGAAGGCGCCGAATCGGCCCCCAGCAAGACGGTGCTCTACACCGAACTGATCATCCGCCAATCCTCCGATACCCTCCTTCTGGCCAAAATCGGCTGAGCCTCCGCAGTGAAAGGAGTTAGTAGGGATCGCGATCCTGCACGGTCGGCGGACCACTCACTCATTCATCCCGCGTAGCTGCTCATAAGAGGTACGAGATGGAAGATCGGATTCAGAACCAATCGCGACCGGCCGGCGAGCCTGCGCTTGACCTGCGCGGATTCCTGACCACCAGCGCCAAGACGGCGATCGCCGTCGCGGGCGCGGGCACCTTGCTGGCGGCCGGTTCCGCCGGCGGGCGATGGTTCGGGGCGGATGCCAATGAGGTGGCCTTTCCCCTGGGCGGGATTGGGACCGGGACGATCTCGATCGGGGCGCGGGGGAATCTCCGGGACTTCGAGATCTGGAACGAGCCGCGGAAAGGGCTGGTCCTGCCCTATTCGCACTTCACCCTGTGGGCCCAGGAGGACGCGAGGCCAAGTGTCACGCGCGTGCTCGAAGGGCGGATCGCGCCTCCGCACGCCGCCTCCCACGGCATTCACCCCAATCACGGCGGCGGCCTCCCCCGTTTCGCCGAGAGCCGCTTCCGTGGCCGGTATCCCACGGCGGAACTGGAACTGCGCGACCCCGAGATTCCCGTGGAGGCCGATCTCCTGGCCTTTACCCCCCTGATCCCCCTCGACCCCGACGAATCGGGTATCCCCTGCGCCATCTTTGCCTGGACTCTCCGCAATCACACCGCCGGGCGGGTTCGGGCCACGGTGGTCGGTTCGATGCTCAATCCGGCCGTCTTCTCGGGCACCGATGAGTTCGGGAACCTGCGGAGTTACCCAGGCGGCCCGGCGAGGAATCGCCGGCGCGCGGACAATCAGGCGCGCGGTGTCTTCTTCGAGGGACCGGTGGTGGGCGAAAGCGAACTCGCTTTCGGCAACGCGGCCATCGCGGCGATCGCCTCCGAGATCACGGCCAAGCCGGAATGGTTCCGGGGTGGCTGGTACGATACGCTCCGCGAGTTCTGGGACGACCTTTCGGCCGACGGACACCTGACCGAGCTCGATCCCGAACAGGTAGCGCCGCAAGGGATGGTTGGTCCAGAGGTGGTGAACATCGTCCCCGGCTCGGTCGGCGTCCCGATCATTCTTGAACCCGGCGAAAGCACGACGGTTACCTTTATCATCAGTTGGTATTTTCCCAACCGAATCAACGGCTGGTTTACCGCCGCGCCGTCGGTGCCCCCTACGACGCGGGTCCGCTATAGCACCCGCTTCGCCAACGCATGGGAGGTCACGCGCTACGTGGCACGCCACCTTCCCGAACTCCAGGCGGCGACCATCGATTTCCGGGACGCGCTCTTCGAGAGTACCCTGCCGCCGCCGGTGATCGACGCGGTGGCCGGAACCATGCCTGTCCCCCGGAGCAACACCTGCTTCTGGTTGGCGGACGGCCGCTTTTTCGGGTGGGAAGGGTGCTTCGATCGCGGCGGCTCATGCCATGGAAATTGCAACCACGTATGGGCCTACGCCCAGACCCTGGCCTTTCTCTTTCCCAGCCTGGAAATGGATATGCTGCGCACCGCCTTCCTTGATGAGGTCGAGCCATCGGGGAAGATGCGCTTCCGCGCCGAAAGCCACTTCGGCACCACGTTCAAGAAGCGGCACGCGGCAGCCGATGGGCAACTCGGTTCGATCATCCGCCTGTGGCGCACCTTCCTCCTCACCGGCGACCGGGGCTTCCTGGCCGAGTTGTGGCCCAACGCCCGCAAGTGCCTGGACTACGCGCTGGCCACCTGGGACACCGATGGCGACGGAGTACTGGATGGGGAGCAGCATAACACCTACGACATCGAGTTCTGGGGCCCCAATCCCCTGACCGGCGTCCTGTTGCTCGGGGCGTTGCGGGCGGTCGAGGAGATGGCCTTGCGCCTGGACGAGCCCGCGACGGCGGCCCAGTACCGCGGCATCTTCGAGCGCGGGCGGGTCCGCCTGGACGAGCTGCTGTGGAACGGCGAGTATTATGAGCAGCGTCTGGAGGACGTGGACGAGCATCCGTACCAACATGGGCGCGGCTGCCTGTCGGACCAGCTCTTCGGGCAGCAACTAGCCCATGTGGCGGCGCTTGGCCACCTCCTGCCGGAGGAACATGTGGGCGCGGCGCTGGATGCAATCGTCCGCTACAATTTCCTCGCCCCGCTCGGCAACCATGCCAACCTGCAGCGCACCTATGCCTTCGCCGACGAGTCCGGCCTGCTCCTCTGCAGTTGGCCGCGGGGAGGACGGCCACGGTTGCCGTTCGTCTATTCCGACGAGGTATGGACCGGAGTGGAGTACCATGTGGCGGCGCATCTGATCTTCGAGGGACGGATGGAAGAAGGGCTGGCCCTGGTGGCGGCGCTCCGGGCCCGCCACGACGGGTATCGGCGCAACCCGTGGAACGAGGTGGAGTGCGGGCATCACTACGCCCGTTCGACGGCCAGTTGGGCCCTGATCCCCGCCTTGACTGGCTTCCACTGCGACGTGGATCGCCAGACCCTCTGGTTCGAGCCGGTGGGAAACGGTTCCAGCGTTACCTTCAGAACCCTGTTCACCTGCGGCGCGGGTTGGGGCGTGTATGCCCAGTCGAAACACGACGGCGAGACGCGCCCGGTGCTGGTGGTGCTGGGAGGGGATCTCGACGGCTTTACCGTGCGGGTGGGGGAGCGAGCCTGGCGGATCGTGGACGGGCGGTTGGAGTAAGGGCCTCGTCAATACCTCGTCAGGGGAGAGCCCCCATGTCGTGGCGAGGTCTGATGCCCAACGATGCACTCTCCGTGCTGGCATCCGTGCCGCTCGTCCAGACCCGTCCGAGCCTGAACTTCTCAGGCCATGATCGGTGCTTCGGACTGTCGGTCCCGTTGTAGGTGAGTAGTCGACGCGCGCTGTCGCTTGGGTTGCTCACGTTGCCTGGGACGAGCCCAGCGGGGAGTGGCCCGTGGCAGCTGATCAGCGTCTGGGCGATCCTCCCGGGCCGACGATACCGCCGTACGCGGCGCGGCACCGCTCCCCGCTGAGCTTGTCCATCCCCAGCGGACAGCAAGGGGACAGGAGAGTACCCACTCCTCTCCACTCTCATTATACGGCGCGCCGGGGGGCTTGCGGCAAGCCCCGGGCCGTGCCCTATAATCTCCTTCCGAGCCCGGAACCTACGGAAATGGGAGTAGCGAAATCATCAAAGAAGGAATTGCCCAAGGAGGTAAATATATGAGTTCCTATGTGCTTGGTTTTCAGGATATTGACAAAACAAAACTCATGGTTGTGGGGAGTAAAGGCGCGAACCTGGGGGAACTCTCCAAGATTGAAGGAATACGTGTACCGGATGGCTTTTGTCTTTCTACTGAAGCCTTTAAAAGAGTCATGGGGGAAACGCCGTCGATAAACGAATTACTTGATCAGTTATCGCTTCTCAAGGTGGAAGACCGGGCTACCATCGGTGAACGTAGCCGTGCGATTCGCACGCTCATCGAAGGGGTTGCCATTCCTGAAGACATTACTGACGAGGTCACTCGCTGCCTCTCCATGTTTGGTGAGAAACATGCCTATGCGGTACGGTCGAGCGCGACCGCGGAGGATCTACCGACGGCTTCCTTCGCGGGCCAGCAGGATACGTATTTGAACATTATTGGAAAGGAGGAAATCTTGAAGCACATCAGCAAGTGCTGGGCATCGCTGTTTACCGAGAGGGCAGTAATCTACCGCCTTCAAAACGGCTTCGACCACCGTGAAGTCCTCCTGTCCGTGGTGGTTCAGAAGATGATCTTCCCGCGGGCGGCAGGAATTTTGTTTACCGCCGATCCCGTCACATCTAATAGGAAGGCGTTATCCATTGATGCCAGCTTTGGCCTTGGCGAGGCCCTGGTCGCCGGACTGGTGAATGCTGATCACTATAAAGTGCGTAACGGCAAGGTGATCGATAAGAAGATATCCACCAAGAAGCTGGCTATGTATGCCTTAAAAGATGGCGGAACGAAGGAACAGGAGATTGAGCCTGAACGGCAGAACAGGCAAGCGCTGACGGATGAGCGGATTGTGCGGCTTGAGCGCATCGGCAGAAAGATCGAAGATCATTTCGGCCATCCCCAGGACATCGAGTGGTGTTTGGCTGATGATACATTTTCTATTGTCCAGAGCCGGCCGATCACGACGCTATTTCCCATCCCTGAAGCGAATGATCAGGAAAATCACGTCTATATATCCGTCGGCCATCAACAGATGATGACCGATCCTATGAAACCATTGGGATTGTCTTTATGGCAGCTAATAGCTGCTCGGCCCATGTTTAAAGCCGGCGGAAGGTTGTTTGTTGATGTCATACATCAACTGGCTTCACCCGGCAGCAGAGAAGCCCTACTGGATGGCATGGGACAACACGATCCGCTCATGAAAGACGCCTTGACGACCATCATAGAGCGAGGCGATATTGTTCTATCGTCGCCGGATGCCGAGAAAGAACAGAGCCCCGGTAGAAGCAATAAAGGCGCTTCGTCTTCGGATTCTCAGGCACGAACCGAGGTCGATCCGGCAATCGCCTCTGAGTTGATCAAGAGGAGTCAAGCATCGATAGAAGAGCTAAAACACACCATACAAACGAAATCGGGGCCGGAACTATTTGATTTTATCCAGGAAGATATTCAGCAACTGAAGAAGACCTTGTTTGATCCACGGGGCATGAAGATCATAATGGCCGCGATGAGTGCTTCATCGTGGATCAACGAGAACATGAAAGCGTGGATCGCTACTTTGCTTATAAACAGGCTTTACTGAACGAAGCCGAGCAACTCGTGCAGGCCAAAGTAATTCATGAAATAGAAGATATATACTATCTCACGTTTGAAGAGCTACACGAGGTCGTACGCACGGGTAAACTGGATTATCAACTCATCAGCGAACGCAAGGACGAGCACAAATTATATGAAAAACTAACTCCCCCACGGGTTATTACTTCTGATGGTGAAATCGTTGCCGGTGAGTAAAGACGAGAGAATATCCCAGCTGAAGCTATTGTCGGTCTGCCTGTTTCTTCCGGCATGGTAGAGGGAAGGGCACGGATCATCTTAAACATGGAAGGCGCTGATCTAGAAGATGGAGATATTTTAGTCACCCCCTATACAGACCCTAGCTGGACCCCCTTGTTTGTCTCGATAAAAGGTCTGATCACCGAAGTTGGTGGGCTGATGACTCATGGCGCGGTTATCGCGCGTGAATATGGCTTACCAGCAGTTGTCGGAGTAGAACATGCTACCAAACTGATAAAAGATGGGCAACGAATTCGCGTGCATGGAACAGAAGGGTATGTAGAAATCTTATAATCTTGCTGGCTTCCGCGTTAAGAAAGAGAGGGGGGCTCCGGTGTCGTGTGCTCCCGCTTGGTGATTCCCCGCCCGTGGCGGGATACGGTAGGGAAGGAAGGAGAAGAATATGGTGCGTGGTCTCATGCGTCTGCTGGGTGTTGGGGCGGTGCTCCTGGGGACGCTCGGCGCGTCCGTGATCCCCAGCCAGGAAGCGCGGGCGGCGGCAATCCCGCGCTGCCATACCGGCGGCCTGTATATCGCGCTGGTGCCGAATAGTGGGCAAGGGGCCACGGGCCATCTTGACGTGGTCTTCAGCGTCAGGTCGCTGACCCAACAGCCCTGCTTCCTGTATGGCTACCCAGGGATCCAACTCATCAACGCACAGGGGCACGCCATCGTCACCCACGTCCTGTGGGGCACCGGCTTCTTCTTCACCAACCGCCCCAAGGAACAGGTGGTCCTCAAGACCGGCCAGATCGCCTACTTTGACGTGGGCTGGACCCATCTCCCCACGCCCGGCCAGAGTTGCCCTACCAGCGCCTATCTGCTGATTACGCCCCCGGACGAATGGACGCCAATCGTGGTCCCGGCCACCCTCCAGCAAATCTGCGGCGGCGTGGTCAGCGCCTCGCCGATCAGCACGTCTTCCGCGCCGTAGGGTTCTCGGCAACGCGGGGCGCCGGTGGTGGTACAGTAGGGTTGTGTGAGGATGACACGCGAGGGAAGAGGGCAAGATGGCGACCGACGATGCGGGCTATTTTCTCTTACCGTCCTTTCTGTGGCAGGGCAGACGATCGGCGCTCGACGACCTGGAAGCCTGGCTGAATCGTGAACTGTGGTGGGTGACGGAGGGAGCGCCGGGTCGCGATCGGCTGGTCGCCGGCGCACGGGTCTGCTTCCATGTCTCCAAGCCACGGACGGGTGCTGCCGGGAAGGGGGCGGGGGTTGTCGCGAAGGCCAGGGTGAAGAGCGCCGCGTCCTTTCCCCTGGGCGAGGCGACCCAAGCCGGGCTTCCGACGCAGCTGAGCTATGGCACTCCGTATGGGATTGCGCTCGATGAGATTGTCTGGCTCCCCAATGGCGTGCGGATCACGCGGGGCGTCTGCGCGACGCTGGACGCCTATCAAGGCAAACCGCTCAGCGGACACTGGCGGTGGCTCTGTCAGCCCTTTATCAGAGAACTGACGGCGCGCGACTACGCGATCCTCACGGGTGGGACACGGGTGGGCATCCCTACGCAAAGACCCCGATAGCGTGTGCTGGCGATCTTAGCTGATCGACTTGGTGAAGGCCTGTACGAGCGTGAGCGCAAGATGGACGGCCATCTCGGCTTGCGCCTGCTGGATCGGTTGCCGTACCGGTCCATGTCTATCGGTCTGATTAACCCAAAGAAGTGCGGCGAGGTTCGTGATAATGGCGATCGGTGGCATTTGGTTCCCACCCGTAGTGACGCCCTCTGCGAGTATGACCTGCCACTTTGGTTGTGTCGAACGAAGTTGTCCAATCACTTTACCCAATGTGGCAAGCGGATCATTCGGCAACACAACAGGAACGGCGACAGCTTCGACAGCCTTGATGGCCTCACTGTAGGCTCGGCTTGGGTCAGGGTTGCGCCCAAAGGCGGCACCCCAGGCATTGGCAAGGTGCACAGCTGCGGCGGGAGCACCTCGACTTACTTCTTGCAGCGCATCGGCCGTTTCCGGCGAGGTGCGACGTTGAAGGGTGCGTATCGTTCGATATCCCGTCTTACCGCGCCACACATTCTCAACCTCTAGCTGCCGGCTATCGAGACGCCACACGGATCCTGACTCTGTCAGGATGCGATCCAATTGGCGCGGCGCCTGGTCTTCATCCCGAACGCTGTACCCTAAACTCAGATTCTCGGACTCAATGGCGAGTTCAAGCACGCGGACAAACAACCCTTCATCGTCATCCATCCGTGTCGCCAAGTCCTCTATTGCGTGCCGCTCTCCATGCTGCCAGTCAAGCGTGAGGTGCAATCGTCGCTCGGCGAGGAGCGCGAATGTCCCCGATACGGCACCTGAGTAACTACTAAAATTGGGCTCTTGGACGGCATGGAGGATTGGCAGCAACCATTGCACAAGAGAGACGCGCGCCCACGGCGGTACGCCCTCGGCCGGCAACATCGGTGTGGCGGCAGTGCGGATAGCGTGTTGCGGTTTCCCCGCATTCGAGGAAGGCGGTCGTCTAAACAAACTCACTCGTTGACCTCCGCTGATCGCCGGCGCCTTCTCCTTCTCTCCGAAGCATAGTCTACATGGGCTTGAGGCTGCGGACCCCGCCCTTGTAAACAGATTTACCTTTCACCACGAAAACGACCCCAGTGGCACACGCTACCGGGGTCTTTTTGTTGCTCCGTCGGTCCGGGTGCTGCCGGCCTGGCGCCACCCGCCGCGGCATTCATTAACTGTTTACAAATCGTTGATGGTCGCCTACAGCCCGGCAACAGCCCGGCAATATCTGGCGCCTAGATTGAGGTCGTACACCGCATGAGCGGTGGCAAGCGCAACGGAAAGGGCGAATCCATGAAGGCACTCGGCGGATCTCGGTCACGGTTTATCAGCGGTGTGGCGGTCAGTCTCGGTCTCGCGCTCGTGGGGCTGCAACCCCTGGCGGCGCAGGCGGCAACACCCACGATCAGCGCCACGGTGCTGGGGCGCACCACCATCCAGGTCTCCGGCTACGGCTTCGGATCAGGGGACCGCGTCATGGTGGTTGATTCAGTCGGCGGGAAGGTCTTCACTTGGGCGACGCGCACTATCCTCCCGCCCCCGCCGCCCATCAAGTGTACGTCGTCGAATCCCTGTCAATATTTCCCGATTGTCATCGGCGGACGTATCAGCACCACCCTGCCCAAGCACGTCGTGCAATGCCTGTTTGAGTCGGTGAGCGTGCGGGCCTACGATCTGACCACTCACACCCACAGCAACGTAGCGCGGGTGATCCTCGGTTTTGGCCTCTGCAAATAACCCGTCTCTCTTCCCTTCCTCTTCCTCGCGCCGCGTCCCCTGGGATGCCCCGGCTCGTTCCGGGGGACGCGGCAGACTTGGCCACCGACTCGTTTCCACGGCAAACCCCGGTGACGTGGGCTGCCGGCGCGGGAGCTTCTCGGGCGCGACCACGCCCGGTACACTGGTCCACGATGCGTCTACCGGCACGAGGCGGTCGTCCTCCTGTTTGCCCGGGCGGCGCTTCGCCCGTTAGTGAGAGGATCAACCTCCATGGCACAGCGAATGTTTCGTTATCTGGTGGGTAGCGCCCTCCTTGCGGCGGTGTGGCCCCTTCTTGGCCACGCGACCGCGACGGCCGCTCCCAGCCCCGCCGCCTGCACCGCCTCTGGGCTCGCCTCGGGACCAAAAGTCACCCTGGTGGCGCCGGCGAATGGGGTGGTGAAGACGTTGGGAGCCACGATCCATTTTGGCTGGAAGGCCGTCCCGTGCGCGGTCTGGTATGACGTGGAGGTGTGGCTGCAACGGGGGGTGGCCGGGCAGACGCTCCGCGGCGTCGATGCGACGATTACCGCCCAACGGGTGAATATGAACACCTACATCCTACCCAGCGCCGGGTGGGCCAAGGGCGTCTATGCCTGGCAGGTGATCGCCGCCACGGCCAACGGATCGGTCTTCGGCGCCTGGTCGTCGCCACGCACTTTCACGCTGCGCTAGGTGGGCGCCTCACGCCCCATCGTCCGCGTTTACCGTTCGTTAATAGATTGTTTACCGTCGGCTACAGCGCGGTAACAACTCGGCAATAGGCGCTCGCTATCGTGGAAAGTAGAGACCACGAGGGATGGCGCCGCGGGACAGGGAAAGGGCGAAGGGTTGCTCCCCTTCTGTTCATTGACCTTCTTCTTTTCTTCCCTTTCCTCCCGTGCCGCTTGCGATGGGCAGTGATTGCAAGGGGCAGGGAGCACGCGGTACGCGACCATACCCCCATGCAAAAAGACCCCGGCATTGCTGCTGGG
>DATLQX010000021.1:0-11412 GCA_035534995.1 Chloroflexota bacterium | reverse complement strand
CGGCCAGAGACGCGAGCGGCCAGAGCGGTCAGCGCCGCTTGCAGGTCCATGGTAGACTCCTCACGATCCGCTGGAACAGGGATGGGGCTTCCGGTACGCCCGACCGGTGCTTAAACCGGCTGACTCTTGCTCTGCTCCGGGGCCCGCGCCTCTTGCCGAGACCGCTCCGCCTCGTCCCGCTCCCGCGCCTCACGCTGACGCCGGCGACGAATACGGAAGAGGGCCGCCGCGCCCAGGCCGATAGCTACGACCTCATTCATTCCTATAGGAGACTTTTCGCCCATCATCATCCTCCCTGGCCCCGGACCTTGCTGTCCGGAGAGTCTGCTCGCGCGCTGCTTCTCAGTGTAAAGGAAAGAAACCTTACCGTCAGGCTTGATACCTCCTTCAGCCGTCCGATCGCGTCCAGGGTAGGCGACTATAGGGACTATGCGGCCCCTTTTGGCCGGAAGGCTGAAGCATCGCCGCGTCCAGGGAGACGGGCCGGCCTCGCCCTGGCGGATCCACCACCGCGACATCGGCGCGGATCGGGCGGCGCTGGATCGCTAGACCGGCGGCCAGGAGGCCGATGCCAAGAAGATACCCACCTACCACGTCGGAGGGCCAATGCCATGCGTAGAGCACGACCGCCAGGCCAAGGGTGCTGAGTGGCACGAACAGCAAGGTTGCAAGCAAGACGCCCAGGCTGCTTCCCCCAAGACGCAAACAGGCCCAGGCCAGCAGACCAATGACGAAGGCGCCGCGGGCGGTAGTTCCGCTTGGATAGCTGGAAGCCAGGCCCAGCGTCGCCCCACCGGCGCTTTGCACCAGGGTGCCCACGCCGCCTGGGGCCGCGTTATGCAGCCAATCCAGCAGCGCCGTAGCCCCAGGACCATGGACGAGATCGCGTATTTGTACGGTGGCATGGCCGGTATACAGCCCGGTGGGTTGAGGAAAGAGGGTCTTACACGCCAGTTCGATTGGCCATGACAGAAATCCCAGCAGGAGGGCCCACGGATGCTTGTAGCCTCGCGCCCAGAGCGTCAGGACCACCAGCATGGTGACGGAAACCACGAACCAGCCATCAGCCAGGTGCACCAAGGGATGGAGCAGCTTGAGCAAACGGTGGTGATCGCGGATCGGCACCAGGTCGGCTACGATCCGCAGATCCAGTTGGGTGGTCGTTCCGGATCCCCGAACGGCCGTGAAGGCCGCGAATGCTCCCATCAGGATCACGACCCAGGCCACCGCGAGGGATGACCGATGATAGGTCACGACCCCTCGCGAGCGGGCGCGCGGATGATGGCGCGGAGTGGACGGCGCGGAAAAGGCGGGTAGAGCCACGAGTACTCCCTGGGCGCGCGGCCGTGCCTGGGCTAGAGTTTCCTTACCGGGTTTCGCAGAACGCCGATCCCCTCGACCTCGGCCTCCATCACGTCTCCGTCCTTCAGCCAGAGTTGAGGATGCCTTCCCATACCCACCCCGGCCGGGGTGCCGGTGGAGATAATATCGCCCGCCTCCAGGGTCATCCCATGGGACAGCACGGAGATGATCGCCGGAATCTTAAAGATCTGGTCGCCGGTCGACGAGTCCTGCATGGTCTCCCCATTGACGCGGAGACGGAGATTCAGGGCATGGGGATCGGGAATCTCATCGGCGGTGACGATCCAGGGACCAAGCGGGCCGCACCCATCCAGGCTCTTGGCGCGGAAGAACTGCTGATGCTGGCTCTGCAGTTCGCGGGCCGACACGTCGTTGAGCACCGTGTAGCCGAACACATAGTCCAGGGCATCTGACTCGCTGACATTGCGCGCCTTCCGCCCGATGATGAAAGCTAATTCAACTTCCCAGTCGAGTTGGCTGGTCTCGTCCTGATGGAGCGGGACGACGGCATCAGGGCCAATCACCGAGGTCGGCGCCTTGGTGAAGAACACGGGATACTCCGGCAGTACCTCAGGGTTGCCCCGGGCCCGCGCGCTTTCATAGGCGTGGGCGGCATAGTTCATCCCCAGGCAGACGATATTTTTCCGGGGCCGGGGAATCGGGGCCAGGAGGCTCACCTCGGAGAGGGGCCGCGAGGATGCCGCTGCCTCCACCGCCGCGCGCGCTCGTCTCGTGCCTGGGTCGCCCTGCTCAATCAGGCTCTGCATATCGGGAGCCTGGTCGCTGAGATCGATCACGCGGTCACCATGAATAGCGCCAATTCGCGCGTCATCCCCGTCCCGGTAGGTCACCAGCCGCATTATTGCCTCCTCCGCCGTGGTTCAACTCAACGTACCAGGCGCCGCGAGCCCGGTGCCCATACAGGTCGGGCCGTCGGCGGATTGTGGATACGTGCCCTCAAACGTACAGCCTGCGGCGCGACCCGGCAAAGGGCAATCCGGAGTATCCCTACCTGCCGGACCCTCCCGCCACCGCCGGGACGATAGACAACTCGGCGCCATCGCTCAGCGGTGTATCAAGACCATTAAGGAAGCGCACGTCCTCCTCGCCCACGAACAAGTTGATGAAGCGGCGCACCCTGGCATCCTCGTCATAGATGCGATCTCGCAGCTCGGGATAGGTGGTCACCAGGGAATCGAGCGCCGCGCGTACCGTGTCGCCGCTCGCGTTCACGCGCGCGGCGCCGCCGGTTATTCGGCGCAAGGGGGTGGGAATACGAACAGTCACGGTCATGGGGAGCGGTCCTTTCCAGGGGCGGCCGGCCCGCGCGGCCCGCCGGCATTTATACTCTCGCTGAGTGTACCTCATGGCCGCGGGCGTGTTCTAGGGATGCGGGTCTCCAGACCCGCTGGGCGCGGACACCAACCCGCCGGATGGCGACACGCTACCCCGATGACGATCCGTCACCGACGCATGCGGGTCTGGAGACCCGCGCCCCTGACGTGGACTCTCGTCCCGACCCCGCGGCGTGCTTCTGACTTATCCGGTTTGCGCGTCCCCCGCGCTCGCGGTGCCCCGCCCCGCCCCTAGCCGGTTCGTCAATCCGGCCTCCCGCAGGCTCTCCCGGTGAATGATCTCCAGGATCTGTCGTTTGAAGGCGGCGAATCTCGGCGTACCCATGGTATCCAGGCTGCGGGGACGGTCAAGATCGATAGGGAGGCGGAGACGGAGGGTGCCGGGCCGGCTCGACAGGACATACACCACGTCGGAGAGAAGGATTGCTTCATCGATATCGTGGGTCACGAACAGCACGGTCTTCCGGCTCCGCTCCCAAATATCCAGCAGCAGCTCCTGCATCACCACGCGGGTCTGGGCGTCCAGGGCGCCGAACGGCTCATCCATCAACAAGACCCGCGGGTCGTTGGCCAGCGCGCGGGCGATCGCCACCCGCTGCTTCATCCCACCTGATAGGGCCTTGGGATAAGCGTCCGCGAACCCCTCCAGGCCAACCTGGGCGATCAACTCGTCCGTGACGGCACGGCGCCGTTCCTTGGGAACGTGCCGGAGGGCCAGGCCAAACTCAATATTCCGCCGTACGCTTTTCCAGGGGTAAAGGGTGTACGATTGGAAGACCATCCCCCGATCCGCGCCGGGGCCATCGATGAGCTCGTGATCGAGCCGTACTTCGCCCCCAGTCGGGGTGACCAGCCCGCCAACGATGTTGAGCAAGGTGCTCTTGCCGCAGCCGGAGGCCCCAACAATGGCGCCGAACTGGCCCTCCTCCACCGTCAGGCTGATATCGTTCAAGGCGAGCACGCCGCCGTCCCGCCCTGGGTAGACCATTCGGACGTGATCCAGCACGATGCGGCTCATCGGCCCCACGCGAACGGGTTGAGGCGGGCGAGTACGACGGCCCGGCTCCCGGTCTGGCCCGGACGCTCCACGTATGGGAACAGGAGATGGTGGAGCAAGCGGAAGGCGGCGTCGGTAATCAGGCCGAGAATGCCGATCGTGAGGATGGCCGCGATGATCTGATCGGTGAATCCGGTTCGCTGGGCCGCCAGAATGACGTGACCGATCCCGGTTTCCGCCCCTACCAATTCAGCCACGATCAAATAGGTCCAGGCCCAGCCGACGATGATGCGCAAGGTATCGACCACCCCAGGGAGCGAGGCAGGAATGAGGACGCGGGTAAAAACCTGCCGGCGTTTGGCGCCCAGGGTATAGGCAATTTGCAGCAACTCTTTTTGCACCCCCGCCGAAATGTCCGCCACCAGGAGGCACAACTGGAAGAAGCAGCCGATGACGATGATCGCTACCTTCTCGCTCTCACCGAAACCAAGCCAGACGATCAGCAGGGGTATGAACGCGGAGGCCGGCAGATAACGGGCGAAGGATATCAAGGGCTCGAATAGCGCCTGCACGGCTCGGAACGACCCCATCAAGATCCCCAGCGGCACCCCCAGGATGGCCGAGATGGCGAAACCGATCAAGATGCGGGAGCTGCTGGCCCAGACATCGGCGATGAAGTTATTGGTGGCGAACATATACTGGAGGGCGGAAATCACCGCTCCCGGATCGGGCAGGGTAAAGGGATCGATTACCCCGCCATAGGTCAGCACGGCCCAGGCACCGAGCGGGATGGCAAAGCTGAGCACCCCCAGAACCAGGACGGCGAGCGGGGGGATCGATTCCTTGGGGGTTAAGTAGGTAGCCGCGAATCCGCCTCGCCGCCGTCGTCTGGGGGCTGCCGGCACCGAGTCGTCCCGCGGGCCGGGCTCGTCAATCCTCAATTCGCGCTCCATGGTCTCCCTTCGTCTCGGCTCCCCTCACCGATGATGGGGAGCCGCGTGGCTCCCCATCATGACCCGCGGCCCTACATCATGGATTGAAAGGAGGAGTTGATGCTCTGAGGGATGTTCGGCATCCCGCGCATGTCATGCAGACTGAGCCAGAAGTTGGCGGCCTGGGTCTCGATGCCGTAGATCGGCCCATGCTTGCTCGGGGTACCAAAGTAGGCTTTACTCTGGGCCAGGTCCATGAGCTTCACCCCGGTAAAGTCCGAGGTCACCCCCGCCACCGTCTCGCCGGTGAACTTCCCGATGATTGGGTAGGTCTGCTTCGGGTTGGTCAGCACCAGGTTGACCGAGGCGAAGTATGCCTGGACGAACTTCGTCACGGCGGCGGGATGGGCCTTGATGAAGCCGGCGCTAAAGGCGAAATCATCAACGATGATGTTGGGATACGCCTTGCTGGAGACCAGGACATGGCCGAACGGCGCTTGTTCCGCCCGATCCAGCCAGGGCTGCCAGGTGACGGCGACCGCGACCTTCCCGGCCCGGAAGGTAGATCCGGCGACGGAGCTATCCGGCATGTCCAGTACATTGATGTCGCTCACCGAGAGCCCATTAGCGCGCAGTACGTAATACATGAACCACTCGCTGGTCGAACCAACGTTCACCGCGACGGTCTGGCCCTTGAGTTGCTTGACGCTGGTGATCGTCTTCTTGGCCACGATGCCGTCTCCACCCTCCGAGCGATCGATGCCGAGCACCTGCACCGGAGCCGCTCCCTGCCCCGCCCATCGGGCAAAAGTATCGACGGTAGAGGCGGCCCCATCGATGCGCCCGGTGCGGAGCGCGTCACGGCGGAGCGAGGGAGATTCGATCAGGGAGTACTTGACGTCCAGCCCGTACTTCTTGAACACGCCGTCCTGCACTCCCACCACCAGCGGCCCATAGCCGGTCCAGGTGCTGAACGAGATGTTGATCGGGGTTAAAGACGCCGCCGCCCGTATCCGCTGAGCCGGGATGGCGGCCACCGCCACGAGCGCCGCCGTGACGGCGAGAGATTTGACGCGGGACGAGATTGGGCCCATGTTTGGACTCCTTCCATGTGCCCGAACGAGGATGGCGGCTCGTCCGGCCTACTCAAGAAACCTACCAATGATGCAGCAACCAGGGATCGACCGCATAGGCAGTGGGCGGATCGCGCCATCATGTCCCCGCCGTGCCCTGCTCTGGCGCTAGTATGCAGCAGCAGGGTACCGATGGGCAAGGAGGGGTAATTCGTAGGGTGCGCCTCGCGGTGGCGGTTGAGGATACTTCTAGGAGCGCGGGTCGCCAGGCCCGCCGGAGCCCGTGCCAGGTGCCCAAGAATCCGTCACCGCGCGAGCGGATTGAGCCAGCGCAGGCCGGGGAAGCGGGCGAAATCGCCGTCCGTTGAGCACAGGGTCAGCCCATGCTCGGTCGCCAAGGCGGCCAGATGGGCATCGGGTAGAAGGTTGCCATGCATACCGGGCAGGGCCAGGAACTGGCCAAGGAGTTCGGCGTGGCGCTCGGTCGGCTGCGGTGTCCACGCAGTCTCGCAGGCGAGCCAGGCGCGCGCCTGACGCCACGCATCGGCGATCGGTTCGGGCCGCTCGAAGACCCGAGGGTTTGTGACCAGACGCAAGAATGCGAGCACGCTTGCCCACGGGAAGCCAACCGGCCCGACGCCATTCAGTTGGTGGTCGAGCCATTCGCGCGCGGCTTCGTGCTGAGGTAATGAACCGACGTGAGCATAGATGAGAAGGTTGGCATCGATCGCTATCACTTGAAAGCTTCAGTCTCCGCGATGGCGAGCGCTTCTCCGATATTATCGATCCCGCCTATTCGCACTGCCCCAAGTGCCACCGACCGTGTGCGAAATAGCTTGCGCGGCTTTGGCTGATCGGTCATGTCCTTGAGTCCTCGTCGTAAGGCATCGTTGACGAGATCTTTCAGGCTCGCTTTACGGATCCCGCGTATACGCTCAAGAGTAGCGGCAACGTCGTCATCAAGAGTTAGAGTCGTTCTCATGCATCGAAGCATAATAATGTTGGTGTTGTGATGTCAAGCGACTTTACCCTTGCTAACCCGAAACCGCGCGGTGTTCGCTAGGGATCAGCAAACCGGCCGGATTCCATCGCATAGGCATAGGCAATGGCCTCCTCCAGGGGCAGGGCTTGCCCCTCGGCCCAGGCCGCGACGAAGGCATCCTCGCCCAGCACGGCCCGTACGGCGGGAACGACGCGGTCATGGGCGGCGCGATCCGCCTGCTCAACCGGACGGCCGATTGCCTCGCGGAGGGCCTCGGCGGCGCCCAAGAGCCGCGCCGCCCGGTGCGGCTGCCCTTCAGCGGCGGCGCACACAGCCAGGCCCTCGAAGCACTCGGCGAAGCCGGGCCGATCCCTGATGGCGCGGCGCACCTCAAGGCTCTCGCGGTGCAGGCGTGTCGCCTCCGTGAAGTCGCTCAGATCACGAGCAACGTTGGCTAGATTAGCGAGTTGGTTGCCGATCCCGAAGGCGTCTCCCAGCTCCCGGAACAAGGCCAGACCCTCCGTGTAGAGGGCCGCCGCCCGGCCATAGTCGGCCTGCAGGTGCGGGATGATACCGAGACCAAGTAGAGCATAGGACTCGCCCCTCCGGTCTGCCAAAGCCCGATACGCCCGCAACACCTCCTCACAGAGAATGGTCGCTTGGGGGTAGTCGCCAAGGTAGAACGCTTGCACACCCTGGCTATAACGCGAGGCGGCCGCGCCATGCTGATCCCCCTCGCTCTGGAAGAGGGCGTGGGCCATCTCGGCCAACCGCATCGCCTCCGTATACTCACCCTGATTCGAGGCCAGAAAGCACAGGACAAGGAGGGCACGGGCCTGGAGTAGTGCTGGAACCTTGCCAGCATTTTCAAGCAGATCCTCCAGCCAGCGCCGCCCCTCTCCGGCATGGCCGGCGAGGAGCCACCACAAAGGGATAGATGCGGCCAGACGGAGACCCTTCTCCTGCCGCTCACCCGCCGCCTTGCTCCAGGACAGGGCTGCTCGCAGGTTGTCCGCCTCTCCCTCCAGCCGCTCCAACCCAGCTGCCTGCTCGTGGGGCTCCAGGTTGGGCGCGGCTGACTCCCCTGCACCTACCCCGAGCTTTGCCCGCAGGGCCATGCCAAGGCACCAGTCCAGGTGGCGATCCCGGAGCAGTTCCGCTTCTCCTGCTGTCGTGAGCTTCTCCTGCCCGTACTGGCGCACCGTCTCCAGCAAGTGGTAGCGATTGCCAGTCGTCTCCTCGTGAAGCAGCACCAACGACTTGTGGATTAGCCCAGCCAGCAGATCCAGCACCTCCTCCGGCCCGATACCCTCGCCCGCGCAGACGGCCTCGGCTGCCTCCAGGGTCCAACCGCCCGCGAAGACGGAGAGCCGGCGGAGGAGGACGCGCTCCGGCTCGCTCAGAAGATCGTGGCTCCAGTCCAGGGTAGCCCGGAGGGTCTGCCGACGCGGGAGCGCGGTGCGGCTGCCGCCGGTCAGCAGGCGGAAACTGTCGTCAAGGCGGGCGGCCAGGCTCTCGAGGGTAAGGGCGGCGAGACGGGCGGCGGCCAACTCCAGGGCCAGGGGGATGCCGTCCAGACGGCGGCAGACCTCCGCCAGCAGGGCGGCATTCTGGGCAGTTGGAGTGAAGTCGGGCCGGATGATTCTGGCTCGTTCCACGAACAGTCGCACTGCCTCGCACGCCAGTATCTGTTCCGCGTTGGGCGGGGAGCGCGGGTCCGGGAGAGCGAGGGAAGGGACGATCCAGGGCCGCTCGCCACTGATCCCCAAGGCCTCCCGGCTGGTGGCCAGAATGGTCAGTTGGGGGCAGACCCGGAGGAGGGCCTCGGCCAACTCGGCGCAGGCCATGACCAGGTGTTCACAGTTGTCCAGGAGGAGGAGCAAGCGCCGGGACCGCAGGAAGCCGATCAGGCTGGTCAGGACAGGCCGGCCAGGCATTTCGCGAACCCCCAGAACGGTCGCCGCGGCCTGGGAAACCAGGCTGGGGTCGCTCAAGGCGGCAAGCTCGATCAGCCAGATGCCGTCTGGGTAGGAGGGCGAAAGAGTGGCGGCGACCTGGAGGGTGAGGCGAGTCTTGCCGCAGCCGCCCGAGCCGGTGAGGGTGAGCAAGCGGGTCTCGGTCAGCGCCTGCCGCAGGGCGGCCTGCTCCCGTTCGCGGCCCACGAAGCTGGTGAGACTGAGCGGCAGGTTGCCGGGCCGCACCGGCCCGGTCTGCCGGTACGGCGCCAGCGGTGGCCTGGTCGGCGTGTCTGGGCCGGGAGACTCCGTACCGGCGCCCTGGATCACCAGCCGGCGGCGGGCGGCGCTCTCGAAGGCGGCGCGCTCCGGTATTCCCAGCGCGAGGGCGTCGGCCAGCAACCGCACCGTATCCTTGCGGGGAGCACGGCGGACTCCGCGCTCAAGGTCGTTGATCCCGCGCGCCGAAAGGTGAGCGCGCTCGGCCAGCTCCTCTTGAGTCAGTCCGGCGGCTTGTCGGGAGCGCCGGAGCAGGGCCGCGAAGGTGGGAGGGGGATCATCCAAGCCCATGCCGCATACCCGTCCTTCCGCCGCGGCTCAATATTCCCGTGCGGAGCGGGGGCCACGGTAGCGGAGATCATAACACAACCTCCAGTGGAACTTCCTGGCAACTTGGGCGCCCTGAAGCACAGATGCACAGATTAGACAGATGACACAGATGACTTCCCTGGTTCGCGGGTCGGTAAGTGCGCACCCAACGGACATTACGCTCCGCATGGATTGACCAGGCAGTCCGCATCCACATCTTTGTTCATTGCCTCGCTGGTTCCCAGGGTAGTCATCTGTGTCATCCGTTCCATCCGTGCATCTGTGCTTCAGGAGGGGCGCGGCGACGTGAGCGTCTGATGCGTAGGTACTTGCGTGGGCAATCCTTCCATCCCTTGCGTCGGTTGCGCGTGGTTCTGGGGGGCGCCGCGGACCAGAATAGGAGGCAGCTCAGAGCGTAAAACAGAGCGCGGTGACCGCGAGAAGGAGAAGGACGATGCTCAAGTATGACCCATTCGCGCCGATGATCAGGGCCGAGATGGCGGATCGCTGGGAGCGGGCAGAGCGCGCACGGCTGCGGCGTGCTGCTCGCCGGGTACATACGCCCACCGATCCACGTCCAGCTGGCCCGCTCCGGCGCCTCATACACGGTATCAGAGGGAGTGCGCCTGCTATGAGGACTTCGCCGGATTCTCCTGCCGAAGGAAACGATCCGCGCGCACCGCGCGTCGCACCGCCGTATGGATGGTAGTCTCGGGTGCGTCACGCAGGAGATATACGCCTGCCCAGCCCGCCGCGATGGCCGCGCGGACACTCGGCGTACGTCCATATCCCTGCAAGCGGGCCATTACCCGAAGAACCGCCATGAGCGGTTCCCGCCGCGGGCGAGGATTCGCCGGATCCTCCAGGGCTCGGCGTAAGGCCGGGTTGCCATTGGCGCCGGGGATAGGTACGATCTCGTCATGGCCATTTTTGCCTTGACCATGGTCTCCGGTCCGAACTTCGACGTCTCCCGTGGGCGTCGGGAGCAGGACGCTTGGGACCAACACGCAACCTTCATGGATGGACTCGTCGATGCCGGCTTCGTCATCCTCGGCGGTCCAATAGGCGACGGCGAGCAGGTTCTGCTCATCGTCGAGGCGAAGGACGAGCGCGAGATTGAGGCGCGTCTGAGCCCTGATCCATGGGAATCGATGGGCCTGCTCCAGATCGGCGCGATTCAGCCCTGGACGATCTGGCTCGACGGCAGGCAAAGGAACCGGCCGTGCTGATCCAGATCCTGCGATTTCGTGGCGCTGATGTGCCATGTGGATATCCGCGAAATTATCCTGCTTGGTCACGGCAATGGAGGCATGGTCATTGAGCCGGCCGCTCTCACTCGGCAAGGTGTGGGTAATGCGCGGGTAATGGGACGGAACTAGGCTCGATTCAGTACCAGGCGCGGATGGGCGACGCGGCCACGGTGGCTGCCCGGACCGAGAAGAAACGGATGAAAGGCATGGAGCTGATGATGTCCAAGAAGATTCTTGCCGGGATGCTCGCCTGTTCCCTGGGTGTCCTGCCTTCCGCCTCGTACTTCGCCCATGCCCAACGCGCTGAATATAGTTGCGCCGACGGCGCGGTCAGCGATTGGTACCCTTCGGGAATCAAGTTCAAGGTGCTCAGCGGCTGCGTGAGCGCCACCGGTACCGCCGAGAATATTGCCAGTACGGGATCCATCGTGTACTTCGACCTTCGGCCAGACGCGGCGAGCCGGAGCCTCCTGAACGCCCACAACACCTATTTCGGGGGTGCGATTACGGTTTTCGTGGATGGCAGGAACCGAATTCATGGCCGGCTTCTCAATGGCGCGCGGGTAAAAGTGACCGCGCCGTGGGTTCACGACTTGACGCACGGCCAGAACGATCTTCCGGCCGCGCACTCCGTGAACGTCCTGCCGGCAGCCCCCGCTTCTCATTAGGCGCCTGGTCCTTGCGGAACTCCCGCCCCAATGCCCGCCCTGTGCTACCGTACCCCCACCAACTCCAGACGATCTACCGGAACGTTGGCCGCGAATGAGCGGAGGTTCGGGGCGATTCTATAGGGCTTGGCTAGGTGCTCCGCCACTGCGTCCGGAGTCTTCAATCCGTTACCGGTGATATAGGCCACCACCCGCTCATGGCGCCGGATCACTCCAGATCGGGCCAGCTTCTTCAGGACCGCGACCGTGA